>DASUDS010000109.1:0-10266 GCA_036275455.1 Porticoccaceae bacterium
GCAGTGTCTACCCCTGCTGCGGCCGGGCGGGCTGATGGTGGTCGACAACGTGCTCTGGGACGGCCGGGTGCTGGACGGCGCCAGCGCCGATGCCGATACCCGCGCGATCCAGGCTTTCAATCGCGCGTTGCACGGCGACGATCGGGTCGACCTGAGCCTGGTGCCGGTCGGCGATGGCCTGACCCTGGCGCGCAAGCGTTGAGCCGCGCCATGCACTGGTGGTATCTGACCTTTGCCATTCTCGCCGAAGTGCTGGCCACTTCGGCGCTCAAGGCGGCCGAAGGTTTCACCCGGCCGCTGCCCTCGCTGGCGGTGGCGATCGGCTACGGGCTGGCGTTCTATCTGCTTGCGCTGACGCTGAAGGTGGTGCCGGTCGGGGTTGCCTACGCGATCTGGTCCGGTGTTGGCACCGCCCTGGTCGCGCTGCTGGGCTGGCTGCTGTATGGCCAGGCGCTGAACTTCACGGCCTGGTGCGGGCTGGGGTTGATCGTCGCGGGGGTCGTGGTGGTGCAGTTGGGCCTGGCGCCGCGCGGCGGCTGATCCCGGCTCGGGACGCCCGGTCTCGGGACTTCACTGGAAATCGGGAAACCACCGGAGATCGGGAAACCGCCGGAGATCGGGAAACCGCCGGCTATCAGGACACCACCGGCTATCAGGACACCACCGGATAGCAGGTGGAAATCTCCGGCTCCCCCTTGGCCCGGACCTGTTGGTAGTAATCCCAGAATACGTTGTCGATGGCGCGCAGCTGCTTCGGGGTGTCGGTGCGGCGGTAGCGCGACAATTGCCCCGGTCCACCGTTGTAGGCGGCGTAGGTGGCGCGCATCAGGTTGTCGTCGCCGCCCGGCTGGCGGTGCTCGCCGCGGCGCAGCGCGTAATCGGCCAGATAGTGCTCGAGAATTTCCGTCCCGGCGGCGATGTTGTAGCCCACGTCGTCGGCCAGCCGGCCGAGGTCGTAGAGGCCGCGCCACACCCGGCCGTTGATCTGCATGATGCCGAGCGCGCCGACCGGCGAGCGCAGCACCTTGGGCTGGCGGGGCGTGCCGGTGAACTGCCGCCAGCAGGATTCCTTCCAGGCCGTGGTGCTGACCAGGATGCCGAAATGGCCGGTCAGGCGTTCGGGGATCTTCTTGCTGCGCTGGATGCGGTCGCTGGCCTGAAATTCCAGCAGTGCGGCGATCTGTTCGAGATAAGTTTGCAGTTGCGCCGGCTTGGGTACCTGGTAGGCGACCTCCGGCATCTGGGCGGCCCAGGCCGCGGGCACCAGCCAGCGCACCAGCGTTTCGACCAGCGGCGGGCTCTGGCTGGCGCTCGGGTCGGAATCCAGCTGGAACAGGCGTTGCAGCCGTTGATTCACTTCCAGCGGCAGCGGCGTGAACGAGGCCGGTGCGCCCTCGGCGAGCAGCAGCCGCGCCAGCCTGCGCAGGCCATCGCGATTGATCTCGATGCCGTACTCGGGGCCGAGTGCATCCAGGGCGCGGAGCGCGTCGCCGCCGGCGATGAATCCGATCAGGCGCAGGTCCTGATCGAAACCGGGAACCGGCAGGGATTCGAGTTCGCCGAGATGGGGGCGCAGACGGTTCCAGGCATCGATGAACAGGCTGCGGATCGGATCGCCCTCGGGCTGGTTCTCGGTGAGCGCGAGGGCGATGGCATAGCGCGCATCGAGCAGCACGCCGAGCAGTTCATAGCGCAGGTCCGGCGCCTTGGCGGCCTCCGCGAGCAGGGTGATGATGATGGTCAGAAACCCGTCCAGCTCGTCTTCCACCGTGGACCACTGCGTCAGTTCGGCGGGATCGAGCGGCGGCTCGGCGGCCGCGATCAGGGTGCGCGGCGCGACGGTGAATTGCAGCTTCGCCTCCAGCCCCTCGGGCACTACCTGCAATGTCTGGATGCGGGTGCGCTCCGCCAGCGCCGGAGCCGCGCCGGCGGCGCTGCCCATCACTTCGGCGAGCAGGCCGTCGATGGCGCCGAGCGGGCCGGCGAGATCGACCCGCATCAGGCCGAGCTGGGGCAGCAGCAGGCTTTCGACGAGGGCGCGCACCGGCTGGCTGAGCAGGCCTTCGGTGCCGTCGGTACGAACCAGCGCCATGGTGGCCGGATGGAATTTGACCGCCAGCCCCGAGACATCGACGCTGGGTTCCAGCGTTACCACCATGCGGCCGTGCCAGGGATCGGGATTGGCGCAGCCGCCCATCAGCTCCACCCCGGTGGTCACCGTCAGCTGGAGTTCGAGCTGGAGAAATTGCTGGTCGATGCGGGTGCTGGGTGCGGCCACCTCGACCCGGTTGCAACTGTTCTCGGCCAGCGCCGCGCGGCCGTTGGCATCCAGCTCCAGTGCCTTGGCGACCGCGGTATTGAGGTGGCGGGGTTCCAGGGTGAGCGGGATCACCACCTCGCCGGCGCGTGCCGGCAGGGTCGCCAGCAGCAATGCGGCGAGGGCGAGCAACGGCGTGGCCAGGCCGCGGTGCGGAAGATGAGCGGGACGCTTCATGGGCGGCTCAGGAGGAACAGCTGATCGCCAGTTTACGCCCCCAGTCGGGTGGCGGCGCGGCGTAGCGGGCGAATTCGGGTTGTTCGTCGCAGGGGCGGGCGAGCAGGGCGCGGAGGATCTCGATCTCGCGGTAATCGCCTTCGTCTTCGGCCTTGCGGATCGCGGTTTCGGCGAGATAGTTGCGCAGCAGGTACCTGGGGTTCACCGCGCGCATCGCCGCGCCGCGCTCGGCATCCGTGCGCGCTTCGGCGGCCAGCCGCTGCGCGTAGCGCCGTGCCCAGGTGTCGCAGGCGTCGCGATCCCGACACAGGTCGCGCAGCGGCGCGTTGGCGGTGCCGGGCGCGAATTCGCACAGGGTGCGGAAGAACAGCGTGTAGTCGATGCCGTCGCGGGCAAGCAGCGCCAGCAGGTCGTCGATCAGGGCGTCGTCACCGGGCAGTTCCCGGGCAAGGCCCAGCTTGGCGCGCTGGTGGCGGCGCAGCTCGGCGAGCAGCAGGGGTTCGTATTCGAGCAGCACTTCGCGCAGTGCGGCCACGGGAATCAGGGTGCTCAGCGCGTGGGCGAGGGCGTTGCAGTTCCACAGCCCGATCGCGGGCTGGCGGTCGTAGGCGTAGCGGCCTTCGTGATCGGAGTGGTTGCAGATGTGGCCGGGCGCATAGGCATCGAGAAAGCCGTAGGGGCCGAAATCCAGCGTTTCGCCCAGGATCGACAGGTTGTCGGTGTTCATCACGCCGTGGCAGAAACCCACCGCCTGCCAGTGGGCGATCAGCCGCGCCGTGGCCTGCACCGCGTGGCGGAAGAGGGCGACGTAGGGTTCGGCGGCATGGGCGGCCGCGGGCAGGTAGGTGGCGATGACGTGATCGGCCAGCGCCTGCACCAGGTCCGGCCGCTGCCGGTAGTGGAAGTATTCGAAGGAGCCGAAGCGGATGTGGGTGCGCGCCAGGCGGATCAGCATGGCGCCGGTCTCCACGCGCTCGCGGATCACCGGCTCATCGCTGCCGGCGATCGCCAAGGCGCGGGTGCTGGGCACGCCCAGGCCGTGCAGGGCTTCGCCCGCCAGATATTCGCGGATCGTCGAGCGCAGCACGGCGCGGCCATCGGCGAAGCGGGAGTAGGGCGTCCTGCCGGCGCCCTTGAGGTGCAGATCGACCAGCCCCTGCGCGGTCCGTACCTGGCCGAGCAGCAGGCCGCGACCGTCGCCGAGCTGCGGGGTGTAGCCGCCGAACTGGTGGCCGCTGTAGACCATCGCCAGGGGCGCGCTGCCAAGCGCGTCGGCATTGCCGCTGACCCAGGCGAGAAACTCCGGGGAATGCAGCACTTCCGGATCGAGGCCGAGCAGCGCGGCGGCATCGGGATTGGCGGCGACCAGGCGCGGATTGGCAAAGCCGCTGGGCCGCAGCGGCGTGAAGAAGTCATCGCCCAGCTCATGGAAGCGGTTGTCGAAGGCAAGCGTCAGCATGGACGCCATTCTAGCAGCGGCGGTCTACCGCCCGGGGGACGGCCTGCCAGTGGTTGCGCTGCCGGTGATTGCGCTGCCGGTGATTGCGCTGCCGGTGGTCGCGAAGACAGTTCTTGCGACGACAGTTCTTGGGAAGACAGTTCTTGGGAAGACAGTTCTTGGGAAGACAGTTCTTGGGAAGACAGCGGTGAGATCTCGGTGGCGCTTTCGTGTCGTCTGTCCGGCCGCCATCGCCTGCCCGATGCGAGACCCGGTTGGCGCGTTCAACCGATCCGCAGCCAGGCGTCGTTGACGAACAACTCCGCGGGCCGGTAGCGGATCTTGTAGTTCATCTTCGCGGAATCGCGAATCCAGAAACCCAGATAGACGTAGCGTTTGCCCTGCGCGAGCACGGTTTCGATCTGCTTGAGGATGGCGAAGGTGCCCAGGCTGCGGCGCTCTTCCGCGGGATCGAAATAGGTATAGATCGCCGACAGGCCGTTGCGCAGCCAGTCGGTCACCGCGCAGCCCAGCAGTCGGCCGCGGTGGCGCAGTTCGAGGAAGCTGGTGGAGTGCCAGGGGCGGCCGATGAAGTCCTGATACTGGGCGCGCGAGGGCGGATACATGTCGCCCTCGCTGTGGCGCAGGCTGATGTAGCGCTCATACAGCGGGTAGTGCTCGTCGAGATCCACGTTGTCCACCAGCGCGACGGTCAGATCCCGGTTTCGATTCAGACACTTGCGCTGGACGCGGTTGGGCGTGAAGGCTGCGGCGTCGATGCGGATCGGGATGCAGGCCTTGCAGCTTGCGCAACGCGGTGTGTAGACGTAGCGGCCGCTGCGCCGAAACCCCATGTCGGACAGGCGGTTGTAGAGCTCCGCATCGACTTCCACGCGCGGATCCACGAAGGCGGTGGTCGCCTGGCGGTCGGGCAGATAGCTGCACGGATGGGGCTCGGTGAGGTACAGCCGGATCTTTTCCAGGTCCGGGCTGATGTCGCGGGTCATGGCCTCAATTCCGCGGTGGTGATAGCTCAACCATAGCGGAAATTTTTGCGCCCGGCCAAGCCGGGGGTGGCTGGCCAAGACCGTCGCGCAGGTGCTCCAGAAACGCCGCTCGCGGTATCGCGGTCGCGCCCAGTGAGCCGAGATGGGGATTGCCCACCTGGCAGTCGATCAGGGTGAAGCCGCTGGCGGCCAGGGCGCGGGCGAGATGGATCAGCGCCAGCTTGGAGGCGTTGGGGCGGATGCTGAACATCGACTCGCCACAGAACACCCGGCCCACGGCGACGCCGTAGAGCCCGCCGGCGAGTTCGTCGTCGATCCAGCATTCCACGCTGTGGGCATGACCCGCCGCGTGCAGTGCCCGGTAGGCGGCGATCATCTCGGTCAGGATCCAGGTGCCCGGCGCACCCTTGCGTGGCGCCGCGCAAGCCTGGACGACGGCGGCGAAGTCCCGGTCGCTGGTGATCCGGTAGGCACCGCGGCGCAGCAGCCGCGCCATGGTGCGGCTGACGTGGATGTGCTCCGGAAAGAGCACCGCGCGCGGATCCGGACTCCACCATAACGGCGGCTGGCCGGCCTCGAACCAGGGAAAGATGCCGCGCCGGTAGGCGTCGAGCAGGGTCGCGACGCGCAGGTTGCCGCCCGCGGCGAGCAGGCCGTTGGGCTCGCGCAAGGCCCGTTCCGGGGCCGGAAACGCCGGGCGCTCCGCGTCCAGAAAGGGCAGGCGCATGGGGCAAGGGCGGGCCGGTGGCCGTGCCGGTCAGTGCTGGTCGAGAAAGCGTTCGGCGTCCAGGGCCGCCATGCAGCCGGTGCCGGCCGAGGTCACCGCCTGGCGGTAGACGTGATCGGCCACGTCGCCGGCGGCGAACACCCCGGGCACGCTGGTGGCGGTGGCATTGCCGGCCAGTCCGCCCTGGACCCGGAGGTAGCCGTTCTCCATCTCCAGCTGGCCGGCAAAGATGCCGGTGTTGGGGGCGTGGCCGATGGCGATGAAGACGCCGTCGACGGCCAGCTCCCGGATGGCGCCGTCAGCGGTGGCCCGTACCCGCGCCCCGGTGACCCCGCTGGCATCACCCAGGACTTCGTCCAGCGCATGGTTCCACAGCAACCGCACATTGCCGGTGCGGGCGCGCTCGAACAGCTTGTCCTGCATGATCTTCTCGGCGCGCAGCTGGTCGCGGCGGTGGACCAGCGTCACTTCGGCGCAGATATTGGAGAGGTACAGCGCCTCCTCGACCGCGGTGTTGCCGCCGCCGATCACCGCCACCTTGCGGCCACGGTAGAAGAAGCCGTCGCAGGTGGCGCAGGCGCTGACGCCCTTGCCGAGGAAGGCCTGCTCCGAGGGCAGGCCCAGATAGCGCGCGCTGGCGCCGGTGGCGATGATCAGGGCATCGCAACTGTAGTGTTGGCTGCCTTCGAGCCGGAACGGACGGGCGCTCAGATCGACGCGCTCGATGTGATCCATGATCACTTTGGTATCAAAGCGTTCCGCATGTTTCTGCATGCGCATCATCAGCTCCGGACCCTGGACTCCGTCGGCGTCTCCGGGCCAGTTGTCGACGTCCGTGGTGGTGGTGAGCTGGCCGCC
Source organism: Porticoccaceae bacterium (assembly GCA_036275455.1). Classification (GTDB taxonomy): domain Bacteria; phylum Pseudomonadota; class Gammaproteobacteria; order Pseudomonadales; family Porticoccaceae; genus JAGPUQ01. Next base: position 6,525 of record DASUDS010000109.1, read on the forward strand.
CTGCTGGATGCCGGTGATGACCACAGGCGCCAGATTGGCGCGTGCCGCATAGACCGCCGCGGTCCATCCGGCCGGTCCCGAGCCGAGAACGATGAGGCGGTGGTGCTGGACATCCGGCATGGCAGGCTCCTGTCGCGGGAGGGGGAATAGGAAGGGCCGCCATGATAGTCGATCGCCGCCGGAGCCGGCCGCGGGGGAAGCCGTGCCCCGATGCATTACACTAGCCAGCCTCGCCAATTGCCCCCGACACCATCGTTTTGGCAAAAGTCCGGTCATCGACCCGTTCCCCGAGCCCCGCGTCCGCACTCCCCGCGGCGCTGCGCGAGCGCATTGCCCTGATGCGGCGCGAGGGCGCGCTGTTCGGCTGGATGCTGCTGGCGAGTTACCTGTTGCTCGCCATGCTTTCCCACGACCCGCGCGATCCCGGCTGGTCCAATACCGGCAGCGGCGAACCCTACCGCAACCTCGCCGGTTCGCTGGGCGCCTGGCTGGCCGATTTCGGCTATTCGCTGCTCGGCTGGCTGGCGCTGCTGGTGCCGGTACTGCTCGCGGTGCGCGCCTGGCAAGTGTTCCGCGCGCGCCAGCGTGACGGCTGGATTTTCGACCGCCTGACCTTTGTGCTGCGCCTGGTCGGGCTGGTGCTGCTCTTGGCGGCTGGCAGCGCCCTCATCGACCTGCAATACGGCGCCGGCGGCGGCCGCCTGCCCTTCGGCGGCGGTGGCGTGGTTGGCGACGCCATCGCCTCCGCCGCGGCCAATACCTTCGGCCATGCCGGCAGTACCCTCCTGCTCCTGGGCGCCTTTCTGTTCGGCGTCACCGTGGTCACCGACCTGTCCTGGCTGAAGGTCGCCGACTATCTGGGCAGTCTCTGCCTGCTGCTGTGGACGGAAGCCAGCGGGCGGTTGCAGGCGCGCCAGCAGCAGGTGCGCGAGGAGGAGGAGACTCGGACCGCGGTGGCGCGGCGGCGCCAGTCGCTGCAACGCGACCGCGAAGTGCGTGCGCAGCGCAAGGAGCCGACCATCACCGCGCCGGCAGAAAAACCCGAGCCCAGCGCCCGTGTCGAGCGCGAGCGCCAGCAGCCGCTGTTTCGCGAAGCGCTGGCCACCGGGCTGCCGCCGCTCGATCTGCTCGATCTGCCCCCGACCACCACCAAGGGCGGGTTTTCGCCCGCGGCGCTGGAGGCGATGTCACGCAAGCTGGAACTGAAGTTGCAGGATTTCGGCATCGCCGCCGAGGTGGTCGAGGTGTTGCCCGGCCCGGTCATCACGCGCTTCGAATTGCAGCCGGCACCGGGCATCAAGGCCAGCCGCATCGCCGGTCTGGCCAAGGATCTGGCGCGCTCGCTGGCGGTGGTCAGCGTGCGCGTGGTCGAGGTGATCCCCGGCAAGTCGGTGGTCGGCATCGAAATTCCCAACGAGGTGCGCGAGACCGTGCATCTGCGCCAGGTGCTGTCCTCGGCGGCCTATGACGAGGCCGCATCGCCGCTCAGCCTGGCGCTGGGCGAGGACATCTCCGGCGCACCGGCGATCACCGATCTGGCGCGCATGCCCCACCTACTGGTGGCCGGTACCACGGGCTCCGGCAAGTCGGTGGGGGTGAACGCGATGCTGCTCAGCATCCTGTTCAAGGCGACCCCGGAGGAAGTGCGGCTGATCCTGGTCGATCCCAAGATGCTGGAGCTGTCGGTCTATGCCGACATCCCGCACCTGCTGACGCCGGTGATCACCGACATGAAGGATGCCGCCACCGGGCTGCGCTGGTGCGTGGGCGAGATGGAGCGCCGCTACCGGTTGATGGCCCAGCTCGGCGTGCGCAATCTGGCCGGCTACAACCGCAAGCTCGACGACGCCCGCGCCGCCGGCGCGCCGCTGCGCGACCCCACCTGGAATGCCAGCGAGCCGTTCCGCACCGAGCATGATCCCCAGGAGGCGCCCGAGCTCGACAAGCTGCCCTACATCGTGGTGGTGATCGACGAATTCGCCGACATGATGATGATCGTCGGCAAGAAGGTGGAGCAGCTCATCGCGCGCATCGCGCAGAAGGCGCGCGCCGCCGGCATCCACCTGATCCTCGCCACCCAGCGGCCCTCGGTGGATGTCATCACCGGGCTGATCAAGGCCAACGTGCCCACCCGGATCGCCTTCCAGGTATCGTCCAAGATCGACTCCCGCACCATCCTCGATCAGGGCGGCGCCGAGCAGCTGCTCGGCCACGGCGACATGCTCTATCTGCCCACCGGCACCTCGGTGCCGATCCGGGTCCACGGCGCCTTCGTCGCCGATCACGAGGTACACAAAGTCGCCGAGGAGTGGCGCCGGCGCGGCCGCCCGGACTACCTCAGCGAAATCACCGACGAGGGCGCCACCGGCGCGATCCCGGTGCCCGGCTACGCCGACGCCGAGGGCGGCGGGGAGGGCGATGCCGAGAGCGATGCCCTCTACGACGAGGCGGTCGAATTCGTGATCAGCAGCGGCCGCGCCTCGATCTCCTCGGTGCAGCGCAAGCTGCGCATCGGCTACAACCGCGCGGCGCGGCTGATCGAGGCCATGGAGGCCGCCGGCGTGGTCACCGCCATGAACAGCAACGGCAGCCGCGAGGTGCTGGCACCCAACCGGGAGCGCGACTGATGCGGAGACTGACGCGGCGCCTGCTGCTGGCCTGCCTGCTGTGCTGGAGCAGCGCCGGCGCCCTGGCCGCGGCGGAGGGCGCCTGCCCCGACGGCGGCAAGCTGCTCGGCGAACAGCTGGCGCGGCTGCGTGGCTTGAGCGCGAATTTCGAACAGCGCGTCACCGCGGCCGACGGCCATCTCTTGCAGACCAGCGCCGGCGTCCTGCAACTCGCCAAGCCCGGGCGCATCTATTGGGTTGCCGAGCCGCCCTACGAACAGACCGTGGTGGCCGATGGCAGCAACATCTGGGTCTATGATCCGGATCTCGAACAGGTGACGGTCAAGGCCCTGCGCCACCAGCTCGACAACTCGCCCGCCGCGTTGCTGGTGGGCGATGCCGAGCAGGTGCTGAAGGAGTTTCGCGTGTGCGCCTTCGCGGAGGGCAAGATCACGCGCATCCTGCTGCGGCCGCTGGCCACGGACGCGGTCTATGCCGAAGTCGAGCTGGACTTCGCCGCCGGCGCACCCACCGCGATCCGAATGGTCGACAGCCTCGGCCAGCGCACCGTGGTGGAGCTGCGCGACGTCGAGCTGAACCCGGTGCTCAACCCCGCCATTTTTCACTTCGTCCCGCCCCCGGGGGTGGACGTCTTTCGGGATGACTGAGCTTTCGGAATGACTGAGCTTGCGGAATGACCGAGCTTGCGGAATGACCGAGCTTGCGAAATGACTGAGCCCACGGCATCCCGCTACGCGCCGCTGGCCGATCGCATGCGCCCGCGCGAGCTCGCCGAATTCGCCGGGCAGCAGCATCTGCTCGGCGCGGGCAAGCCGCTGCGCGCCGCCATCGAGCAGGGTCACTGCCATTCGCTGGTGTTCTGGGGGCCGCCGGGCACCGGCAAGACCTCCCTGGCGCGGCTGATCGCGGCGCGCGCCGCGGCCCATTTCGAGGCGGTGTCGGCGGTGCTCGCAGGGGTCAAGGAAATCCGCGCCGCGATCGCCCGCGCCGAGGCCGAGCGCGCCGCGAATGACCGCGACACCATCGTGTTCGTCGACGAGGTGCACCGCTTCAACAAGGCCCAGCAGGACGCCTTTCTGCCCTACGTCGAGAACGGCACCATCCTGCTGATCGGC
>DASUDS010000110.1:0-9879 GCA_036275455.1 Porticoccaceae bacterium
GCGCCAGCACCGCGCAGGCCGCGAGCGCCATCAGCGTCACGCGCGGTGCGTCCGGGCACAGGCTGCGCGCCATGCCCCACACCGCCTGCGCGACCACCGCCACGGCGACGATCTTGAGCCCGTGCAGCGCGCCCGCCGGCACCAGCTCGCCGTGGCGGGCGAGGCCGAGCGCGAACAGGATCATGGCCAGCGCCGAGGGCAGCGTGAACCCGGCCCAGGCGGCCAGCGCGCCGCCGTAGCCGTGCCGGGCGAGACCGATCGCCATGCCCACCTGGCTGCTGGCCGGGCCCGGCAGGAACTGGCACAGCGCCACCAGATCCGCGTAGCTGCGTTCGGTCAGCCACCGCCGCCGCGTTACGAACTCATCGCGGAAGTAACCCAGATGCGCGATGGGGCCGCCGAACGAGGTCAGGCCCAGGCGCAGGAAGATCAGGAACAGATCCAGGAGGGTGCCGTTCGGGGAGTGAATGCGACCCGGCGCGTCGCCCGCCGTGTTCATCGGTGCGCCGCGCACCCGGAACAGGTCATTGCGCGGCGTTTTGCCGCGATGGCCTGGCAGACGGCGCCGACACCTGCGTGCGACACGGCTCGGGCCGGGGAGCGATCAGAGAGGTGCGGTGCCGCGGCCGAATTGCGCCAGATCGACCTGCTCGCCGACGATCAGGTCGTCGCGCGCGAGGAATTTCGGCTTCACGAACCACACCACCAGCGGCAGCACGACCAGCGCCAACACCATGTTGATGAGCATGATCGCCACCAGCAGCATGCCCATGTCGGCCATGAATTTCAGATCCGAGAGGAAGTACCAGGGCAGGATGCCGATCAGCATGATGGTTGCGGTGAACATGATGGCCTTGCCGGTGGTGGTGAGCGCGGCCCGGATGGCCTCGGCGAGGTCGTGGTTGCGCGCGGTGTATTCCTCGCAGATGCGGCTCAGCAGATAGATGCCGTAGTCGATGCCGACGCCGACGCCCATCACCGCCACGATGGTGGCATTGATGTCCATGCCGATGCCGAGCACGTACATGGCGGCACCCAGCATGAAGTTGGACAGATTCACCGGTACCAGCAGGATGAAGGCGGCCACCACGGAGCGATAGGCGTAGGCGGCGATCACCATCACCGCCAGATTCACCAGGCCGAGAATGAACCAGTGGTAGCGCTCGACCACGTTGTTCATGGCCTGTTGCAGCGCGATCATCCCGGTACCCAGGCGCACGCGAAATTCGGGATGGTCCTCGCCGACGGCGGCAACCGCGCGGCGCGCACTGGCGAGCGCCGCATCCACGGTTTCCTGCTTGTTGTCCTTGAACCAGGCCGACACGGTGGAATTCTGGAACTGGAAGTCGGCGACGGTGGCGAAATTCAGTGGGTCGGAGCCAAAGGTAGCGGCGAAGCCGGCGGCGGCGACGGCCTCTTCGGTGAGGTCGAGTTCCAGCCACTTGGGGTTGCCGCCCGAATAGAGGCGAAACACTTCCTGCATGTAGTCGGTGAAGGATAGCGTGGCGCGCGGCGGTGCCTCCGGGTCGGCTTCCAGCAGGCGCTGGAGCTGCTTCGAAACGGCAACGGCGTCGGGCGTGCGCGCGACACGGCGGTCGCGGTCCTCGGCCTTGGCCTCGAGCACGATTTCCAGGGTGTTCATGCCGGGAAAATGGGCATTGATGGCGCGCACGGCGGTGTTGTATTCGGATTCGTACCAGAGCAGGTTGCTGCCCTCGACGGGATTGCCGATCTTGATCTGCGCGTTCAGCCAGACCGAAACCGCGGCGACTACGACGGTGACGGCGAGCGTGGCGACGGCGGGTTTGCCGACCGTGGTGCGCGCAATTCCGGTGAGCAGTTTGTCCTCCAGCAGATGGATGCCGGATTCCTTTTCCTTGCCCCCGACGATGTTTTCGATGTTCTTCGGTGCCGGCAGGTAGGACAGCAGGATCGAGATCAGGAACACTCCGGTGGGAATGATCCACAGCGCCCAGAAACCGCAGAACAGGGCGTGGTTGACCATGGTGGTGATGGGCGCGACCGCGATGAAGACGATGCCGAACACGTCGGTCATGATGCCGAGGATGGAGGGCGCCATCATGATGCCCATGGTGATCTCGGCCGCCTTGCGGCGATCCTTCACCTGCAACAGGATTTCGTAGTAGCGCTCGGTGTACTGCACGCAGTGGGAGAACGAGCGCGCGACCAGGAGCAGCGGCACGATCATCAGCAGCGGCTCGATCGGCCGCCCCAGCCAGCCGATGAAGCCGAAGCCCCACAGCCCGGCCACCGCGGCGCACAGAATGGGCGTGACCACCCCGGCGATGTTGCGCATGTAGAACACCAGCGCCACCATCAGCGCGAGGATGGTGACCGCGAAAATGCTGTAGGTCTGTTGCTGGAGCCGGTAGACCCAGCCGGTCAGGGTCGGCTGGCCGGCGACGTGGACTTCATGGTTTGCATCCCGCGCCTTCTCGATCAGCTCCTGAACGGCGGCGAAGGATTCGCCGTAATCCACCGAATCGAGAAACGCGACCGTGATCAGGGTCGCGGTTTCATCCGGCGAGATGTAGAACAGCCGGGCGTTGGGCGACATCGCCACGTTGCGGCGAAATTCCGCCACCTCGGCCGCCGTGGTGGGCGGCTTGTTGCCCATCAGCGGCTGCATGTTGAGGCCATCGGGCGTGGCCTCGGCAAAGCGCAGCTTTTCGGTGGAAATGGAGGTCAGGGTGTCGTGGTTGGTCTTGGGGACGAGATCCAGATCCCGCGTCAGCTTCCAGACCTTGGCCAGGGTCTCGGCGTTGTAGATGTCGCCCTGCGTGCGCTTGACCATCACCGAGATCAGCAGCGGATTGCCGAAGTTCGGATGATCGAAGTGCACCTGTACGAAGGGATCGTCGGTCGGCAGCAGATCCTTGAAGATGGTGCGGATCTGCACCTGGGGAAGGCCCAGGGAAAACAGCAGTGTCGCCAGGATGAAGCTGACGGCTACCAGGCCGCGGTGATCCATGATCCATTTCGCTAGTCGGAAGCGCATAGGTGTCGGCTCTCGAAGAAACAGGTGTCGGCTCTCGAAGAAAAAGCAGGGCGCGGAGGATTGCGCCGGTTCGGGTTTCAGTGGCCAGTGAAGCGTGGCCGGCGTTTTTCCAGAAAGGCTCGCTGTCCTTCCTGGAGATCGCTGCTGGCAAAGGCTTCCGCCACCAGGCGGCCGGCCTCGGCCTTCAGCTCCGGGTCGAGCGCCGGGTCTTCCAGGCGGTTGAGGATGTGCTTGATGCCGCGCAGCGCGAGCGGCGCGTTGCGGCCGATCTCGTCGGCCAGCGCAAAGACGGTCGGCGCCAGTTGGTCGGCGTTCACCCAGTGCTCGACGATGCCGAGGCGGCGCAGTTCCGCGCCGCGGTAGCTGCGCCCGGTGAAGAACAGTTCGCGGGTGCGGGCGCTGCCCAGCACCTGGAGGAACTGCCACAGGCCCTCCGCGCCGTAGACCACGCCGAGCTTCGCCGGCGGCATGCCCATGGTGATGTGGTCGGCGGCGATGCGCAGATCGCAGCACAGTGCGAGATGCAGGGCGCCGCCGAAGCAATGGCCGTTGATCATGGCGATGGTGGGGTAGGGGAAGTCGCGGACCGCGGCCAGGGCGCGCTCGAAGGGCGTGCCGCGCGGGCCATCGGCATCGCGCGCCTGGCCGGCCGGACCCACGGTCTCGATGGCGCGGATGTCGTAGCCGGCGGAGAATGCTTCGAACCCGGCGCCGGTGATCACCACCGCGCGCACCTCGCCGCGCTCCGCCCAGCCGGCGAGCACCCTGCACAGCTCGTCCAGCAGTTGCGGCGACAGGGCGTTGCGGCGCTCGGGCCGGTTGAAGGTGATCACGCCCACGGCGCCGCGGCGCTCGCTGAGCAGGGGGGGAGCGGAGTCGGCGGGCGTGGTCAAGGGCATCTCCAGAGCCGGTGCAAGGGGCTGAGGCCGGATTAAACCACCAACCAGGTCGGATTGCGGGTCGGCATCGTGCCCGGCTAGGATCGGACCTCATCTTCAGACCGAACTGTGGAGGTTGCCATGAGCGAAGCCATCCGACCCTTTCGCATCGCCGTGCCCGATGCGGTCCTGGAAGATCTTCGCCAGCGGCTGGCACGGGCGCGCTGGCCGGAAAGGGAAGTGGTCGACGACTGGTCGCAGGGCATTCCGCTGGCCTACGTGCAGGAGGTCTGCCGCTACTGGCAGAACCACTACGACTGGCGTGCCCGCGAGGCCCGGCTCAACCGCTTCGAGCAATTCATCACCACGCTCGACGGCGTCGACATCCATTTCATCCACCAGCGCTCGCCGCATCCGCAGGCGCGGCCATTGTTGATGACCCACGGCTGGCCGGGCTCGCTGGTCGAATTCCACAAGGTGATCGAGCCGCTGGTCGATCCGCCGGCCCACGGCGGAGACGCCGCCGATGCCTTCCACGTCGTGTGTCCGGCGTTGCCGGGATACGGCTTCTCGGGCAAGCCCAGCAAGCCCGGCTGGAACATCGACAAGATCGCCCGGGAGTGGAACGCGCTCATGCTGCGCCTGGGCTACGACCGCTACTTCGCCCAGGGCGGCGACTGGGGCGCGGCCGTGACGACCGCGATCGGCATGCAGAACCTGGGCAACTGTGAGGCGATCCACCTCAACATGGTGATCGTGGAGCCCGACCCCGCCACCTTCGACAGCCTCACGCCCCTGGAGCAAAGTGCGCTTGCAGGCATGCAGCACTACAAGGATTGGGATTCCGGCTATTCCAAGGAGCAGAGCACCCGGCCGCAGACGGTCGGCTATGGGTTGGTGGATTCGCCGGTGGGCCAGGCGGCCTGGATCCTGGAGAAATTCTGGGCCTGGACCGATTGCGACGGCCACCCCGAGAACGTGCTGGGCCGCGACGAGCTGCTCGACAACATCATGTTCTACTGGTGCACCGCGAGCGCGGCATCGTCGGCGCGGCTGTACTGGGAGAGTTTCAACAGCCTGTCGCGCGACCCGGTGGCATTGGCCACCGGGTGCAGCATCTATCCCAGGGAAATCTTCCGCAGCTCGCGGCGCTGGGCGGAGCGGCGCTTCAGCAAGCTGATCCACTGGAACGAGCTCGATCGTGGCGGCCACTTCGCGGCCTTCGAGCGCCCGGAGGTTTTCGTCCGGGAGGTTCGCGATTGCTTTCGGACCGTCCGCGCCTGAGCCTGCTCCCGGCGCGGACGAGCGGGCTCAGATCTCGACCTGGGTGCCCAGCTCGACCACCCGGTTGGTGGGGATCTGGAAGAACTCGGTGGCACTCGCCGCGTTGCGCGACAGCGCCACGAAGAGCTTCTCGCGCCAGATCGCCATGCCCGGGGCGACGCTGGCGATCAGCGTCTCCCGCGACAGGAAGAAGCTGGTGTCCATCAGGTTGAAGCCATGCCCCTGGTGGGCACAGAGCTCCAGCAGCGCGGGGACATTGGGCTGTTCCTTGAAGCCGTAGTAGCCGGTGATCAGGGCAAAGCCTTCGGCCATGGATTCGATCTGCACCCGTTCGGCATCGTCCAGGAAGGGCATGTCCCGGGTGACCAGGGTCAGCAGCACCACGCGCTCATGCAGCACCTTGTTGTGCTTGAGATTGTGCAGCAGGGCGTGGGGCACATGGCGGTGATTGCTGGTCATGAACACCGCAGTGCCCGGCACCTTGGCGATGCTGCTGTCCATGGCGATGGCCTCGATGAACGGCCGCAGCGGCAGCGTATCGCGGTCGAGTCGTTCGAAGAGGATCTCCCGGCCGCGCTTCCAGGTGGCCATCAGCGTATAGGCGCTCACGCCCATCAGCAGCGGGAACCAGCCCCCTTCGAGGATTTTCATCGAGGTGGCGCCGAAGAAGGCGAAATCGAGCAGCAGCAGCGGCACGGTCACCGCCGTGGTCGTCAGCGGATGCCAGCCCCACAGGCGATGGGCGATGACGCTGGCGAGCACGGTGTCGCAGATCATGGTCAGGGTGACCGCGATGCCGTAGGCGGCGGCGAGGTTGCTCGAGGTCTTGAACGTCAGTACCAGCAGGGCGATGGCGCCGAACAGCAGCCAGTTCAATTGCGGCACATAGATCTGGCCGATCTCCTCGGAAGAGGTGTGCTTGATGTGCACGCGCGGCAGGTAGCCGAGTTGCACGGCCTGACGGGCGATCGAATAGACCCCGGAGATCACCGCCTGCGAGGCGATCACCGTGGCGGCCGTGGCCAGCGCGATCATCGGGTAGAGCAGCGCGGCGGGCGCGAGGCGGAAGAACGGATTTTCCACGGCGGCGGGGTCGTGCAGCAGCATCGCGCCCTGGCCGCAGTAATTCAGGAACAGCCCCGGCAATACCAGCCCGAACCAGGCGATCGTGATCGGCCGACGGCCGAAGTGGCCCATGTCGGCATAGAGCGCCTCGCCGCCGGTGATGGTGAGTACCACCGCGCCCAGGGTCACGAAGGCCGCAAAGCGGTTGGCGAGCACGAACTCGAGCGCATACAGCGGGTTGATGGCCGCCAGCACTTCCGGATACTGGATGACCTTGACCAGCCCGAGGCCGCCCAGCGTGGTGAACCAGACCACCATGACGGGGCCGAACAGGCGACCCACCGAAGCGGTGCCGTAGCGCTGGACGGCAAACAGCCCGAACAGCACCGCCAGGGTGATGGGCAGGATGAGCGGATCGAAGGCGGGCGCGGCCAGGCTCAGCCCCTCGATGGCCGAGAGCACCGAAATCGCCGGAGTGATCACGCCGTCGCCGAAGAACAGCGCGGCACCGAACAGGCCCACGGTGACCAGCAGCATCCGGCGCCGCGACGGATTGGCGTCACCGCGCAGGTTGAGCGCCAGCAGCGCCATGATGCCGCCCTCGCCGTGGTTGTCGGCGCGCATGATGAAGGCGATGTATTTCAGCGACACGATGATGGTCAGCGACCAGAAGATCAGCGACAGAATGCCGAGGATGTTGGCGGAGGTCAGCGCGATCCCGTGGCTGGGGTGGAAGCACTCCTTGAGTGCATAGAGCGGGCTGGTGCCGATATCGCCGAACACCACCCCGAGCGCGCCCAGCGTGAGCACCCCCAGGCGGCTCTGGTGAGGGGATGCGGCGGCAGCATTTGTGTCCATGGAAACCCTTGCCGGTGAGCGGTCGCGGGCTGCCGGAGTGCAGGCCCGTCCCGGTGCGGCGGCCACTATCGCGATCTGTGCCAGTGCCGTCAACCGCGGCGCGTGCCGGAGGCCTGCTACACTCGGGCGAGCGCGCTGGAGGTTCGAAGCATGCCGGAGAAAGCGCATGCGCTGGAAGCCGTGATCGGCGATATCGGCGGCACCAACACCCGCCTGGCACTGAGTGCCGGCGGCCGCTATCGCGAGGTGGCCCGCTTCGACAATGCCGGTGCCGCCGGTCTGGACGCCCTGATCGACCATTATCTGCGCGAGCGGCGGCTGGCCGCGGCGCAGTTGCAGCTGTGGCTGGCGGTGGCCGCTCCGGTGCGCGGGGATGCGGCAGTGATGACCAATCTTCCCTGGCGGATCTCCGCGCCCGAGCTGCACGCGCGCTTCGGCTTCCGGCGGGTGCGGCTGGTCAACGATTTCGCCGCGGTGGCCCATGCCCTGGGCGCCCTGGGCGCCGACGACTGCCAGCCGTTGGGTGGCGGAGCGGGAGATCGGAGCGCGCCCCGGCTGGTGCTGGGGCCGGGTACCGGGCTGGGCGCGGCGCTGTGGATTCCGCATTCGCGGGGGCCGCTGGTGGTGGCCACCGAAGCCGGCCATGCCACGCTGGCGGCAGCCGATGACCGGGAAGCGGCGCTCATCGCCGCGGTGCGGGCCCGTCATGGCCATGTGTCAGCGGAGCGACTGCTGTCCGGTCCCGGTCTCGTGGAGTTGTACCGCACGGTGGGGGAGATCGAGGGCCGACCGCGGGCCGCGCCGGTCCCCGCCGAGGTGACCGCGCGCGCCCTGGCCGGCACGGACCCGATCGCGGAGGCCGCGCTGGGGCATTTCTTCGCGTTGCTCGGCGGGTTTGCGGGTAATCTGGCACTCAGCAGCGGTGCGCGCGGCGGGATTTACCTTGGGGGAGGCATCCTGCCGCAGTTGGGCGAGGCGCTGGCCGCCTCCGCCTTCCGCGCCCGGTTGCTGGCCAAGGGCCGGTTTGCCGCTTATCTGGAGGCCATCCCGGTGGCGCTCATCCGGCACCCGGAACCCGCCCTGCTCGGCTTGGCCCAGGCGTCGGCGGGGGCCGAGGGGACGCCGGACTACTGAGCGATACCCCTCCTGTGCCGTCGGAAACGGGCAGTCAATCCCGCAGTCAATTCGGCCGTAAATAATGTGGCAGTACGTGCGACAGCAAATGTGGCAACAAACGTGTCAACAAATGTGGTGGCGATAAATATCGCAACAAACATGGCAGTAGTTCCAGCAGAGAGGTAGGTCCAGGATGCAGCCCGGTGGCAACCAGAAGTCGCCCGCAAGATTCGGCACCCTGCTCGGGGTCGCGCCGGGCGGAGTGCCCGTCTATTCGTCCGATTACGATTCCGCCGACGAGCGCGAATATCCCACCCGGCAGTCCTACCAGAGCTACATCGATGGCGTCTTCATGGGCTACAAGTGGCAGTGTGTCGAGTTCGCGCGCCGCTGGCTGTATCTCAACAAGGGATACATCTTCGAAGATATCCCGATGGCCTACGACATCTTCAATCTGCGCGCGGTGCGTCGCGTCGCCGATCAGGAGCTGTTGCCGCTGCATGCGTTCCGCAATGGCTCGCGGCGCCTGCCCGAGCCCGGTTGCCTGCTGATCTGGAACGAGGGCGGCGAATTTCAGCGTACCGGGCACGTCGCCATCGTCACCCGTGTCGAGCCCCACTCCCTGTCGGTGGTGGAACAGAATGTCGATCACCAGATCTGGGCGCCCGAGCAGATCGCTTCCCGGGAGCTGAAGGCCACGCTCACCGCGGAGGGCGAATACTGGATTCAGTGTGCCCTTGGCGGTGCCGAGATCCTCGGCTGGGTGGTGCAGACCGACGATCCCGCGCTCGCCGAGCGCCGCGAAGAGATCGATGCCCGGCTGCTGGATCTGCGCCCGCTCCGTGCCGATCCGGGAGAGCGGGAATCTTCCTGGCTCAACATGGCCAACGAGGATGAGGCCGCCTACGTCCACATGATGGGCGGTCATCGCCTGGCCGGGCCGGCCGCCGACCCGCGGCGCTACTTCGCCCTGTCGCGCTCCGCCGAACGCGAACTGCGGCTCGCCACCAACGACCTGCATGCCAAGTTCATGTATGCCACCGATCAGGTGCTGCGCGACGATGCGCTGCTCGCGCGCTTCAATCTGCCGCCCGCGGTGTGGCCCAAGATCCGCCGTTCCTGGAGCAACCGCCACAACGAGATGGTCACCGGCCGCTTCGATTTCGCGGTCAGCGCTCAGGGGATCAAGGTCTACGAATACAACGCCGATTCAGCGTCCTGCTACATGGAGTGCGGCAAGGTGCAGGGCAGATGGGCGCGGCACTTCGATGTCACCGAAGGCAGCGACCCGGGCGCCAATCTGTTTCCGCAGCTGGTGCAGGCCTGGCGCCAGAGCGGGGTCGACGATGTGCTGCACATCATGCAGGACCGCGATCTGGAGGAGACCTACCACGCGCTGTTCATGAAGGCGGCCCTGGAGTCCGCCGGCATCCGCTGCAAGATCCTGCATGGCATCGACGGCCTGTGCTGGGGCGAGGACGGCACGGTGCTCGATCCCGAGGGCGTCGAGATCCGCTGGGTGTGGAAGACCTGGGCCTGGGAGACCGCGCTCGACCAGATTCGCGCCGAATGCGAGGAGGACGAACGCAAGCTCCACGAGTACCGTTTCGACGTGGCGCGCCGTGCGCCACCGCGGCTGGTCGACGTGCTGTTGCGCGA
>DASUDS010000111.1:0-14155 GCA_036275455.1 Porticoccaceae bacterium
GGATTTCGACGTGGCTACCGATGCCACGCCCGAGCAGGTGCGCGCGCTGTTCCGGCGCTCGCGCATCATCGGCCGGCGCTTTCGTATCGTGCACGTCCACGTCGGGCGTGAACTCGTCGAAGTCACCACCTTCCGCGCCGGGCACGGCCAGGACGAGGAGATCTCCGCAGCCCCCCGCTCCAGCGAACTCGCCCGCGCCAGCAACCGCGGGGTACTGCTGCGCGACAACGTTTTCGGCTCCCTCGAAGAAGATGCCCAGCGCCGCGATTTCACCATCAACGCACTCTATTACCACCCGGGGCGGAACGAACTGCTGGACTTCGTCGGTGGGCTCGACGATATCTCCAAGCGCTCGCTGCGCGTCATCGGCGACCCCGCGACCCGCTTTCGCGAAGATCCGGTGCGCATGCTGCGCGCCGCCCGCTTCCAAGCCAAGCTCGGCTTCACCCTGCATCCCGCGACAGCCGCTCCCCTGGCACGACTGCGCCAGTTGCTGAGCGAGGTTCCGTCCGCACGCCTGTTCGACGAAATGCTCAAATTGCTGATGACCGGGCACGCACTGGCCACCTACGAGGCATTGCGCGAGCACGGCCTGCTGGAGCCATTGCTGCCGGACACCGATCGGGCCGCCGCGGACCCGCACTGGGATCGGTTTCTCCGCCAGGCGTTGACCAATACCGACCAGCGCATCGCCAACGACCAGCGGGTGACGCCAGCCTTTCTGTTCGCCGCCCTGCTATGGCCGCCGCTTGCGGCCGCGCTCGAAAATCCCGCAGCGCGACACCCCGAGACAGCGGCCCTGAATCAGGTGGCCACCGAAGTCATCGCGCGGGCGGTCCGACGCATCGCCATCCCGCGTCGCTTCTCGGCGCCGGCGCGCGAGATCTGGGAGCTGCAACCACGCCTGGAACACCCCGGCAAACGCACCGCGGAGTCACTGCTCGCCCATCCCCGATTTCGCGCCGCCTACGATTTTCTGCTGTTGCGCGAACAGAGCGGCGCGGAGCTTGGCAATGTCGGCGTCTGGTGGACGCGCTTCCAGGAAGCGTCCGCAGCCGAGCGCGAAGCCATGACGGCGGCACTGCAAGCCACACCCCGGCGCCGGCGTTCGCGCGGACGCAGGCGACCACCCGCCGCCAAGGAATGACAGCCATCTGCCATATCGGCCTGGGCGCCAACCTGGACCACCCCGCAGCCCAGATCGCCTGGGCGCTCCGCGCGCTCGCCGCGCTGCCCGCAACCCGCCTCGACGCCGCCGCGCCGCTCTACCGCAGCCGCGCTGTCGGGCCACAGCCACAACCGGACTATCTCAACACCGTCGCCCGCCTGCGCACCGGACTCGGGCCGCGGGAATTGCTTCGTTACCTGCACGAACTGGAAGCCGCACGCGGCCGCGTGCGCGGCGAACGCTGGGGGCCACGACCGCTCGACCTGGATATCCTGCTCTACGGCGAATACTGCGTTGCGGAGGCGGATCTGGTCATTCCCCACCCCCGTCTCGGCGAGCGCAGCTTCGTGCTGGCGCCGCTGCACGATCTGGATCCCGGCTTGCGCCTGCCCGATGGCACCGCCGTCGCCGACTTGTTGGCAAGGGCCGGCCACGCGGGTATCGTCCGCGTCTCATTTTGGGGTATGCCGTGAGCGAACGCACCGATCACGCCCTAACCGATCCCGACCGGGACACGCTGCCCGGCTTCATCGCCATCGAAGGCCCGATCGGTGTCGGCAAGACCTCCCTGGCCCGCCGCCTCGCCGCGACGTTGAACTACGACACTTTGCTCGAAAGCGTCGAGGACAATCCCTTTCTCGAACGCTTCTATCGCGACCCGGCCGCCAATGCGCTGCCCACCCAGCTGCATTTCCTGTTCCAGCGCACTCGCCAGATCCAGCAACTGCGTCAGGGCGACATGTTCAACCCGCTGCGGGTTGCCGATTTCCTGCTCGACAAGGATCCGCTGTTCGCCCGCGTCACCCTCGATGACGAGGAGTTCCGGCTCTATCAGCAGGTGTACGAGCAACTCACCGTCAACAAGCCGATCCCCGACCTGGTGATCTACCTGCAAGCTCCTCCAGAGGTGTTGCTGGCGCGCATCCACAAGCGCGGCGTGGCTGCCGAACGCACCATCTCCGCCGACTACCTGCGCCGGCTCAACGAGGCCTACACCCAACTGTTTCACTACTACGACGAAGCGCCCCTGCTGATCGTCAACACCCGCGACATCAACCTCGCCGATCGCGACAGCGATTACCGGCTGTTCGTCGACTATCTGCGCACCGTCAAGAGCGGGCGCCACTATTACAACCCCCAATACCATTACAGCCCGCAATACCATCCGTCGTCCTGAACCCGGGTTCGCAAAATGAAAACCGTCACCGTCAATACCCTGGCCGAACTGAAGCGCAGCGGCGAGAAATTTCCCGTAGTCACCGCCTACGACAGCACCTTCGCCCGCCTGGCGGAACTCGCCGGCATCGAGATCGTGCTGGTGGGCGATTCCCTGGGCAACGTCATGCTCGGCCACGCCAGCACGGTGCCGGTGACCATGGCCGACATGCTCCATCACACCGCCGCGGTGTGTCGCGGCAGCAGCAAGTGCTTCGTCGTCGCCGACCTGCCGTTCATGGCCTATGCCACCCCGCAGCAGACCATGGCCAATTCTGCCCAGCTGATGCAGGCCGGCGCCCAGATGGTGAAGCTGGAAGGCGGGACATGGCTCGCCGAGAGCGTCGCCATGCTGGTCGAACGGGGCATTCCGGTGTGCGGCCACCTGGGATTGACGCCCCAGTCGGTCAACAAGTTCGGTGGCTACCGGATCCAGGGCCGCGGCGCCAACGAGGCCGAGCAGATCCTCCAGGACGCCCTCCGGCTCGAGGAGGCCGGGGCCAGCCTGCTGGTGCTCGAATGCGTGCCCCAGCAACTCGCGACGCGCATTACCGGCGCATTGTCGATTCCGGTGGTCGGTATCGGCGCCGGTCCCGATACCGATGCCCAGGTGCTGGTGCTGCACGACCTGCTGGGAATTTCGGCGCGCATGCCCAAGTTCGCCCGCAATTTCCTCGCCGACTCGGGGGATATTCTCGGCGCCCTGCGCAGCTACGCCCAGGCAGTGCGGGACGGGAGCTTCCCGACCGCGGAACACTGCTTTCACTGACGCGGGCCAGTGCGGCCCAGCGCGGCCCCGGTATCTGCCCGCATTCAAGCCTGCGGAAATCCGGCCGCTATCTTCGCTACTGTCCACAACGAGGATATCCCTGCCATGGACTTCAGCTCCGTCCACAACGCCCAGGAGAAAGACGTGTTCGCGGCCATCACCGCAGCGGCCCCGAGCTACCCCGAACTGGCTGACGACTGGGAGCTGCTGGCCGACGTCGCCTGCGTGGCGCTGAACCGGTTGCCGGTGCGCTACATCCGTCACAGTATCGATTTCGCGTTTTACCAGACGGAGCAGGATCGGCAGGAAAGCAGTCGCCGCATCGGCGAGGCGGTGGAATACGCGTTCCGGTTCGTCCAGGAACGCCGCATGACGGGCAGCCGCTGAGGCTCTGCCCCCCCCCCGCAGTCGTCAGGTCCTGGGCGCTCCCGCCGCTGGATTCGCGCCGCAGTAGTGGGCGTGCAGGACCGCAATCACCGCACCCACCAGGGGCTCACTCAGCCGATAGTAGATCGTCTGCGCATCGCGGCGGGTATCCACCAGCTCGGCGCGCCGCAGGGTGGCCAGATGCTGTGACAACGCTGACTGGCTCAGCGGAACCCGCTCATTGAGCTCGCCGACCGAGAGCTCCCCTTCGTGCAAGGCGCAGAGAACCATCAATCGGCTGCGGTTGGCCAGCGCCTTGAGCAACGCCTCGGCGGCCTCGGCATGGCGCGCCAGATCGTGCAGATCCCCAACTTCGGCTTGCATCGCCGCATTTCCGCGCTCAACCAACCACCTTCCCCCCGATCGATTTCCGGACACATGATTTCCGGACACATGGTTTCCGGACACATGATTTCCAGACAAACAGTTTACCAGCTGGCCTTTTATTCGAAACAGCTAATATAATCGGCGCCGATATCGATAGCTGCCTCGGGAGGCTTTTCTCATGCATCCGTTCGCTCTTGCCGCCATCGGCGGCGCCCTGGTGGGATTATCGGCTGTGCTGATGATGGCCTTGAACGGCCGTATCGCCGGCGTCAGCGGCATCCTCTCGGGAAGCTTTACGCAGCCGGCAGGCGATCGGCTGTGGCGGCTGCTGTTCGTGGCCGGGATCATCCTCGGTGGCGCCCTGCCGGTACTGCTCGACCCCGGCGTCAAGGCGCCACCGCCCGCAGCATCCATCGGCCTCGCGATCGTTGGCGGGCTGGTGGTCGGCTTGGGCACCGGGCTGGGTTCCGGCTGCACCAGCGGCCATGGCATCTGCGGGATTTCCCGTCTCTCCAAGCGCTCGATCCTGGCAACCCTGACCTTCATGGCCAGCGGAATCGCCACCGTCGCCGTTCTCCGACTGTTCTCCGCTTGAGGCATTTCACCATGGCCAAGAATCTTTCCGCATTGATCGCCGGGGTCATCTTCGGCATCGGCATGGCCGTCTCCGGCATGACCAACACCACCCGCGTGCAAGGCTTTCTCGACCTGTTCGGGGCCTGGGATCCCACGCTGGCGTTCGTGATGGGTGCCGGCCTGGTGGTGACGACACTCGGCTACCGGCTGGTGTTCCGCCGCCCCGCGCCCCTGTTCGCCGACGTGTTTTCGCTGCCCACCCGCACCGACATCGATGCCCGCCTGCTGCTCGGCGCGGCGATCTTCGGCATCGGCTGGGGTCTGGTCGGCTATTGTCCCGGCCCGGCCCTGGCGGGACTGAGCTACGGCTATCCCCAGACGCTGGCGTTCGTTCCCGCCATGATCGCCGGTCTGCTGCTGGCCCAGCGCGTTGCCAGCAAACCCGCCCGATAATCCCGCCACGACGTTGTCAACCGCCAGCGCACCCCGGCCGGGGTGCGCCGGGCGCATTGTGGGCGGCGAGCACTCTCAGCAAGCACTCTCAGCAAGCACTCTCAGCAAGCACGCCCGGCGCTTGCCCCATCGCAGCCAGTGGCGTACAAGAGACTCGACTCCCGCACCCGCATCCGGAGCCCTGCGGCGCGGACAACCAATACACCCACACCACGATAACCAATAACAGGGGAACCCCATGATCACCGACAAGGACATGTACTTTCACACCCCGTCCTCGGACGATCCCTACTGGGCCGAAACCAATTACTTCGGCTTTTATGTGCCGGACGAACCGCTGCACGTGAACGTTTATGTGCTGACCCGGCAGAACCTGGGCGCGGTGCTGTCGAGCATCACCATCGTCGATGGATTCTCCAATACCCCGCATCTGGTGCGCTACACCAACAACCAGGTGCACCTGCCCTTTCCCAAGACCAATTTCGACGACTATCGGCTCAGCAACGGTCTCGCGATCAAGTGCACCAGGCCGGTGATGGACTACGACATCCGCTTCGACGACGGCAAGCGGCTGTCCTTCGAGGTGACCTACCGGGCGCTGATGGCGCCCTACGACATCCACGACCCGGCCATGGACCCGCTTGCCCAGGTCAGTCATGGCGGCGACAACGTCTCTGACACCGCCTATGCCGGACACTGGGACCAGACCGGTCGGGTGACCGGCACGATGAACCTGGACGGCAAACAGTTCCCGATCGACTGCGTGTCCAGCATGGACCACAGCTGGGGGCTGCGCCACGAAGACCAGTTCGCGAATTTTTGCTGGATGAATGCCAATTTCAACAACGACACCAGCATCCACTGTATCTGGGTGATCAACCCCGAGGACAAGAACGACTACGCCGCCATCGTCCACGGCTACGTGCGCGAGGGCAATCAGGTGTATGGCCTCACCAAAGGCAAAGGCCGCGTGCTGCGCAACGGGCTGCTGCACCAGTTCATGGATCTCCACGTCGAGGACCGGCGCGGCTGCGGCCACCGCTTCACCGGCACCGCCTTTACCTCGAACCCCTGGTCGCCCTGGCCCTACCTCTTCGCCACCCACACCTTCATGCGCTGGGAACTCGGCGGCGTGATCGGCTGGGGCGAAATTCAGGAAGTTGCGATGTAGCGGAGCCGCACCGTGGCCCCGTACACGCCGACCCCATACACGCCGACCCTGGCGTTGCGCGCCAGCCCCACGCCGGAGTGGATCGCCACCATTCGCGCGCGCTTTCCGGTGGAGCGCGCGCTCGATGCCGTGCTGACCCGCAAGCTGGAGCAACGCGCGGAACCGCGCGAGCAGCAGATGGATTTCGCCACGCTGGAGCCGCGCCTGCTCGCCTATCTGCGCGGCGTCACCGGCGAACCCGGACTGCGCATCGCCAACCTCAGGCGCCTCACCGGCGGCGCCTCCAAGGAGCAGTTCACCTTCGACCTGTGGCGTCCACGGAGCGGCGCACGCCAGCTGATCCTGCGCATGGACCCGCTCGAATCCGTGGTCGAGACCCATCGCCTGCGTGAGGCCCAGATCCTGCGCGCGATGCGCGGCGTGGTGCCGGTTCCCGAGGTGCTCTGGGTCGAACACGAACCCGACGCACTGGAACGGCCCTTCCTGATCGCCGGCTTTCTGGAGGGCATCGTGCAGCCCGAGGGCGGCGGCAAGATGACCGGGCTGGGCATGTATTTCCCACCGCCACTGCGCGCGGCGCTGAAGGATCAGTTCGTCGCCCACCTCGCCGCCATCCATCGGCTGGACTGGCAAGGTTGCGATCTGTCCAGCTATGACCCGCCGACCCCGGGCACCAATGAAGCCAACCGCTGGTCGCTGGGCTTGTGGGAGCGGGTCTGGCACGAGGACAGCATCCAGGCACACCCGGTGGTGGAATACGCTGGTGCCTGGCTGAAGGCGAACATGCCGAGGGTCGACAACCCGGTGGTCGTACATGGCGATTACCGCTCCGGCAACTTCATGTTTACGCCGGAAGGTCGCATCAATGCCGTGCTGGACTGGGAACTGTGCCACCTCGGCGACTACCACGAGGATCTCGCCTACGTCGGCTGCCAGATGCTCGGTAGTCCCGACGAGCGTGGCCAACTGCTCGCCTGCGGGCTGTTATCGTTCGAGGAACTGCTGGAAAAGTACGCAACCCTGTCCGGCCTCCGGGTGGACCGCAACCGCCTGCGCTGGTACGACGTGTTCACCTACTACAAGACCGCGTCCATCGCCGCCACCGGCCTGCGCGTGGCCCACGACCGCAGAACCCATCTCGATGCGATGATGAATCTGATCGGCGGGCTGGGCAACATCGCGGTGGCCCAGTTGGCCCGCTTGCTGACCTGACGCAGCTCCCGCGGTCAACGCGGTTCGCAGATGAACACTGGAATGTCCCGCTCGGTGCGCTGCCGGTACAGCTCGTAATCGGGGTAGTGCTGACAGCACACCGGCCACACTGCGGCTTTCTCTTCGGCGCTGGCGCGACGCGCGCGCAGCTGCATTTTCTTGCTCTTGTACTGCACTTCTATATCGGGATGCGCGATCAGATTGTTGACCCACACCGGGCTCTTGGGCGCTCCGCCCTGGGAACCCACCAGGATCACGCCGTCCTGGTAGGGCACGTGCATCAGCGGGATGGTGCGCCGCGCCCCGGACTTGGCCCCGGTCATGGTGACCAGGCAGACGTCGTAGCCGTTCAGCTTGCCCAGGATGCGGCCATTGCTCCACCGGTACAGCTTTTCGTTGAGACGGGAAAAAACCTTCAGCCAGGGAATGATCCTGGCCATTTCCTCGGATGTCGCGGTACGGATGTTGATCATTCTGGCCTCCCTGAACGGCCCGTTTGCCGGTCCGCGCAGATATAGCACAGCACGCCGGTGGCGGCACCGGCATGTGGTGGAAAAGGTCTCCGGGGGTCTGGATCATTATCCCAACCCCTTATTCCAAAATTCTCTAAAAATACCAAAATCAATATATTTTCAACGACAAAATAGCCGCTATGCTGCTGCCCTTTCTCGGTTGACCGAAGTGGAAACGTCGATATGGATTGGCAGGCCTGGCTCGCCGTCGCCCTGACGCTGGGCGTACTCATCACGCTGGTCGCTACCCGCCTGGGCCCGCATCTGGTGATGATGGCAGCACTGGCCATCCTCAGCGTTGCCGGGGTGCTCGGCCCCGCCGAAGTCCTTGCCGGCTTCGGCAATCCGGGGCTGATCACCGTGGCCGCGATGTTCGTGATCGCCGCTGGCCTGGATGCCTCCGGCGGCATCGATCTACTGGTCAACCGCCTGCTCGGCAACCCGACCAGCGTGCCGCGGGCACAGTTGCGCATCGCCGGCCCGGTGACCGCCCTGAGCGCCTTTCTCAACAACACCCCCCTGGTCGCCGCCATGATCCCGGCGCTGCACGCCTGGTCGCGCAAGATTGGCGTGGCGCCCTCCAAGCTGATGATTCCCCTGAGCTACGCCGCAATCCTGGGCGGCACGCTGACGCTGATCGGCACCAGCACCAATCTGGTCGTCAACGGCCAGTACCAGGCGCTCACCGGCGAACCGGGCTTCGGCCTGTTCGCCATCACCCCGGTGGGCTTGCCGGTGGCGATTGTCGGGGTGGTCTTCATGCTGCTGACGTTTCCGCGCCTGCTGCCGGATCGCAAGGACAGCACCCCCTTTGCGAACCTGCGCGAATTCACCCTCGAGGTCGCGGTGGCGCCCAATGGGCCGCTGGTGGGGAAGACCGTGGAGCAGGCCGGACTGCGCCACCTGCGCCGGGTCTATCTGGTGGAAATCGAGCGCGACGGCAACATCGTCACCGCCGTTCCCTCCCAGGAGATGCTGCGCGGCGGCGACCGCCTGGTATTCGCCGGCGACACCCAGGCGATTTCCGACCTGCTGCGCATCAATGGCATCGTGCCCTCGGTGGACGGCGATGCACCGCTGTCCACCGAGCGCGCCGAGCGGCGCCTGGTGGAAGCCGTGGTCTCGCCCCACTGCGACGCCGTCGGCCATGCCATCCGCGACACCCGCTTCCGCGACCGCTATGGCGCCGCGGTGCTCGCCGTGGCGCGCAACGGCGAGCGGGTGCCGGGCAATCTGGGCAGCATCGAGTTGCAGGCCGGGGACACGCTGTTACTGGAAGCACGGCCGGCGTTCGTCAGCCGCCAGCGCTATACCAAGGATTTTCTGCTGGTCAACGATCTCGACACCGAACAGCCGCGCCACGAGCGCGCCTACCTGGCCTGGGCCATTCTGGTGGCCATGGTCGTCGCCGCCGGATGCGGCTGGATCAGCATGCTCAACGCGGCGCTGCTCGGCGCTGGCGCGATGCTGCTCACCGGTTGCTGCTCGGTCAGCCAGGCGGAAAAAAGCCTGGACCTGACGGTGATCATCTCCATCGGCGCCGCCTTTGCGCTGGGCACCGCACTGGAAGTGACCGGCGCGGCAGCGGCGATCGCCAACAACTTCATGGCGCTGAGCGGCGATCGCCCGTGGCTGATGCTGGTGATGACCTACGTCACCGTAATGCTGCTCACCGAGATCATCACCAACAACGCCGCCGCGATGCTGATGCTGCCCACGGTGCTGGCAATGACCGAGAGCGCCAAGCTCAACGCCGAGCCCTTCGTGTTCGCGGTGATGATGGCGGCCTCGGCCAGCTTCGCCACGCCGATCGGTTATCAGACCAATCTCATGGTCTACGGTCCCGGCAACTACCGCTTCACCGATTTCCTCAAGGTCGGCGTACCCATGAATCTGGTGGTCGGTGCCACCACCATCGCGGTCCTGCTGCTCGGCTGGCCGCTGCGCTGAGCTCAGGCCGGCGCCGGCCGGGCGGTAAACCGCAACCACAGATAGCCGGCGCAACCGGACACTACAGAGCCGCAGAGCACGCCGGTCTTGGCATCCACCAGGAGCTGGGGCTGGCCGCGAAACGCCAGCTCGGTGATGAAGATCGCCATGGTGAAACCGATGCCGGCGAGCAGCGCCACGCCAGGGATCTGCACGAAGCGGGTGCCACTGGGCAGCTGGCCGATTCCGCACCGCAACGCCAGCCACACCGACCCGGTGATGCCGACCAGCTTGCCTACCAGCAGGCCAAAGGCCGTGCCCAGGGTCACGGGATTGCGAAAAACCTCGGACCAGTCCGCCGACTGCAGCGGAATCCCGGCATTGAACAGCGCGAACACCGGCACGATCAGAAAGGCCACCGGCAGGTGCCAGAGATGCTCCAGACGCTGTAGCGGCGCCTGTACCTCGACGGCACCCTTGCCCAGGGTCTGCGCGATGGCACGCAACTCGTCGTTGGTGAGGATGCTGGCCCCCGGGTGATGGCTGCTGTCGAATTTCGCCATCAGCGCGCGCACCTGCCGACTGAAGGCCGCCGGGTCGTAGCGCGGCCGCGCCGGTACCGCGAAGGCCCCCAATACGCCAGCCAGGGTGGCATGGATGCCCGACTGCAACAGCAGGTACCACAACACCATCGCCACCAGGAAATAGGGCATGGCGCGGCGCACGCCGGCGAGGTTGAACACCCACAGCAGGCCCACCAGCGCCACGGCCCAGCCCAGCCAGCCCAGCGCGATCTTCTCGGTGTAGAAGATCGCGATCACCAGCACCGCGCCCAGGTCGTCGACTATGGCCAGGGCCACCAGAAAGGTGATCAAGCCCTTGGGCACCCGGCCCGCGAGCAACGCCACCACGCCGATGGAGAAGGCGATGTCGGTGGCCATCGGAATGCCCCAGCCGCGCGCATCCGGCGTGCCGCCATTGAACGCGGTGTAGATCAGTGCCGGCACCACCATCCCGCCGATGGCGGCGACGATCGGCAACGCCGCATGTCTCAGGCTTGCCAGTTCGCCGACCAGCATTTCGCGCTTCAACTCCATGCCGACCACGAAGAAAAACAGCGCCATCAGGCCATCGTTGATCCAGTGGTGCAGGGTTTTCTCGATGCCCCAGCTGCCGATCCGCAAACCCGCGGGCAGATGCACCAGGTGTTCGTAGGCCGGCGCCAGCGCGGAATTGGCCAGCAGCAACGCCACCAGCGTGGTGACCATCAACACCATGCCGCCGGTGGTCTGGCGATGGATGAACTCCTCGAAGGGGGTGACGATGCGTTCGAAGGCACTTTCCCAGGGCGCCCGGATCGCACCCTTCAGGAGCCCTTCGTCGATCCCTTGCCCTGCTCCCGAACCGCCATCTGGCATTCCGGAACTGCTTCCACCCGACATTGCGTACCTCCGTCCACCGCGCTGCTGTCTGGCCTGCGTGGGTCGCTGTGTCCCCATGCCTGGCGACATCGTAATTCAAAGCCTGGGGCAACCTGGCCTAGCCATTGATCGAAAGCCTGGGGATCGAAAGCCGGCGGATGGAAAGTCCGGGGATGGAACGCCTTCGCGCATCATCCCGGGTGCGCAGCCCGATCGAGCCCATCGCATCCACCACCGGGTGCCGGAGCAAAAAAAAGCGCCGGATGGGTAACCGGCGCTCAAGGGGGTGGAGGAGTGCGTTACGGCTTCGTCAAACGTCAATTCCATCGAAGGCCGATTCCGGAAAACGTCAATTCCGGAAAACGTCAATTCCGTCAGATTTCGATCGGCAGCGAATAGGCCACCACGAACTTGACGTCCTCGTCGAAGGATCCGGCGTCGTCCTTGTTCAGGTCCTGGTCGACCACCTTGCTCGCGGTGAAGGAAATGCGGTCGTTGAACGCATAGGTCAGGTTCACATGGGTCATGTCATTGGTACCGGCGCCCTCGGGATCGTGGAAGCCAACCAGCAGACTGAACTTGTCGAGTGCCCCGCTCAGCGTCCAGTACTCGTAGCCGGTCGCACCGGCGATGTTGTCGTAATAGGACAGCTTGATGGTCTTGTAACCGACCGTGGTGATGATCTCGCTGAGTTCACCCGTGGTGTCGTCGGACACGTTGAAGCCCTTGCCGGCCAACCCATTGTCGGAATAGTTGTAGTTCCACAGGCTGATATCGAAGGAGAAGTCGCCAAACGCCTTTCCGTAGCCGGCGTAGTAGTCGTATTCGTTGCCCAGGGTATCGTCACCGCTGCTCACCCAAAGTCCGACGTAGGCGCCACTGATGGAATAGTGGATGTCGCCGGAAACGGCGGCGCTACCGTCGCCAAGATCCAGGCCACGCCACAGGTACATGTTGGCGACGGACGCGGAAGCGGATATCTCACCAGCCGCTTGGGCCACCGGGGCCGCCAGCAAGGCGCCGCTCAGAACGGCGGCGGCAACGCCGCTGCGGAGGAAGGTGTTGTTCGACATAGATTTTCCCTCGTGCTGTATTGGAATGGGAATCCACCAGAGATTCCGATGCGCATGCGCATCACCGTTCAAGCACGTCCCATGCCAGCACCGAAATCCGCGAGCGCGGCCGCGCGAAAATTGCCCACAACCTGCGTAACACGCCCGCCACGGCAAGATGACAGCCCTGTGTCAGCACGCGGCACGCCCCTGGGTGTCAGGACGCGGAACGCCGCTGGAAACCGGGATTCCGGTTCGCGGCGCGGATCGGGGTGGGAAATTGCACCGGATCCATCGGTTGTCGCCTCACTCCGGGGCGCGACGCACCACAATGGTGCGCACGCGATCCCGGCGAGCACCCGGGCGCCCCGCAGCCACCCGCGCTGCCCGATCAAGTCCGGTCATGGGTACTCAACGGTCCCCGGACTTTTCCAGCGCGTCGAGGCGACGGCGCAGGACTTCGAGCTCCAGTTCCATCGCCCTGTAGCGATCATCCGCCGCCGGCGCGGCGGTCACCGGCGCTGGCCGGTCTTCGAGCAATTGATCCAGACGGCGATCCACATCGGATTCGATGATCGCCGCTACCCGATCCCCGGCCACGCCGGCCTTGCCTTCCGCACCAGCATCGCCCGCCTTGCCGCCCGCGACCCACTGCTGATTGCCGGTGAGGGTCCGCGCCTGCACATAGCCCCCTTCACCGCCCTTGCCGCCGGAACCCGCCTTGCCGCCAGCACCACCCTTGCCGGGCTCGGCGGAAACGCGAATCAGCGCCACCGGGTCCGACGGCGCAGCGGCACCAGGAATGCGGAAATAGCGCACCCGCACCTCTCCGCCATCACCGCCGACACCGCCATCGCCACCTGCGCCCCCAGCGCCACCATCACCACCCGGGCAGGTCCTGGCGTCACCGCCATCCTGGCCGCGACCGCCATGGCCGCCGGCGCCACCGTTGCCGCCCGGCACCTCGATGGTCAGCGAGCCCAGCGCGGCAAGGCCCAGGCGCAGGTCGATATCGGCGCCGGCGCCGCCCGCGCCACCGGCGATGCCGGCCCCGCCAGCGGCCCCATCCCGGCAACTGGCCGAACGACCGCCGCGATCCTTACCAGCGGCGCCGACACTGCCGGTCGCGCCGACACCCTGGATGCGCACGCCATTGCCGATCTCGGCACGATCCACTTCCCAGCGCCAGTGGGCGACTCCCTCGGGCAACATCAGCGTGGCGCCGTCGCCAAGCTTCCAGGTCTGGAAATGCGCGGTGGCCAGGGCCGGATCGAGGCGGTGGCTCTGACCGGCCGGGATCTGGAGATCGGCGGCAAACACGGCCGGCAGGACGGTACCGCCGCACAACAGCGCGATGGCGATGGGCTTCAGATTCATGGCATTTCTCGCTTCGAAGAGTGGCAAGGAAAGTAGTAGATCAACAGCGGTAAATCGCGTCGCGGTCGCCAAGGCGGCCCTGGCTTCGGCGCGCGTTCATGCAGTATCGATGCCATCGCTTGCATCAGGGTGAGCGCCCGTTGATCGCCGATGACCACATGCGTCGTGACCGCTCCCGTAATACCCGCGCCGGGGGCACCGTAAGCGCTGACCGGCCGTAACCGATGGCCTGCGGTAACCGATGGCCTGCGGTAACCGATGGCCTGCAGTAAGCGATGGCCTGCGTAATCGATGGCCGCGCTGCCGACGACCTCAACGCCAAGCTACCATGGGTCATTCCGATCGCGCCCGGGAGCCCCGGTGTCCGACCCCCATCGCCATGACACCGCCCACCACCGCCACGATGCCGGCCGTGCCATCGGCATCGCCTTCTGGCTCAACTTCGGCTTCGCGCTGGTCGAATTCGCCGGCGGCTGGTGGACGCAGAGCACCGCCATCCTCGCCGATGCGGTCCACGACCTCGGCGACAGCAGCGCCATCGCCTTCG
>DASUDS010000112.1:0-31856 GCA_036275455.1 Porticoccaceae bacterium
GATGGCATCTATCCCGGCGGCAGCATTGGCGTGATTGCGTTCGATTCCTATCTGGAGTCCGGCGGCTTTCCCCGCGTCCAGGGCAGCGACTGGCAGAAATTCTTTACTGCCGCCTACTACCGCAAGGAGGTACCGGTGTGGCTCGACTACGATCCGGGCGGACTGTTTGCCGAACCCGGAGCGCCGCTGCGACCACTGTTCCAGGCACTGGTGTTCGGCGCTGCCAGCGCTGGACTGCTCGGGCTCCTGGCAGCGCCATTCTGGCGCCGGAGGGGACGATGAAAATGACGATGAAAATGTTGCTGCGCGGAACGGGCGTGCTGTTGATCGCGGCGCTGTTGCCTGGGGTCGGACATGCCGAGCAGGCGGCGGTCAAGGAAGCAGCTGGCAGCGCGCGGAGTGGCGAGCAGATGGACCATGCCCAGATGGACCACAGCCAGATGGACCACAGCCAGATGGATCACTCCGGCCATGGCGGCCATGCCGGTCACGAGATGACCTTCGACGTCGAAGGCATGGTGATGAACACCAACAGCGATCGCCTGCCCCCGGGTTGTCCGGCGATCCGCCGCGACTACAGCTTCGAAGTGCGTGCCGGCACCGCCCACGCCAAGGCATTTCCCGGCGAAGTGTTCGGCATGAGCCAGCATGAGTTTCGCGTGGAGCCGTGCAGCCGGGTGACCTTCACCTTCATCAACGAGGATGCCATCCGCCATCAGTTCATGATCCACAACTTGCCGCGCACGCTGTATCCGCAGGGAATGTTTCACCTGGAGGCAGCCGGTGGTGCCACCAAGACCGGCACCCTCATCGTACCCAGCGGCGACAAGACCTACCTCGTGCATTGCGACATCGCCCAGCACATGGAGCAGGGCATGAAGGGGCAGTTGGTCGCCGGCAGCGGCAGTGGCGATCTGACCAGCATCCCCGGCATCACGGCCCGTTTCCGGGCGGATGTCTATCGCGATCCAGGGTACTTGCTGTGGGTGGCGGGGGGCAGCTTTGTGGTGACCGGGATCGGAATTGGCTGGTGGAGAAGGCGAGCAAAAAATAAAAACAATATGTTATGACTTTATCTTGAAGGATTATCGGGAATCTCGATCGGCGTCCAGGCGCCTTTGGGTGAGTTGGCGGTGGATTTCCGCCATGGGATCGTACCGTCGCATGCCCTCCAGCAGGTCGCGGATTTCCTCGCGCTCGATCCGCGTAGCGGTCAGGAGCCGATCCGCTATCCGGGTGAGGTAGGCGCCGTTTTCCGGGCGCGCTACCAGCCGCCGGGCATCGCCGATCAGGGATTCCAGGGCGCCGGGCTTGCGGTGTTGCAAGTCCACCTCGGCCAGGGCGGCGTGCTTGCGCCGCACGTCTTCGAGATACCACAGGGAATAGGCGGCATGGTGATGGTCGTCGCCGCCGTCGACCTGCTCGAAGGGTATGCGTTGCTGCAAGGCCTGAGCGGCCGGGCCACCGAACAGGATGCGGGCGGTGATCTGCGTCTGACGCAGGGCTTCGGGCCACAGCTGCAACGGGCTGCCGGCGCGACGCACCAGCAGTTCCAGCGCGCGATTGGGCTGGAATTCCACGTGATTGCCCGCCCCCTGGTCGCCATGGGGATCGAGGGCTGCGTGCAGCACTTCGCGGTGGTAGTAGTGGGAGACCAGGACATGGCCCGCTTCGTGATAGGCAATGGTTTCGCGGGTCACCGGGCGTGCATTGCCGCGACGGGCGGCGGGCAGCAAGTGCTCGATGTTGGGGATGCGGATCTTGTCCATCTGCGCCTCCGGTATCCAGCGGGATCGGGAGTGGGGCTCGCCTGCATGACGCGGCGGTGCCTCGCCACCGGGTTTCATGGTGCGCTCTGCTAGACTGTTTGCCAACCGCAGCGGCGATTTTTCTTGCCCGCGATCCCGGTCGCCCGACAGCACGCGCGCAGATGTCCGATAACCCGCACCGCACCGCACTTAACGCCCCGCGTCACCCCGGTGAAACGGCATTGCCCGTTGGCGCGCCCGGGCGGACTGCGTTTCTCCACCATCACGTTGCCGACTATCTCCCCGGTGCTCCACAGATACCGTTGTGGGTGGTGGCTGAGCGCGATGTGCGGGGCCGGCTGCGCATCGCGGCGCAGCCCGTGGGGGCGGAAGTCTCCTGCCCCGTTCCTGCTGAGCGCGGAGTGGCAGGCTTTGCCGCGCAGTTTGCCGTACCGGTGATCGACCTGAGTGCGCCATTGCCGCTCGATCCCGTGGTGATTCCCAAGCCCTGGGGTCGCGAGCTCTGGTTCACCGGCGTGGAAGCGCGCGGCCAGTCCGGTGTGCGCGGGGAGGGCGGCAGCCTGCCGTTGCCGTGGCTGCTGTCCATCGTCCCTGACGAAATTCTCGGAAATTCTCGTAGGAAATTGAATTTGCTCAAAATTCTCGATCCTCTTCCCGATCCGCTGTACGGTGACCTGTACTTCGAATTGCACGAAGAGAAGCGGGAAGTCTATGTCGTCACCCGGGTCGATCCGGCCAGCTGGCCCGCGGGTCGAGGCGCCATTCGCTACGGATTCGATGCCGGGGTGCGCGCCGCCTATCCCGACGATCAGGCCTTTCGTGCCGCCTATCTGCGTGCCGTGCAGGTCTATGAACGGGTGCGGCGGCAGATCGAGCGGCAGGAAGCGGAATGGCGCCGCGCCGAGGGCTGGGGTCCGCAGGATCCGGTGCCGGCGGCCACACTGCGGCGCTGGCGCGCGGCGCTGGCTCCGGAGCTGCGCCGTGCCGAGGTCGAAGCGCGCGCTGCCATGGAGCGCTTCACGCGGTTGCTGCCCATTGGCGTGGGCGATGTGGTCCAGGTGCCTACGCTACTGCCCCACGCGCTCCAGCACGGTGTGCGCACGGTGGAATTCCAGACGCCGGTGTACGAACGGCGCATCATTTCCTTCGCGCAGCAGGTGCTCACCCAGGATCACTGGGATACCGAGCTGGCGGTGCGGCAGATGCGTCTCGATCCGCCACCGCAGGCGGCGATGGAGGTCGTCGGTGAGAGCCCTGGGGTCACTCGCGAGCGGATCGTGGCGTTCGACGACTTTCTGGTCGACCGCTGGACGCTGCAACCGGGCGCCAGCGTGGCGCTCCAACCGCAGGGCGCCTATGCGCTGGTCATGGCGATCGGCGGCGACATCCGGGTGGCCGGGGTGGTGCTCGCGGCGGAGCATGCGCTGCTGTTGCCGGCCAGCTGCGCGGCGGTTGGCGTCGAGAACGGTGGATCCGAACCGGCGTTGTTGCTGGTGTCGAGGCCGGTGGGCGGCAGCTAGCCCACCGTGCCATGGCGCTGCCGGTTGAGGCACGGGGCGCAGTGTGGGAAGATTCGCGCCCTTTCTGTCGGCTGGATCTCTGTCGGCTGGATCGCCCCAGGGCTGCCCCCAAGACTGATCCTCAGATGCGCGAAAGTGGCGGAACTGGTAGACGCGCTGGATTTAGGTTCCAGTGGGGTAACCCGTGAGAGTTCGAGTCTCTCCTTTCGCACCAGGCCGACTCCGGCTTTGGATGGATCACAAGCCCCCGATTTGATTGAGGATTCACTATGCAGGTTTCCATTGAGACGACCTCCGGTCTCGAACGTCGCTTGACCATTGGCCTCCCCGCGGACCAGATCGAGCAGGCCGTGGCCGAGCGCCTTGCCAAGGCTGCCCGCACCGTCCGGCTGAACGGCTTCCGGCCCGGCAAGGTGCCGCTGAAAGTGGTGCAGCAACGCTTTGGTGGCAGCGTCCGTCAGGAAGTGGTCGGCGAAACCCTGAGCAAGACTTTCTACGATGTCGTCAGCCGTGAGGGCTTGCGCCCCGCCGGGCCGCCGCGGATCGATCCCGTGCGCGACGAGCCGGGCGAGGATCTCGAGTACACGGCAATTTTCGAGGTGTATCCCGAGATCCAGCTGGGCGATCTGGCCACGTTGGTCGTGGCACGCCCGGTCGCCGAGGTCACCGATGCCGATCTGGAAGCGATGATCGAGCGCCTCCGCGAGCAGCGTGCCCAGTGGCATGAAGTGGAACGTGCTGCGGCCCTGGGTGATCGGGTATCCCTCGATTATTCCGGACGCCGCGACGGCGTCCCGGTCGAGGGCAGTGCGGCCACGGGTGCCGAACTGCTGCTCGGCTCCGGGCGCATGATCCCGGGCTTCGAGGATGCGGTCGTCGGCATGAAGGCCGGTGACGCCAAGACGGTCAACCTGATCTTTCCGGAGAACTACCAGGAAGAACCCCTGCGTGGTGCCGCGGTCGAGTTCGAGCTGAAGCTCCATGCCGTCAAGGAGAAGCGTCTGCCTGAGGTAGATGCCGAGTTTCTCAAGCAGTTCGACATCGATGATGGCGACATGACGCGTTTTCGCGAGGAAGTGCGTCGCAACATGGAGCGCGAGCTGGCCAATGCCCTGCGCAGCAAGCTGAAGACGCGCACGCTGAACCAGCTGCTGGCCCTGCATGAAGTGGACCTGCCGCAGGCGCTGGTCGCCGAGGAAATTCGCAACGTCCGCCGCCAGATGGTCTCCCAGTTCGGCGGCGGCGCCAGCTTCGACGAGAGCATGCTGCCCGATGATCTGTTCGCCGGCCAGGCCAGGCGCCGGGTGAAGCTTGGCTTGATCGTTGCCGAAATCATCAAGGCCACCGGCATCGAGGCCGATCCGGGCCGGATCCGCGAGCGCATTGCCGAGATTGCCGCCGGCTACGAAGAACCCGAGCAGGTGATGCAATACTACCTGTCCAACCAGGAGGCGCTCTACGCGATTCAGGGCGCGGTGATGGAAGATCAGGTGGTGGACCATTTGATCGGACTTGCACAGGTAACCGACGAGGCGCTGAATTACCAGGACGCGCTGCGGCCCGATCCCGCTGCCGACGAAGCAGCGGCGGAATAGCAGCGAGCGGAAACAGAAAAGACGGAATAAACGGCGCCGGCAATCAGGCGCCATGGCGCAGGATGGAGATTTCCATGCACGAGAGTTTTGGCAATAGCACCCCGATCACCGCGGCTGGTGGCCTGGTGCCCATCGTGGTGGAGCAGACCGCGCGGGGCGAGCGCTCCTTCGACATCTATTCGCGGCTGCTCAAGGAGAGGATCATCTTCATCGTGGGTCCGATCGAGGACTACATGGCCAACCTGGTGGTGGCGCAGCTGTTGTTCCTGGAGGCCGAGAACCCGGAGAAGGACATTCACCTGTACATCAACTCCCCCGGTGGTTCGGTTACCGCGGGGCTGTCGATCTACGACACCATGCGCTTCATCCGGCCCGACGTCAGCACCATGTGCATCGGACAGGCAGCCAGCATGGGCGCGTTCCTGCTGGCGGCCGGGGCGGCCGGCAAGCGGTATTCGCTGCCCAATTCGCGCTGCATGATCCACCAGCCGAGCGGTGGGGCCCATGGGCAGGCCTCCGATATCCATATCCATGCCCAGGAAATTCTCAAGATTCGCGAGAAGCTCAACGAGTTGCTCGCACACCATACCGGGCAAGCGGTCGAGCAGATCGCGCTGGATACCGAACGCGACCGGTTCATGAACGCCGAGGAAGCCTGCCAATACGGGCTTATCGATCAGGTTGTGACTCAGCGCGCCTGAGCGGTTTTGTTCTTTACCCTCCGGGGTTATGGTGATAACTTCCTTCGCTAACGCGTCCGAGAGATCCAGATGGGGAAACGCCCGTGAGCAAGAAGGGTGACGATCGAGATTCGGCCAAGCTGCTCTACTGTTCCTTCTGTGGCAAGAGCCAGCACGAAGTGCGCAAGTTGATCGCGGGCCCGTCGGTGTTCATCTGCGATGAATGCGTCGATCTTTGCAATGACATCATTTCCGAGGAAATTCAGGACGATAACGCCGGCAACAAGGCGGATCGGCTGCCAACTCCGAAAGAAATCAAGGATATCCTCGATCAGTACGTGATCGGCCAGGCCCGCGCCAAGAAAATCCTCGCGGTGGCCGTGTATAACCACTACAAGCGGCTCAACGTCGGTGGCCACAAGGTTCGCCAGGACGTCGAGCTTGGCAAGAGCAATATCCTGCTCATCGGACCCACCGGCAGTGGCAAGACCCTGCTGGCCGAGACGCTGGCGCGGCTGTTGAACGTTCCTTTCACGATTGCCGATGCCACTACCCTGACCGAAGCGGGGTATGTGGGCGAGGACGTGGAGAACATCATCCAGAAGCTGCTGCAGAAATGCGACTATGACGTCGAGAAGGCGCAGCGCGGCATCGTCTACATCGACGAGATCGACAAGATTTCCCGGAAGTCGGACAACCCCTCGATCACCCGCGATGTGTCGGGCGAGGGCGTTCAGCAGGCATTGCTGAAACTGATCGAAGGCACTGTTGCCTCGGTTCCGCCTCAGGGTGGGCGCAAGCACCCGCAGCAGGAATTCCTGCAGGTCAACACCAGCAACATCCTGTTTATTTGCGGCGGGGCGTTTGCCGGTCTGGAGAAGATCATTCAGCAGCGTTCGGAGAAGGGCGGCATCGGCTTTGGCGCAACGGTGCGTGCGGTCAACGATAATCGCAATGTCGGCGATCTTCTTGCCGGCGTGCAACCCGATGATCTGGTGCGGTTTGGCCTTATTCCGGAGTTCGTCGGGCGCATGCCGGTGTTGGCGACCCTGGAGGAGCTCGACAAGGATGCGCTGATCAACATTCTGGTCGAGCCGAAGAATTCCCTGGTGCGCCAGTACGGACTGCTGTTCGAGATGGAAGGTGTGGACCTCGACATTCGCCGCGATGCTCTCGATGAGATCGCCGAACGTGCGCTGGAGCGTAAGACCGGAGCACGTGGTTTGCGCTCCATCCTCGAAAACGTGTTGCTCGACACCATGTACGACCTGCCTTCGGCGCAAAATGTGCAAAAGGTTGTCATTGATGGCGCGGTGATTCGTGGCGAGTCAAAGCCGTTACTGGTCTACGAAAACACCGAGAGTCCCCGGGTGGTGGGCGACGAAGCATGAGCGATGAAATTCACGCGAAACGCCTGCGGAGCAAATGGGTTGCAGGATGAAGAGGGGCCGGTAGGCCCCTTTTTCTTGTTCGCTGCGCTCCGCTGCCTTGTTATTTGGAGTTTCAGCCCCAGATTGGCAGTGATGTCCAGCCAACGGAAAGCCGCGGAAAGCGCTGTGGTGGAGAACATTGCAGTAGTGGAGAACACTGTATTGGTGGAGAACACTGTATTGGTGGAGAACATTGTATGAGTCAGAGCCGTCCGGAAAGTGATGCCCAGCGCTTGCCTCTGTTGCCGCTCCGAGACGTGGTGGTGTATCCGCAGATGGTAGTGCCACTGTTTGTGGGCCGCGAGAAATCGATTCTGGCGCTCGACGCGGTAATGGCGATGCACAAGCAGATCATCCTGGTGACCCAGAAGGATGCCGGCGTCGACGACCCCGGCGCCGCCGATCTGTACGCCTCCGGCACGCTGGCCACGGTGCTGCAATTGCTCAAGCTGCCCGATGGCACGGTCAAGGTGCTGGTGGAGGGTGGTCAGCGGGTGAAGATAACCGATCTCGATTTCTCCGACCGCTTTCCGCTTGCGGAATACGCGAGCGCCGAAGAGGCGAATCCGTTGTCCGAGGCCGAGTCCGCGGCCCTGCAGCGCACGCTGAACGCGCAGTTCGAGCAGTATGTCACTTCGAGCAAGAAGGTTCCCGCCGAAGTGGTGGCCATGGTCGCCGGGCTCGACGAGCTGGGACGGCTGACCGATACCATCGCCATGCACATGGCGCTGGCGCTCGAACAGAAGCAGGAAATCCTGGAGATCTTCGACATCCGTGAGCGTGTCGACTGCGTGCTGCGCCTCATCCAGTCCGAGCTGGAAGTGCAACAGGTGGAACAGCGCATCCGCGGGCGCGTGAAGAAGCAGATGGACAAGAGCCAGCGCGAGTACTATCTGAATGAGCAGATGAAGGCCATTCAGAAGGAGCTTGGCGAGAGTGAAGATGCGCCGAACGAAATTCAGCAGCTGGAAAAGCGCATCGACGACGCCGGCATGTCCAAGGCTGCGCTCGACAAAGCCAAGGCCGAACTGCACAAGTTGAAGATGATGTCGCCGATGTCGGCCGAGGCATCCGTGCTGCGCAGCTATCTCGACTGGATGGTGAGCGTGCCCTGGAAGGAGCGCTCCAAGATCAAGCACGATCTGGCGCGTGCCGAGCGCATCCTCGATCAGGACCACTATGGTCTCGAGGAAGTGAAGGAGCGCATCATCGAATTTCTGGCGGTGCAAAAGCGCGTCAAGAAACACAAGGGCCCGGTGCTCTGTCTGGTGGGGCCGCCCGGGGTCGGCAAGACCTCGTTGGGAGAGTCCATCGCCCGTGCGACCGGGCGCAAGTTCGTCCGCATGTCTCTGGGTGGGGTGCGCGACGAAGCCGAAATCCGCGGCCACCGGCGTACCTACATCGGCTCGCTGCCCGGGAAGCTGGTGCAGAAAATGGCCAAGGGCGGCGTCCGCAACCCGCTGTTCCTGCTCGACGAAGTGGACAAGATCGGCATGGACCACCGTGGCGATCCGGCATCCGCGCTGCTCGAGGTGCTCGATCCGGAGCAGAACAACAGCTTCAGCGATCACTATCTGGAAGTGGATTACGATCTGTCCGAAGTGCTGTTCATCTGTACGGCCAACTCGCTCAACATTCCCGCGCCCCTGCTCGACCGCATGGAAGTGATCCGGATTCCGGGCTACACCGAGGACGAGAAGGTCCGGATCGCCGAGCGCTACCTGCTGCCCAAGCAGCGCACGGCCAATGGCCTGGCGGAAGGCGAGCTGAGTGTCGACGAGGCCGCGCTCCGCGACGTCATTCGCTATTACACCCGGGAGGCGGGGGTGCGCGGTCTGGAGCGCGAGATCGCCAAGATCGCCCGCAAGGTGGTTACGCGCCAGGTCCGCGAGCACAGTGTCGAGATGCGGCGGGTTGGCCCGGAGGATCTGGAAGAGTTGCTGGGTGTGCGCAAGTTCGATTTTGGCCGCGCGGAGGTCGAAAACCAGGTGGGGCAGGTCACTGGTCTGGCCTGGACTTCGGTGGGTGGCGAGCTGCTGACCATCGAGGCCTCGGCGATCCATGGCAAGGGCAACGTGGTCAAGACCGGTTCGCTCGGCGATGTGATGCAGGAGTCCATTCAGGCCGCGCTCACCGTGGTGCGCGGCCAGTCACAAGTGCTCGGGATTCGCCGCGGTGTGCATCGGCGCACGGATCTGCACATCCATGTGCCCGAGGGCGCGACTCCGAAGGATGGCCCCAGTGCCGGGATCGGCATGTGCACCGCCTTTGTGTCGGTGCTGACGGGCATTCCGGTGCGCGCCGACGTCGCCATGACCGGGGAGATCACCCTGCGCGGTCAGGTGTTGAAGATCGGTGGCCTGAAAGAGAAGCTCCTGGCGGCGCACCGCGGCGGTATTCGCACGGTGATCATCCCCAGTGACAATGAACGGGATTTGAAAGAAATTCCCGACAATATCAAGGCCGATCTGACTATTCGGCCGGTGAAATGGATCCACGAAGTATTGCAGATCGCTCTGGAACACATGCCCAACCCCTTGAGTGACGATGAGTACATCGCGGGAGACGAAGACGAGCGGCGCGCCGACGATGCCGGGGCCGCGGTCGGCAATGCCAGCCTGAGCCACCATTGAGGATTGCGACCCGGGGCTGCGACGGCGTTCCTTGACCCTGATTCGACGGCCTTGCTATAAAGCCGGCCTGCCGCCGATGGTGGCACTGCACAGGTTGGAGAGATCACCACCGCCACGCGCGGATAACAACGAGGAATATCGTGAACAAATCTGATTTGATCGAAAAAATTGCCGAGTCGGCGGATATTTCCAAGGCTTGTGCCACCCGCGCCCTGGACGCCGCCCTGGACGGGATCGTCGGAGCACTGGGGAAGGGCGATCCGGTTTCGTTGGCGGGTTTCGGCACTTTTGCCATCAAACACCGACCGGCGCGCACGGGGCGCAACCCGCGTACCAACGAGGAGATCGCGATAGCGGCGTCCAATGTTCCCGGGTTCAAGGCAGGCAAGGCATTCAAGGATGCCGTGAACTGAAGGTTCATGGCTTTCCGGTTGCTGAGGCGCAGAGTAATCGAGCGCCTCTTTTTTTGCCTGAAACGCGCGTTCCTGGCTGAAGCACGCATTCCCAGCTGAAGCGCGCATTTTTCTGAACTTCAAGGGGTCGGCAGAGCCATGATGCAGAGTTTTCGCTCCGGCGTGGAGAAATACGGTAAGTGGCTGGTGGTAGTGATCACCATTCCCTTTGCGTTTTTCGGCATCGAATCGTTTTTCTTCAGTGGTGCCAGCGTCGAGGAAGCCGCGCGTGTCGATGGCGAGCGTATCACCCGCCTGGAGCTGGATCAGGCGGTGGAACGGCAGCGCTCGTGGTTCCAGCAACGCTTCGGTCAGGTCGATCCCGAGATGCTCAGCGCAGAGCTGTTGCAGGGCCCAGCGCTCGAAAATCTGATCGCCACGCGGGCCCTGGAGCTGCGCGGTCGCGGCGAGGGTATGGGTGCGGCACCGCAACTGATCGCCAAGGTATTGAGCGAGGCTGAACCGTTCCAGATCGACGGCAAGTTTTCCCGCGACAACTACCTGGTGTATCTGCGCCAGACCGGCTACACCCCGCAGACCCACAACCGCTTTCTTGCCCGGGAGCTGGTGGTCAGCCAACTGGCCCGAGGGGTGACCCAAAGCGCCTTCGTTTCCCGGCAGGAGCTGGACGCGGCGCTGACCGTATTCGAGGAGACCCGGGATTTTTCCTACCTGGAGATTCCGGTGGCAAGACTGCACAAGGCGGTGAAATTGTCGGAGGCCGATGTCGACGCCTACTACCAGGAACATTCCGATCGCTTCAGCACACCGGAGCAGGTGGTGCTCAATTACCTCGAGCTGACCCGGGATGGCATCGCCGCGCAGTTGGAGATCGATGAAGTCCTGCTCCAGGAGCGTTATCAGGAACGCCTCGACGAGGCCGAAGCGGCGAGCAAGCCGATTCTGGCGCAGATCCTGGTCAAGCCAGCCGCAGACGGCGCCGAGCCCGGGAAGTTGCAGCAAATCCAGCAACAGCTCAATGCCGGCAAGGATTTTGCGGAGCTCGCCAAGACCGAGAGCGACGATCCGCTGTCGGCCGAGAATGGCGGTGAAATCGGTCCCTACGTAGCCGACGAGTTTCCCGCCGAGCTACGGCCCGTGATCGAAGCGCTCGCGGTTGGCCAGGTGTCGGCTCCGGTCAAGACCGAAGAGGGCTGGCACATTTTCAAGATCGTCCGCGATGACAAGCCCGATATCGGCACTTTCGCCGAGGAGAAGGATGCCCTGCGCAGGGAAATTGCAGGCCAGGAAGCCGAAGCGCTGTTTGGCGAACGCCTGGATCGCCTTGCGGATCTCGCCTATTCCGCGGACAGTCTCGAGGAGGTGGCGAAGGAGGCCGAGTTGCCATTGCAGACCTCCGCGCCGCTGACCCGCGATGGTGGTGAAGGCATCGGCGCGGAACCCAAGGTGATTGCGGCGGCCTTTGCCGAAGACGCACTCAAGAACCGCCATCTGAGCCCGGTGATCGAGCTGGGCGAAGGCCGTGCCATGGTGGTGCAGGTGCGCGATCACCGGGCGGCAGCCGTGCGGCCGTTTGCGGAGGTCCGCGCACAAGCGGAGGAAGAACTGAGGAGTGAACGTGCCGCGGCCTTGGCCAACGAGCGCGGCGCGGCATTGCGCGATCAGATCGCTGCGGGTGGCGCGCTGGAAAAACTGGCTGCTGCCGCGGGGTTCGACGCCCATGTACATACCGAGATCGGGCGCTATGACCAGCAGCTGGATCGATCCCTGATCGAAGCCGTATTCGGCGTGCCGGTTGGCGAGGCGCCGGCATCCCGGGTGCTCCAGCGCGACGACCGGGTACTCGTGTACCAGGTCACCCGGATCGCGCCGGGTGTGCCCGCAGAGGTTCCCGAAGAACGCCGCAAGCAGCTGCGCCAAATGATGCAGGGCGCGATCGCCAACCAGGAAATGGGCGGCTATCAGGAGCTGGTGCTGGCGGGAACGGAGGTCCGGGTAAACGAGCAGCCTGCGACGCCGGAACAACCCTGACCGGCACCGCGCTCGCGCTGGGGGCGAATCAGGGAGAAGGCTGTTTCCGCGCCACCCCGCCGGCGTGGCCGAGCAGGCCCAGTGCCGCCAGCGCGGCAAATCCGGCGCCGGCAAGGAAGGTGGCCGGTGCGCCCATCAGACTCCACAGTGCGCCGGCGATGGTGCTGGCGGCGAGCAGCGCGCCGCCACTGATCAGATGGTAGATGCCAAACGCCGTGCCGCGCAGGGCGACCGGCGCTACGTCGGCGACCAGTTTGGCCAACAGGCCCTGGGTGAGCGCCATGTGCAATCCCCACAGCGCCGCACCGGCGAGCAGGGTGGCGGGGCCTGCCGTTGCCGCGAGCAGCAGATCCGAAACGATCAATACCGCGAGACCAAGCAGCAGCAGGGTGCGGGCGCGATGGCGGTCCGCGGCGGCTCCGGCTGGGTAGGCGCCCAGTGCGTAGCACAGGTTCATCGCCACCATCACCAGGGGCACCAGGGCAATCGGCAAGCCAGTATCCTGAGCGCGCAGCACCAGAAAGGCTTCGCTGAAGCGCGCTAGGGTGAATACCGCACCCAGGGCCACCACCTGCCAATAGCGTAGCGGCAACTGCCGCACCAGATCCGGAGACAGGCGCGGCCGCGTCACAGCCGTGCCGGTCGTTGGCTCCGGCTCGCGCACATGGATCCACAGCACCGCCACGGCCAGGAACGCCGGTGGCACCGCTACCCACATGGCCGTGCGCAGATCATTGGCAAACCAGGCCAGCGCGGCCATGGCCAGCAGCGGCCCGGCGAAGGCGCCCACGGAGTCCAGCGCCTGGCGCAGGCCATAGGCGGCGCCCCGCAGCGGGGGGGCCACCAGGTCCGCGAGCAGGGCGTCGCGCGGTGCACCACGGATACCCTTGCCCAGGCGGTCCAGCCAGCGCGCACCGAGCACCCAGGCCACCGAGGCGGCGAGCGGAAATACCGGTTTGGTGAAGGCGGCGAGTCCGTAACCGAAAAGCACCAGAGGCTTGCGCCGGCCCAGGCGATCACTCAGGGTGCCGGAAAACACCCGGGTAATGGCGGCGGTCGCTTCGGCTATACCCTCGATGAGTCCGATGGTCAGCATCGAGGCGCCGAGCGTGGTCGCCATGAACAGGGGCAGCAGCGCGTGGATCAGTTCGGACGAGGTGTCCATGAACAGGGACCCCAGTCCCATGGCCCAGACCGCGGTGGGCAGCGTGCGATCTGAAGCCTGACCACCGTTGCGGGCCGCCATCATCGGATTCCGCTACAGCAGGCGCAGGGGTGGTTCGGCGAGCGCCGCGAGCTGTTCGCGCAGCGCCAGGATGTGGTCGCCCCAGTAGCGCTCGGTGTTGAACCAGGAGAATGCCTGGAGGAATGCCGGATCATCGACGCGACGCGCGAGCCAGGCGGCATAGTGGATGATGCGCAGTGCTCGCAGCGGTTCGATCAGGCGCAGCTCGCGCGGGTCGAAATCGTAAAATTCCTCGTAGCCGGCCATCAGTTCGGCGAGCTGCAATTCCGCCTGCGCGCGCTCACCGGAGAGCAGCATCCACAGATCCTGAACCGCCGGCGCCATCACCGCGTCGTCGAAATCCACGAAATTCGGTGCGCCGTCGCGCCACAGCAGATTGCCGGGGTGGCAGTCGCCATGGGTACGGATCCGGGTGATGTCCGCCGCTGCGGCAAAGGCTGCATCGATCCGCTCCAGCAGGTCTCGGGTCACGGAGACATAGGCCGCGCGCAGGGCATCGGGAATGAACTGCGCCGCGATCAAGGCGACGCTGTCGTGGCCGCGACTGCGGCTATCGAGATGCTCGCGGTGGACGAACGGCCGCACCGCGCCGATACCGTGAATGCGCCCCAGCGTGCGCCCCAGGATCAGCAGGGTATCCGGGCAGTCGAGGTCGGGCGCGCGGCCGCCCCGGCGCGGGAACAGCGCGAAGCGAAAGCCGTCGCTGCGCCACAGGGTGTTGCCGGTGGCGTCGATCAGGGGCGGCACCACCGGCAGTTCGAGTTCGGCCAATTCACGGCAGAATTCGTGCTCCTCGGTGATCTGGGCGTCGCTCCAGCGTCCGGGGCGATAGAACTTGGCGATCAGGGGTTCACCACCTTCGATGCCAACCTGATAGACGCGATTCTCGTAGCTGTTCAGTGCCGCGAGGCGACCATCGCAGACGAATCCTTGCGCCTCCACCGCCGCGAGCAGAAAGTCCGGCGTCAGCGCGGCGAAGGGGTGTGTGGCAGCCTCGGTCATCGCTACGGCTCGGCGCGGTTGGGTGGGCAGCGTACCAGCAGCCGCATTCGTCGCGCATCCATCATGCCCGGGTGCGGTCGCGGTTACGAGCGCGGTGCGGATGCTTGTTCGAGATCAACCGCTGCCCTTGCCGGCAGTGGGGTGGTTGTGCACACTCGCACGAACAGTGCTCGATTCCTGGCAGAGGCACGCAATGGCCGCCAAGAAGATCCTGTTCCGCTCCCAGGCCCGCGACAAGATTCTGCGCGGCGCCACCCAGCTTGCGGATGCCGTGCGCATCACGCTCGGCCCCAAGTCGAAGTCCGTCCTGATCCAGAAGAAGTGGGGCGTGCCCCTGGTCTGCAACGACGGTGTCACCATCGCCCGCGAGACCGAGCTGGAAGATCCGGAGGAGGATCTCGGCGCGCGGATGCTGCGCGAGGCTGCCGAGAAGACTGGCGCAGCGGTCGGTGATGGCACCTCGACCGCCACCATCATCGCCCACGCGATCCTCGCCGATGGCATTCGCAACGCCGTGGCTGGTGCCAGCGCCATCGATCTCAAGCGCGGCCTCGACCGGGGTCTCCGGGTCGCGGTGACGGCGCTGCGCGAGTTGTCGCGGCCGGTGCAGACGCGCCTGGAAAAGGCCCAGGTGGCGACCATTTCCGCGCACAACGATCCCGTCATCGGCGAACTGGTCGCCGCGGCCATGGAGAAGGTCGGCGGCGAGGGCGTGATCACCGTCGAGGAATCCAAGACCACGGAAACCGTGCTCGAGGTGGTCGAGGGCATGCAGTTCGACCGCGGCTACATCTCGCCCTATTTCGTCACCCAGGCGGAGAAGATGGAGGCGGTGCTGGATGACGCCTTCGTGCTGCTGTGCGACCGCAAGGTCGGCGCCCTCAAGGATCTCATCGCACTCCTGGAGGAGATCGCCAAGAGTGGCCGGCCGCTGCTGCTGATCGCCGAGGATGTAGAGGGCGAGGCGCTTGCCGCGCTCATCGTCAATCAATTGCGCGCGGTACTGCGCGGTTGCGCGGTCAAGGCGCCCGGCTTCGGCGACCGGCGCAAGGAGATGCTTCAGGACATTGCGGTGCTGACCGGAACCCAGGTCATCAGCGAAGAACTGGGCCTCAAGCTCGATGACGTTCGACTCGATCAGCTGGGCCGCGCCGAGCGCGTGGTGGTGGACAAGGACCGCACCACGATCGTTGGTGGAGTCGGCGAGCACCGCAACATTGCTGCCCGCGTCGCTCAACTCCGCGCCCAGATCGACAAGGCCACCAGCGACTACGATCGGGAAAAACTCGAGGAGCGGGTCGCCAAGCTGGC
Source organism: Porticoccaceae bacterium (assembly GCA_036275455.1). Lineage (GTDB taxonomy): Bacteria > Pseudomonadota > Gammaproteobacteria > Pseudomonadales > Porticoccaceae > JAGPUQ01. The sequence continues at coordinate 15,631 of DASUDS010000112.1, forward strand.
CGGGGGGGTTGCCGTGATTCGCGTCGGAGCGCCCTCCGAGGCCGAGATGAAGGCCAAGAAGGATGCGCTCGACGACGCTATCGCTGCCACCAAGGCTGCAATTGCCGAGGGCATCGTACCGGGCGGTGGACTGGCGCTGTTGCGTGTCACCGCCGGGCTCGCCGACGAGGAGGCCCGTGCCGAGGGCGACGAGAAAACGGGCGTGCAGATCCTGCGCCGCGCACTGCAAGCCCCGGCGCGCCAGATCGCCGAGAACTCCGCGGTGGACGGTGGCGTGGTGGTCAATGCCATGCTGGCGAGTTCGGGCAGCATGGGTTTCGACGCTGCGCGCCAGGAATATGTGGATCTGGTCCAGGCGGGTATCGTCGATCCCACCAAGGTGGTGCGCATCGCCCTGGAAAATGCGGTTTCGGTGGCCAGCGTATTGCTGCTGACCGAAGCCACCATGACCGAGCTGCCCGAGCAGCCGGCGCCGGCCGGAACGCCGGCGCCGGAGATGTGACACCGCGTGGTTCAGGGCGCGCGGCTGATCCTCTCCATACCCCGGCTCTCCATACCCCGAGGTTCTCAATACCTCGATCCTTCCCATACACCGAGGTTACCCATCCACTGATCCAACCCGTCATCACGATCGAAGGAGCAATGACCATGGCTGAGAACACCGCAAAACCCGCCGCCAAATCCGAACCCGGCAAACCCCAGCAGGCAGTCGCCCCCGCCGCTGCGGCGCGGCCGCCGAGCCGCTTCGAAGACTGGGATCGGCTGTTCGAGCAATTTCTGCACCGCAACTGGTTGCGTCCTTGGCATTTCGAATGGCCGAGCCTGCCGGAATTCCGGCTGCCCGAGCTGAAAGTGCCCAAGGTGGACGTGATCGATCGCGATGGTGAGGTGCTGGTCAAGGCGGAAATTCCCGGCGTTGACAAGAAGGATCTCGACATCTCGGTGGGCGAGGACAGTGTCACCATCCGGGGCGAAACCCGTAAGGAGGAAAAAGAAGAGAGGGGCGACTACTACCGCAGTGAAATCTCCCGGGGCAGCTTCAGCCGCACCATCGCCCTTCCGTCGGCGGTGGATGGCGCCAAGGCCAGCGCGGCCTTCAAGGATGGCGTGCTGGAGTTGACCTTGCCCAAGGTGAAGGTTACCCAGCGCCACAAGGTTGCCATCAAGTGACTTCCGGTGGCGGCCTGTGCCCGCGGTCGCAATGAAGGGAATGTCCGCCAACCTGGTTGCTTTGGGATTCAGAGCGCGGCTCTGGAAACGGCGGCTTCCGTCGCGGTTGTCGTCGATCAAGGTCGGTGCTGTGGTGTCGGCGTAGGCTATCCCGCAGTGCCGGCCATCCCGTGCCGGCCCGTTCCGATGAGACCGCTATGAAGCTCGAAAAGCACGATCTGCACCACGAATTTCCCGAATTCCACGACGCCATTCATGCACTCAAGGTGAGTGATGCCCACTTCGCCGCGCTATTTGATCAATATCATCAGATCAACCGCGAGGTGCAGCGCATCGAGACCGGTGTCGAAAACACCTCCGACGTCTATCTCGAACAGCGCAAGAAGGAACGCCTGCATCTGAAGGACACGCTCTATCAACAGTTGTGCAACTGGAAGGGACAGTAATCCTCGCTGCGCTCGATGGGCACCGCCGATCAGCGAATCCGCAGCACGTCTTTCATGAAGTGGGTGGCGAAGCGCGCAGCGCGCTGTTGGAGCACCGCGAGGGGGCGCGTGTCGAGGTAATTGAGCTGCACCATGCGCCGTTCGCCGACATAGCGGCTGTGGCCGTGCCAGGAATGGTCGGTGCGGCGGAAGGCGAGCAGGGTACCCGCCAGCGGCGGCACTTCGGCGGCGTAGTCATCGAGGTTGTCGGGCGAGCGCAGGAAGCGCAGCCGACCCTCGGGCGACGGCCAGTCGGGATTGAAATAGAGCAGCACCGTGAGCACCTTGCTCTTGTGATCGGTGTGGATGTCGCCGTCGGTGCGCTCGCAGTATTTGCGCACGGTGATGGTGGTGGGCATGTTTTCGAGGGGAAGATCGAAGCGCGCGCCCAGCGCCCGGGCCAGTTCCGGGGCTTGCAGTTCCGCCATCAGTTGCGCGAAGGCCGGCCCCGGCTGGAGATCCTCCAGCTTGTGGTTGGCGGGAGTGGTGATCGGCGGATAGTCGGCGTGCACCGCCGCCTGGGTGGCCGCGCCCAATGCATCAGGAGCCACCAGAAAATCGAATGGGTCGCGCGTCAGCGGCGCGCGCGCGATGGCTTCCAGATCGATCAGCGCCAAGCGGATTCTCTCCAGCGGAATGTCGGCGCAGCCTACACGTTTTCGCCGCCGTGCCGCCAGCAGGGCGCTTGACCGGGGTCAGCCGGCACGGCTGCCGCCCACCATCGGCCTTGTTATAGTGGCGCCCTTGCCGGTCACTGCGTCTCTCAGCGATGGACTACTGCGTCTTCATCCAGACCAACCACAAGCAGATCGTCGGCGCCAAGGTGGCCGCTTACGCGTTGCGGAGGTTCTCCGCACACAATGATCGTTTCGAGGTGCGCATCATGGAAATGCGCGATTACCCCTGGTTCGCGGCGCGCGAGGGCCAGTGCTACCTGCGTGACGGCGTGCAGCGGGTGTGGCTCAACGACGACCTGCAATCCTTCACGCCGACCCGCTTTCTGCCGCCCCAACTGATGAACTTCCAGGGCCGCGCCCTGGTGATCGACCCCGACGTGTTCGCCGCCACCGATGTCTGGCCGCTGCTCAGCCGCGACATGGGCGGCAAGGCGATCCTGTGCCGGATGCGCTCCGGCCCCAAGGGGTTGGTCGACAAGTGCTTCGCCAGCAGCGTGATGCTGCTCGACTGTGCGCAGTTGCGCCACTGGGAGCCGGAGCGCCAGTTCAATGCCATGTTCGATGCCGGCTACGACTATCAACCCTGGGTATGCCTGAAGAACGAACCGCGCGAGAGCATCGGCTTCTTCGAGGCCGAGTGGAACGATTTCGACCGCTTCACTCCGGCTACCCGGATGCTCCACACCACGCGTCGCAAGACCCAGCCCTGGAAAACCGGTCTGCCGGTGGACTGGCGGCCGAGCGAGCGCTTTCGGCTGTTCCCGCCCGCGGCCTGGCTGCTGCGCCTGCGCCGTCAGCTGTTTGGCGAATACGGGTTGATGGGCAACTACCGCACCCACCCTGACCGTAACCAGGAGTGGTTCTTCTTCGGGCTGCTCAAGGAATGCCTCGCCCAGGGGCTGGTAGACGAAGCCCTGCTGCGCGAGGAAATGGCGCGCAACCACGTCCGCCACGATGCCTTCGAAGTGCTGGCCCGCACCCCGGATCTGCCGCCGGCGCCGCGGCATCCGCTGGCTGCCGCAGCCTGAACCATCGCAACGCCCGGCGTCCGTCAGGCATTGAGCCGGTTGACGATATCCTGGGTGTAGGCGTCGCAATCAGCCAGCCAGCGCACGAAAGGGCCGAAGTCCTGGTCGCGGCGAATGGCCCATAGCGCATGGTGGAAATCGCGCTTCATGGTTCCCGCATAGACGACCGGGCAGAGGCCGGCAGCCTCGAGTTCGCGATTCATCAGCCAACGGCCGAGGCGTCCGTTCCCGTCCGGGAATGGATGGATATCGGCGATCGCGAAGTACACCAGCGCGGCTCGCAACGGGCCCGGCGTCGCTGTCCAGTAGCAGTCCAGGAACAGGGTACCGACTGTTCCGGCCACTGCGGCGGGCGGGGTGCGAATCGCCCATGGATTCGCACTGACGCTGTTGGCGACGACCTTGTATTCGCCGGGCGTGTTCTCCGGGCGGTGCCAGGTTAGCTGGGCGTGCAGGAGGCGCAGCCAGGCATTCGCCTCCTGTGGCGAGGAGGGCGTTCCGTGCCCGGCAGCGATCCCGCCCGAGAAGCGGCGGCACAGGAGGTAATACGCCAGTGCATCCCGTTCTTCGGGGCGGTACGTCCTGGCAGCGGCGGCGGGCGAGCCGGCAACCGCTGCGGCCAGCAGCGACCGGCTCTGTTTGATTGAGTCGGCGGTCTCCCCCAGATGGGCAGAAAAATGGGCTTCGACCGCGTACCAGGTATCGGCCAGTTCCGGACGCCAGGCCGAGAAGCCGTTGCCTGCAATCGGGGTTTTCCGGAGCGCCATTTGGATTGTAGTCACCAGGGCTTCGTCGATGGGTGCTTCGCAACCACGGGCAGCCACCGCCTCGACCAGCATCTCCGGGTCGGCCTGATCCACGGCCTTTGCCAGTAGCGGACGCAAGCGCATATTTTCGTCCAGCAAGTTCAGCCCGCTGCGCCATTCCGACAGCGCTTCGGGCGGCAGCCCTGGCAAGCGTGTCCCCTCCGCGAGGACGGTTCGTGCATCCTCTGCCCGTTGCAGAGACATCAGCGTGGTCACCAGATTGATCCGCGCCTCGCGATAACTCGGGGCGAGCAGCAAGGCACGGCGCAACACTGTCGCGCTGTCGCTGAATTGCCCGCGTATATGCAGCGTAGCGCCGAGCTTGTTGAGGGTTTCCGCAGAGTTGGGCATGAGCGCCGCGGCGCGGCGGTAGGCTTCGAAGCTGGCATCCGCCTGTCGGCCTGTGAGGCGCAGTGCGTCCCCGAGATTGGCCCAGGCCGGGCCGAAATTGGGCTGCAGCGCAATGGCTTGACGTGCCGCAGCTGCGGCCTCCTCGGCCTGATTCAGTTCCGCGTACATGGCTGCCAGGTTGCACCAGGCTGCGAAGGATTTCGCGTCCACCTCGGTAGCCTGACGAAAGATCGCGGCCGCCTGTGCGAAATCCCCCTGCGCGGCACATTGCGTGGCGCTGGTGAAGAGCTGTTGCAACCGGGTCGAACTATTCATGCCGGTGGTGCAATTGGGCGGTTCTCGACAGCTGCGGTCGTGCGATCACAGATCCCATTCCATGTGCGATCACAGATCCCATTCCATATAGGTTGCTTCGGCCTTTACGCCCAGTTTGGCCAGTGCCGGGTTGTCGAGGACCCTCAGGCTCCTGCGACCCTGCCGCTCGAAAAAGGCAACAGAATCGCTCGAAACATAGCCAACGCCTTTCGTGAATCCCTGGGCCAACAGCTGCTGTCCGGCAACGCCAAGCAACAGTGCCCCGAGTCCTTTGGCCTGCATGGCGCTCGCAATCTGAACCCGCTTGCCCTCGACGACGGATTCGCCGGTGAGCAGATGTGTGCCTCTTCGGTACATGGCAAACCCCAGGATCGCGCCGGTAGTCTCCGTGGTAGCCACCAGGCACAGGACATTGTCCGGGTGACTGCACGCCTCGGTCAGGCCTTGCAGGGAATTGGACTCGAGGTAGGCCGCGCGAGCCTGCTCCGACAGCCGGGCGTAGCGTGGGTCGTTCGCGAAGTTGTCCTGGATCAGTCGGCTGACGGCGGGATAATCGGAGGGTGTGGCCAGCCGCATCAGAACGGTTTCTCCGTTTGCCAGAATTGGACGAGCAAGTGGAGATGCGTCTCGCACGGAAGGTTCCCTGATCTGAGTGTCACCGCGGGCGGAAGTCTACAACCTTCGATCCGTCTTCGGAGTCCCGGTACCCGCTTCCTGGCTTTCAAGCCCAACTCGGCGGCTCATGGATCGCGCGGGTGGCGGTACAGCTGGCCGCTGCTCGAGCCTCAGCGGCCGAGTAATTCCTTCACGCGCGCCGAGGCCTGTTCCAGATCCGCACCCGGGACCATGGATGGCGCAGATTCGGCTGCCGGCGGCGGGGGCGGCCCCAGCCACTGGGCACGGCCTTCCGCCACTGCGAGTTCCAGCATCCGCATCACGTCGCGCCGCATCCGCCGCGGTCCGAATGCCATCGCCAGCCGGTGGCTGAGCGGCTTGTGGCGCCAGTTGTGGGCGTGCCGCCACCACGGCCCGGCGTCGATCAGCGGGAACAGATGCACAGGCTTCTGCATCGCCAAGGCTTCGGCGAGCATCGACATGCTCTCCGCGGTGAGCACCAGGCGATCGGCGGCGCCGAGCAGCGCCAGATAGCGGCTCGGTCCCGGGTCACCCCAGGCCTGGAACCGGCAGGGCGCGCGCAGCGCCGACCGGAAGGCGGCGCTGGCGGCGGGCGGAGTGCGGCGGCTGTCGGTGGTGAGTACCGAGCCGCCTTCGTTTGCGATCAATTCGTCCACGAGCTGTGCCAGCCGGCGGGCCTTTGCGGCCGTGAATACGAAGGGACCGCTGTCGCCGCCCAGCAGCACGACGGTATAGGGTGGCGGCAGCGTGCAGAGTTCCGGGATCCAGGCCGCCGCTTCCGCCTGCGCGCGCTCGCGGTCGGCTCGGTGCAGCGGTAAACCGATGTGGAGCACATTGGCGCCCGTGGGCAGAAAATACTGCGGCGTGGTCACGATCAGGTCGAAGGCCGCGAGCGGCGCCCAGGGCCGGCCGATGTGCACCAGCCGCGCGCGGCCACCGCTCTGGCGTTGCAGCCAGCGGGCTACCGGTTCGTTGCGCCGCCCGGCACTGATCACCAGCTCGGGCCAGGGCGAGGCCAGCGGTGAGGAACGGCGGCGGTCGATACCCCACAGCCGGGTGCCCGCGAGCAGATTGGTGGCCAGTTCCCAGGGCCGGTTGCGGATCTCGCGCACCTCGTAGGGCCAGCCCAGGGCGTCCGCCAGCGCCAGCACCTGATGGTTGTCGCCGGCCTTCTGGCCGAGCAGCACCCAGGTGCGTGGCGACGGGTTGCGGGCTTGGGTCATGGCGCAGCGGGACAACCGGACAACGGAGAGGGGGCGAGTCTAGCAGCCGGCCGTGCCGCGAGTGCCCTTGACGGCTGCGGGCCGGCGCCCGACCATCGCCACCCCTGCGCCATTGCGGTCGGCCGATCGCCATACGGAGATACCCATGAGCCAAGACCACAGCGGCCACGAGCCGGATTGGGATGCCGCCATTGATCTGCATCTGGCGCCCGCTGCCATCATCCACGCGCTGTTCTGGTCCGCCGGTTCCGTGCATACCGGCTGGGAATCCTGCGTCCAGCACGATCTGGTGATGTTCGAGATCAGCGCCATCGATGACCACAGCGACAACCACTGCCGGTTGATCGAACAGGAGTATGTCGAAGACCCTTCGGAAGAAATCACTTGGCACGACTGGTCGGTGGAGTTGAAGCTCGGCCGCGTGTACATCTCCGCCCACTGGCGCGCGCGTCTGGACGACAGCCCTGCGGAGTGGGACTGGTGTGCGAACGAATCGGAAAAGGCCTTCACCGCCGCCGCCGTCCTGGTCGGCAAGCGGGTGCGCAAGGGCCTTGCCGTGGAGGCCGAGTCCAATGGTCGGTCGGTGCCGCGCACGCATCACTGAAGATTGAACAGAAGCCGGGGTTCAGTGGTTGCCGAGCTTTCCAGTGGGCTGCACAGGCCTATCGCGCGCCGGATCCGGGGCGGCGTGCCGGAGCTGATGGGGTAGAGAAATGAACGACGCCGAACGCCATCTCGCTGCGGTCTGCAAGCATTTCGCGCAGGTGGTGCCCCACCAGGAGCCGTATCCCACTCGGTTCGAAAAGAACCGCGATCCCTATCGCGCCCTGGTCCGGGCAGTGGTGTTCCAGCAACTTTCCGGCAAGGCGGCAGCGACGATCCACGGCCGCCTGCTCGCGCTCTACCCCGGCAAATCCCATCCTGAACCGGAAGACTTGCTGATCGCGCCCTTCGAAACGCTGCGTGGCGCGGGCTTGTCGTGCCAGAAGATCGCTGCCATTCAGGATATCGCGCGAAAGCGCCGCGAGGGGGTGATCCCGGGCGCACGGGCGTTGGCGCGGCTCGACGATGAAGCAATCGTCGCCCGGCTCACCGCGGTGCGCGGCGTCGGGCGCTGGACCGTGGAGATGTACCTGATTTTGACCCTGGGCCGGCCGGACGTGCTGCCGATCGACGATCTCGGCGTCCGCAAGGGTGCCGAGAAACTCTACCGCCGCAGCTTCACGCCGCGCGAGCTCGGTGCCTACGGGGAGCGCTGGGCGCCCTGGCGCAGCGCTGCCGCCTGGCATCTGTGGCGGGTGGCGGACACCATGTTGCCCGCATAACCTCCTTCCCCGCGGGGCTCACGCCGAGCCGAAACGGTGGCCCGTTCTGGTCCGTGCGCTATTGGCGCGTTTGACGAGCCTTGCGTTGTTACCTCGTTTGGCGCCGATGGCGCAGCAAGCGAACGGTGTCTGCCGCCGTCGGTAGGGACGATCAGCGTCAAACGTTGACGGGCTCCCCGCTGACGGACTTGCTGACCGACGCTATCGCCGACCGACTCTGGGCGCGCACCATGTCCTTGCAGGCGAAGGTATTGAGCACCGCCTCGCTCGCCCCGAATGCCATTCCACCCAATTCCGCTCTGCCAATACCACCCTGCCAATGCCGCGGGCGACTTCGCCTTCGCTGTCGCTATCCGTGGTGTCCGGGTGATCGAGTAATGGAGTCGTATCCCATCCGCGGTGGTAAGGCCTGGCTCGTCCAGGAGCTGCCTGGGCCCAGGTTCCCGCTTCGGTGAAGTGGCATGAACTACTGTTCCTATCCGAACCTTCGCAAAGCACAAGAGTAATAAAAGTATCTGTAGTGATAAAATTACGGCATTATTAGATTTATTGCGGCCTTATCCTTGCGTCTTGCTGTTAAAACAAGCTGCTGGAGGCTGGCCGTGACATGGCAGGTGTCTTTGGTGGCCCCGCTTCTTGCGGCTGACCGGCTTCATCGAGTTCCACCAGTTTGGCTGTCCTTCGTCAGATTCGCGCGCTTCGCCAGATTGGTGCTCTTCGTTGCTTGAGATTGACTGTATGGACTTGCTCGCTGGACGCCATTTGGTCATGCTGATAACCAATAAATCACCGAAAAAGATTAAATAGCTTCACTATGGCTAGAAAAATATCCGCTTTGCCGCCTCAAACTCTGGGGCTCCTTCACCGTTTCGGTGAGCGCCTGCATCTGCTGCGAGTTCGCCGCAGGCTCTCCGCCAAGCAGGTCGCTGCCGCTACGGGGATGTCCGTGATGACCCTGCGCAGCCTGGAGCGAGGGGGCGACGGAGTGACCATTGGCGCCTATCTGGCGGTGATGGAGGCGCTTGGCATCGAGCGCGATCTCGAGGAGCTGGCGGCGGCTGCGTTTCTCACGGAAGCCGATGATTTGGCACGGACGGCCTCGGTGTCACGGCGAGCCGGGGGGATGGCTAGCATTGAAGCGCCCGCGGTGACGGTGGCTGCTGTGGCAGATGCGCCGCTCCAGTCGCCAGGTTCCAGCGAGCGCGCTCCGGACGGGGTTGTGGATGCCCCGGTCGAGAGTGCCCCGGTCGAGCGCGCCGCAGCCGGGGACGCAAGGGCTGAGGAAGTCATGGTCGATGGGGCAGTCCGGCCCGTCGGTCTTGGAGGATTCGAGTGGCTCGATGCTCCCGGGCGCGATTTGCGCCGCTTGTTGGGGGTGGCTGCACCGGCCGAAAGTGGGCGCCGGTCCCCCAGCCAAAAAGTGGTGAAACCCAAGGCTGAAGCCGAAGCTGACGCTGGTGGAGGGGCGGCGGAGGTCACCCCCGATCTATTCGATGCGCCGAACGCGAAGCCGGCCGGTCCGTCCTGACAGTTAGTGAAGCCCGGAGCAGGTCGTCACCCGGGCAGAAGCCGAGGTCTGGCAGCTGTAGAAAAACTGTTGCGGTGCGCCACCTGCGACGTTGCTCGTTCCTTCGTCTATCTGAAGGATGATAGGTCTCGGTCGCTGTGCGCCTGGCATCTGGTCATTATCGAGACGTTTTCAGCAGGCTGCCAGGTGCTTGATTTGACGGGATTCCGGCTTCTACCAGCAGGACGAATGTGGACTTATTCGGGGCCTCCCTCGCTTGGGTGTGCGTGGCGCAGATCATTGCCGGCCGCGGGGGCGTTGACAGTGGCTGGTGGCTTCGTCGAGGCTGTAGCGAGAGCAGACGTTCGCTCTTGAGATGGCGGCGGCCGGGCGCGGAATAGGGGGGGGATTGATGCGGATTTTGTTGCTGCTGGTGGCGCTGCTGGTGCCGGCCTACCTGCTGATGTGCCAGCGCCAGACCGGGCCCGACCCGGCGGCGCCTGGCAAGGTCATCTACCAACCGCAACTGGAGCGTGCCCAGGATGTCGAGCAGCAGCTGCAGAAGGATCTCGACCGGCGCGGCGCGGAGATCCAGCGTCAGATCGAGGGCGGGTCGGAGCGGAACCAGTAACTGCCCACCGTTGGCTGCGCACGCTGGCGTTGCGAGCGCGACTCTGTAGCGGATGACTCTAGAGCGGATGACTCTGTTGCGGATGACTATGTAGCGGGTGATCCTGTAGCTGGTGACCCTGTAGCGGGTGGCTCCGTAGCAGATCATCCTGTAGATCGTGGTGCTGTAACGGCTTGCATGGCCTGGCCGGGCGGCGTTAAGTTGGCACCGTAGCGAGAGCATAGCCGGCAGGACGCCGGGGAGCCGCGCCAGGGAGGGTGCGGCGAATTCAACGACAGGGAGGTCGGCGCACATGGATGGGCGCGAGCGCGGTGTTACCTTGCTGGAATTGCTGGCCGGTCTGGCGTTGTCGGCGTTATTGATGATGCTGGCAGCGCCGCCCTTTCGTGAGCTGATTGCGGTCAATCGCGCGGCAGGCACCGCCGGTACGCTGATGAGTTCCCTGTTTTTCGCGCGCACCGAGGCGGTCAAGCGCAATCGGCGGGTGGCGCTGTGCAAGTCCGCCGACGGGGAGAGCTGCGCCGCGACCGGCGACTGGTCCCAGGGGTGGCTGGTGTTCGTCGATGAAGCCGATTTCGGCGTGCGCAATCCCGCCGAGGAAGTCGTGCGCGTCCAGCAGGCGCTGTCCGGGGGATTCACGCTCCGCAATGGCAACGCGGCAAAGTGGTACGCCTATCGGCCCGATGGCTCGGCGGCAAGCTCCGGCGGCCTGGTCACCGGCACCTTTCGGGTCTGTCCCGGCAGTGGCAAGGGTGAGCTCGCCTACCGGGTGATCACCAATGTCACCGGTCGTCCCCGCTTAGCCAAGGGGATTGGCAGCCTGAGCTGTCCCTGATTCCCCGTTGCTGGTTACCTTGCTGGTTGCTTGACAGGCCGCTCGCGCGAGGGCCGATCGGGACAGATGGGTTCCCGCAGCGGCGGCGGCACATGCAGGCTGCTCCCGGCGCCGAGGTCCTGGAGCGAGGTGCGCTCCAGCACCTGCAGGACGAGGGCATTCACTCCCGGCCAGCGTGGCGCCAGCTCGCATTGCCCGGCCATGTCGCAGTGGCCCTCTTCACTCGAACAGGCGGTGAGGGCTGGCCGGCCCTCGATGGCACCGATGGCATCCGCCAGGCTGATCTGCTGCGGCGACCTCGCCAGTGCATAGCCGCCCAGCGGGCCGCGCTTGGAGACCACCAAATTGGCTTCGGCGAGCAGCCGCATCAGCTTGCGCACCGTGGGCAGGGGCACATGGGTCAGCTCGGCCAGGGTGTCCATCGACAGCCGCGCCGGGCGGACCCGCCCCAGATGGTGCAGGATCAGGATGCCGTAGTCGGCGAGGCGGCCTACCTTGAGCATGTGTCGGCGCGGGGAGTGGCGAATTCGGAATGGATTGTATACTCTAAAAGTATTGAATACAAAGATGGTATCCATTAGGCTTTGCGTCATCGGAACAAAGCCTCTCGAGCCCTGAATCCGGCGCCCCGAATCCTTATTTCCGGGGCGCCTTGGCGAAATGCCAATTCCAGCGAGCCAGCCCATGAGCCAGTACATCGATTCCGTCGATCCCATCGCACGCCTCGTCCAAGGCAAATACGAGGCTGGCTGGGTAACCGATATCGAAGCGGAAACCCTGCCGCCCGGTCTCGACGAAGGCACGGTTCGCTTCATCTCCGCGCGCAAGAACGAGCCGGAATGGCTGCTGGAATGGCGGCTCAAGGCGTTCCGCCACTGGCAGACCATGGTCCATCCGACGTGGGCCCATGTGCACTATCCGCGCATCGACTACCAGGCGATTTCCTATTACTCGGCGCCCAAGGTCCGCGGCGACGGACCGAAAAGTCTCGACGAGGTGGATCCAGAACTGCTGCGCACTTACGAAAAGCTCGGCATCCCGCTGCACGAGCGCGCCATGCTGGCCGGTGTCGCGGTCGATGCCGTGTTCGACAGTGTGTCTGTGGTCACCACCTTCAAGGACAAGCTCGCCGAAGCGGGGGTGATCTTCTGCTCCATTTCCGAGGCGGTGCGCGAGCATCCGGAGCTGGTGCGCAAGTACCTGGGCAGCGTGGTGCCTTATCGCGACAACTATTTCGCCGGGCTGAACTCCGCCGTGTTCAGCGACGGCTCCTTCGTCTACATCCCCAAGGGCGTGCGCTGCCCCATGGAGTTGTCGACCTACTTCCGCATCAACGCCAAGCACACCGGGCAGTTCGAGCGCACCCTGATCATTGCCGACGAAGGCAGTCATGTTTCCTATCTGGAGGGTTGCACCGCGCCGCAGCGCGACGAAAACCAGCTTCATGCGGCAGTGGTCGAACTCATCGCGCTCAAGGGTGCGGAGATCAAGTATTCCACCGTGCAGAACTGGTATCCGGGCGATGCCGAAGGGCGCGGCGGCATCTACAACTTCGTCACCAAGCGCGGCGTGGCGCACGAGAACGCGCGCATCTCCTGGACCCAGGTCGAGACCGGCTCCGCGATCACCTGGAAATACCCCTCGGTGGTGCTGCAAGGCGACAACGCGGTGGGCGAGTTCTATTCGGTGGCCCTGACCCGCGGCCGCCAGCAGGCCGACACCGGCACCAAGATGATCCACGTCGGCCGCAACACCCGCTCTACCATCGTCTCCAAGGGCATCAGCGCGATGCAGGCGGAGAACTCCTACCGCGGCCTGGTGCATATCACCGCTGGGGCGGAAAACGCGCGCAATCACACCCAGTGCGATTCGCTGCTGATCGGCGAGCGTTGCGGCGCGCACACTTTTCCCTACATCGAAAGCCGCAACCCCTCGGCCACGGTGGAGCACGAGGCGACCACCTCCAAGGTCAGCGAGGATCAGCTCTTTCTGTGCCGCCAGCGCGGTCTGGACCCGGAAAAGGCGGTGTCGATGATCGTCAACGGCTTTTGCAAGCAGGTGTTCCGCGAGCTGCCCATGGAGTTCGCGGTGGAGGCCGGCAAGCTGCTCGAAGTCAGCCTCGAAGGCGCGGTGGGCTGAACGTCCGGGAATTGGTAACGGGAGTCGATGATTCATGCTCAAGATCACTGATCTGCACGCCACGGTCGATGGCACTCCGATCCTCAAGGGCCTGAGCCTGGAGATCCGCGCCGGCGAGGTCCACGCCATCATGGGCCCCAACGGCTCGGGCAAGAGCACGCTGACCGCGGTGCTCGCCGGCCGCGAGGGCTACGAGGTCACCGGCGGCAGCGTCGAATATCTCGGCCAGGATCTGCTTGCGCTGTCGGTTGAGGAGCGGGCGCGGGCCGGCCTGTTTCTCGGCTTCCAGTATCCGGTCGAGATTCCCGGAGTCTCCAACATGGAATTCCTGCGCGCGGCGCTCGATGCCAGCCGCAGCGCACGCGGCGAACCGGCGCTGTCCGCGGTCGAGTTCATGAAGCTCGCGCGCGAGACCAGCAAGCGGCTGCACCTGGATCCCGAGTTCCTCAAGCGCGGCGTCAACGAAGGTTTTTCCGGCGGCGAAAAAAAGCGCAACGAAATTCTCCAGATGCTGCTGCTGCAACCCCGGCTGGCGCTGCTCGACGAGACCGATTCCGGGCTCGACATCGATGCCCTGCAGGTGGTGTCGGAGGGCGTCAACGCCTTGCGTTCACCGGAGCGCGCCATCGTCATGGTCACCCACTACCAGCGCCTGCTGAACCACGTGGTGCCGGATCGGGTGCATGTGCTCGCCGCTGGCCGCATCCTGCGCTCGGGTGGCCGCGAGCTGGCGCTCGAACTCGAAGCCAAGGGCTACGGCTGGCTGCTCGACGAGGTCGCCTGAACGCCATGAACAGTCGCGTACAGGACAGCGAGGTTTCGGGCGCGCGGGCGCAAAGGCGCGCGCGGAGTAGCGAGCTGTTCGGCGAGCAGGCGCGCCGGCGCATCGCCGAACAGGCACCGGCCGCCGGTCTGGTGCAGGAACTGCGCGCCGCGGGCGCCGCTGCCTTTGCGGCCAGTGAACTGCCCACGGCCAAGACCGAATCCTGGAAGTACAGCCGCATCGGACCCCTGCTGGACACCGGCCTGCTCGATCGCGCGGTGCCCGGTGCGGCGCGCATCGAAGCCATTCCGGGGCTCGATGCCCAGCGCCTGGTGATTCTCGATGGCGTGCCGCAGCCCCTCTCCGGAGCATTGCCGGCAGGGCTCTCCATAACGCCTTTTTCGCTGTTGTCCGGGTCGCCACTGGTCGCTGCACAAGCGCATCTGGGCCGCATCGCCGCCACTGCGGGCCGACCCTTCGTGGCCCTCAACGGTGCGTTGGTCGAAGACGGCCTGCTGCTCCAGGTCGCGGCCGGTGCGCGCCTCGAACGGCCCATCGAGCTGGTGATCGCCCAGAGCACGGACGCGACGCCGCGCGGCGCGCACCCACGCGTGCTGGTGCTGGTGGAGGAGGGCGCGCGCGCCACGCTGGTCGAGCGCCATATCGGCGGCGCGCTTCTGTTCACCAATGCGGTGGTCGAGATCGCGCTGGCAGCCGGCGCTCGGCTCGATCACCTGCGCCTGGCGACCGCTGCCGGCGCCGGTCGCTGGCTCGGCGCGCTCGCGGTCGCGGTCGGCCGCGACGCGGGTTACGACCTGTCACTGGTCGAGCGCGGCGCGGCCTTGCGCCGCAATGAGATCGACATCCGCCTGACCGGTCCGGGCGCCGAGGTCGCGGTGCGTGGCGCCGGTCTCGCGCGCGGCGCCGGCCACCTCGACCACCAGATGAACATCCAACACGCGGCGCCGCGGTGCAGTTCGCGGCAGCAGTTTCGCCTGATCGCGGGTGAAACCTCGCGGGCGATTCTGAACGGGCGCATCCACATCCATCCCGGTGCCGGCAAGACCGACGCCGAACTCCAGGTGCGCGGCATGCTGCTGACCCGGGGCGCGGAGATCGACCTCAAGCCGGAGCTGGAAATCTACGCCGATGACGTGAAGTGCGCGCACGGCGCCACGCTCGGCCAGCTCGATGCCAACGCGCTCTTCTATCTGCGCTCGCGGGGGATTGGCGAGGCCGAGGCCCGCGCACTGCTCGGCTTTGCGTTTCTCGCCGAGATCATCGAGGCGCTGCCGCTCGCCGCGGTGCGCGAGCTGGTGCGGCCCATGTTGCACGACGCCTTTGTCGCCCAGGAACCGCAGTCATGAATGCCCGGGTGAACGGCAGCTTCGACGTTGAAGCGGTGCGGCGAGAGTTTCCCATTCTGCACCAGCAGGTCAACGGTCAGCCGCTGGTGTATCTCGACAATGCCGCGACCATGCAGAAGCCCGCGGCGGTGATCGATGCCATCGCCAACTACTACCGCCACGACAACGCCAATGTCCACCGTGGTGCCCATGCGCTGGCCAGCCGCGCCACCGAGGCCATGGAGCAGGCGCGCGAACGGGTGGCGGAATTTCTCGGCGGCGTGGCGCGTGAGGAGATCATCTGGACGCGCGGTACCACCGAGAGCATCAATCTGGTCGCCAACAGCTGGGGGCGGGCGAATCTGAAGGCGGGTGACGAAATCCTGCTCACCACCATGGAGCACCACGCCAACATCGTGCCCTGGCAGATGCTGGCTGCGGCCACCGGCGCGTGCATCCGGGTGCTGCCCATCACCGATGAAGGCGCCCTGGATCTGGAAGCGCTGCCCGGACTGCTCGGCGCGCGCACCCGGCTGGTCGCCATCACCCAGATGTCGAACGTGCTGGGCACCGTCAACCCGGTGGCCGAGATCGCGCGCATGGCGCATGCCGCCGGTGCCCTGGTGCTGATCGACGGCGCCCAGGCGATCAACCACTTCGCGGTGGACGTGCGCGCCCTGGGTGCGGATTTCTACGCGTTTTCCGGCCACAAGCTGTTCGGCCCCACCGGCATCGGCGTGCTCTACGGGCGCCGCGAGCTGCTCGACGCCATGCCGCCCTGGCAGGGCGGCGGCCAGATGATCGAGCGCGTGTCCTTCGCGGGCACCACCTATGCCGAGGTGCCCTGGAAATTCGAGGCCGGCACGCCCCATATCGCCGGCGCCATCGGTTTGGGTGCTGCCGTGGCCTGGCTCCAGGGCCTGGATCGCGCGGCGGCGGATGCCCACGAGCAGGAACTGCTGGCGCGGCTCGATGCCGGCCTCGACGCC
>DASUDS010000113.1:0-13539 GCA_036275455.1 Porticoccaceae bacterium
GCATCGGCCACGCCCATGCGCGCGAGGGTGAAGTACTTGGCGATGGCGAATTCCTCGCAGTCGCCGGCGTCCGCGATCAGGAATTCGACCGGCGTCGCCCAGTGGTCTTCCCGTTGCCAGGCTTCGCGATCGGTGGTGAAACGCGGCTGGTTGAAGAAGTCGTTGGCCAGCTGCAATTGTGCTGGCGGGTCCGCGTCCCGGCCGCTCTCGATGACGCGAAACCAGCGGCGAACGCGCTCGGCGGCCTGGGTGCCGTGGTCCTGCTGCACGGAATCCAGCAGCTGTTTCTCGGCTGCGCCTGGCCCAGCGGGAGGCTGGCTCGCGCAGCCCGCAAGCAGTGTGGCCAGCACCGCGCCGAACACCGCCGCCGTGCGCACAGGCGAACGCCGCTCGGCGTGATGCCGTCCGGCATTTACTGTGGGCGTCTGCGCTTCAGGCTTGTTCACTTCGGCCGTCTTTATTTCGGGGAGGGCAGGTAGCGCGGGTTCGCGAACAGGAACGCCGGTTCGATAGGGCTAGCGGCCTTCGTCATGGCGCCAGCGGCGACGCTCTTCCCGTGGCAGTTCGCGCCATTTTTCGCGCAGGCGCAGGCGCTGCTCGGGCGGGAGCTGATAGAACCGGTCGCGGGTATCGCGCAGGCGCTGCTGCTGCTGCTGGGGCAGGGCATCGAACTGACGGCGCCGTTCTTCGAGCTGGCGCAGATGCCGGGGCGACGCGCGTTCGTGGTCGTACCTTTCACCATCGCGATGATCGTCGTACCAACCACCGTCGCGATGATCTTCCCGGTAATGCTCTTTTCCGTAACGGTCATGGCCGTAACGGTCGTTGCCGTAATGATCTTTGCCATAACGGTCATTGCCGTAACGGTCCTGGTGGTAGCGCTCCTCGTAGTGCCGGTCGTCTTCGTGGGGATAGGACTCCCCGGCGCGATGGTGACCCCGGTGCGGGTCGTCGTAGTCCCCTTGGCGCGGATCATGGTAGCTGTCGTCCCGCGCGCGCTCATGATGAGTTTCGGGTTCGTGGTAATGCCGGTCGCGCGAGCGATGGTCGGCCCAGGCTGCGCCCGCGCCCAGGACGAGCGCCATCCCCAGCAGCAGCCGAAACACGAAGCGAGTCGAGCGGAGGAAACGGGATTTCATGTCAGGGCTGCCGATCGATTTCCGCCGGGTTGCTGGCGAGCCAGGCATAGAAGTCGAGATGCTCATAGAGTTCTTCGCTGGCGGCCTGGTTCTGGCTATTGCTGGCGGTGGGTTGCAGCCACTGCCAGTGCGCCGACAGTGGCCAATGCGGCACCAGTGCCCACAGACTCAGGACAGCGGCGCAGGCCATGCCGGTAGCAGGCAGCCAGCGCGGACCACTGAACCGCCAGCGCGACAGCGGAGCCGCAGTCAAGGCGTTGCGGCGGGCCTGGGCCAGACGCTGGACCGTGTGCGGGTCGATGCACTCCTCCAGCGCGCGCAGCTCCTGGCGCCAATCCTGCTCGCCCTGGCTCGGGGGCGGCGATTGCGGTTCTTTCCTGTTCATGGCTGGAAGCCCTCCAGTTCGTTCCGCAGCGCTTGCAGCGCGCGGAAGTAATGGGTCTTGACGCTGCCCTGGGTGCAGCCCATGGCGCGGGCAGTGTCCTCGGTGGACAGACCCTCCCAGCAGCGCAGCAGGAAGGCCTCGCGCTGGCGGCGGGGCAGGGCGCGCACCGCGCACTCCAGCGCCTCCAGGCTGCGCTCCCGTTCCAGGAGTTCGGGCGGCGTGTTGGGCGTCGGATCGGGGATCTGTTCCCAGGGATCGTCCGCGTTCGCATCATCCGCTGCCGGGGCGCCCAGCCAACCGAACAGCCGGTTGCGGAGCTTGCCCCGGCGAAAACTGTCGTGGATGCGGTTGTTCAGGATCCGGTAGAAGAGGGGTGCCCAATCTTCCGCCGGCTTGTGCGCATAGCTGCGCACCAGGCGCAGCATGGCATCCTGCACCGCATCCAGCGCTTCCTCGCGGTCCCGCAGCAAACTCAGGGCGATGGCGTAAGCGCGCCGCTCCACGCCGGCGAGAAAGCCGTCCATGGCCGCATCGGACCGCTCGGCCCGCGCCGGCGGGGGGCGGGGGGTCACGCTAGACAGCGCCTCGGCCATGTCGCTGCACCTCTTCAGGTCTGATCATCACGCCTGGTCATCGCATCCCGTCATCCCATCCCATCCCGTCAATGGTGCAGAATTTCATTGAGCAGGATGGCGCCGCCGAGGATCTTGTAGGCGTCGTGGTCGTGATGATCATGATGATGGCGACGATGATGGTGCCCATGGTGGTAATCGGATCCGTGGTAACCCCGGTAATGATCGTGCCGCTCGTAATAGTAGTGGCGCTCCGGCTGCACATAGACCCGGTAATGGGGTTCGTGGTGGCCGTGGTGGCGCCAGCCGCGATCGCGATAATCGCTTCCATGATTGCGATAGTCGTAGTCGCGATGACGATCCCAGCGCGGGCCATGGTGTTCATCCCGAGCCTGGACCGGCGCGACAAGCAGCGCGCTGCTCAAGGTCGCGATCAACAGCCAGGTCGTCTTGGTCTTCATCGGTGCTCCTCGCCCGGAAAATCCGGTACCTCCAACAACGTCGCGGCGCGACTTCGGTTGACCGAGGCTTTGGTTGACCGGAGCCTGGGTTGACCAAGGGTTGGGCTGACCAAGGCTTGGGTTGCCCTCAGCTAGACCGAGAATTCCGCCCACACCGGGCAGTGGTCGGAGGGTTTCTCCATGGCGCGGACGCCGAGGTCGATGCCGCTGCCGACCAGTGTCGCGCACAGCCCGGCGCTGGCCAGCAGCAGATCGATCCGCAGGCCGCGTGGTGGATCCTGCTCGAAACCGCGGCTGCGGTAATCGAACCAGCTGTAGACGGCTTCGCGATCGCCGTGCAGCGTGCGAAAGGTATCCTTCAGCCCCCAGGCGGCAAGGTGTTCGTACCATTCGCGCTCTTCCGGGAGAAAGCAGCATTTGCCGGTGCGCAGCCAGCGCTTGCGGTTGTCCTCGCCAATGCCGATGTCGATGTCCTGGGGCGCCACGTTCATGTCGCCCATGAGCACGACCTGCTCGTCCGGCGCATGCTCGCGGCGCAGCGTTGCCGCCAGTTCGCGGTAAAAGGCCGCCTTGGCGGGAAACTTGGTGGGGTGGTCGCGGCTCTCGCCCTGGGGAAAATAACCGTTGTAGATGTGTACCGGGCCGGAGGCGGTGGCGAAGCTGGCCTTGATCAGCCGCCGCTGCGAGTCTTCGCCGTCGTCGGGGAAGCCGCGGGCAGTGGCGATGGGCGCCTGGCGGTAGAGCAGGGCGACGCCGTAGTGGCCCTTCTGGCCATGGAAAATGCAGTCGTAGCCCAGACCGCGGATGTGCTCAGCCGGGAATTCCGCATCCGCGACCTTGGTCTCCTGCAACCCGATGACATCCGGATCGTGGCGCGCGATCACTGCCTCCAATTGATGAGGACGTGCCCGTATCCCGTTGATATTGAAGGAAACGATCTTCACGGTCAGGATTCGCTGGCGAGCTTCTGGCGGCGCTCGGCCAGCAGCTGGAGATAATCGGCTAGAACGAATCCCGCTTCCTTCAGCAGGGGATCCTTGGCGGGGTCGGGCTTGCCCTGCGGATCACCCGAATCTGCCGCTGCATCCGCTCCATCCCCCTCGCCATTGCCGCCGTCTCCAGCGGCCGCGCCCCTGTCCTTGCGCCAGGCTTCGAGGTTCTCGTAGGGTTTCTCGCCCTTGGCGGTGCGCTGCCGGTTGGCGAGTGCGAGCAGGGCTTCCTCGCGCTCGCGTTCCAGGCGTTCCCGGTCGTCCCGGCGCAGGGGCAATTCCTTGAGTGCCCGGCTCTTGGCCACCAACGCCAATTCGCCGTTCAGATAAGCCCAGTCGGGGTCGTCGGCCACGCGGCGGTCGTGCGTGCCGCGCAGTGCCGGGATGTGGTCCTGCGTCTGGGCATAGGGGTCGAATTCGACTGGATCGATGCGATCCCAGGGCAGGGTGCGGTCTTGCGTGCTCTCGCCGATTTCGCCGAGGTCATAGACCGAGGGGAAGGAGATATCGGGCATTACCCCGCGTTCCTGGGTACTGTCGCCCGAGACCCGGTAGAACTTGGACTGGGTGAGCTTGAGCTGACCTTCGCGCAGCGGAGTGATGACCTGCACGGTGCCCTTGCCGAAACTCTGCGAGCCCAGAATCAGGCCGCGGCCGTAATCCTGGATGGCGGCGGCAAAGATCTCCGACGCCGAAGCACTCAAGCGGTTGATCAGCACCACCAGCGGGCCGCGATACACGGCGGGGCGCTCGGCGACCTGATCGAGCGACAGGCTGCGATCGGCGTGGCGAATCTGCACCACGGGACCCGGATCGATGAACAGGTCGGTGAGTGCGGTCGCCTCGTAGAGCGAACCGCCGCCGTTGTTGCGCAGATCGACGATGATGCCGTCCACGTTCTCGGCGCGGAATTGTTGGAGGATGTTGAACACGTCGCGGGTGGTGCTGCGGAAGTTCTCGTCGTGGTTGCGATAGGCCTCGAAGTCCATGTAGAAGGTGGGCACGGTGATCACGCCCAGGCGCACCTGCCGATCCCCCTGCGGCACCGAGATAACGTCGCCGCGCGCGGCCTGCTCCTCGAGCTTGACCTGCTCGCGGGCGATGAGGATCTCCTCGGACTTGCCGGCGACGCCCGCCGCGGCGGGCAGTATTTCCAGGCGCACCTCGGTGCCTTTCTTGCCGCGGATCAGATCGACCACGTCGTCGAGCCGCCAGCCGATCACATCGACCATTTCCCCGCCGCGCCCCTGGCCGACGCCGGTAATGCGGTCGCCGGCGTGGAGTCGTCCCGCCTTGTCGGCCGGGCCGCCGGGCACCACGCGCACGACCTTGGTGTGTTCGTCCTCGCTTTGCAGCACTGCGCCGATGCCTTCCAGCGACAGCGACATGCTGATCTGGAAGTTCTCCATGCTGCGCGCATCCATGAACGAGGTGTGGGGGTCGTACATGGCCGCCACGACATTGGCGTAAATGTCGAAAGCGTCATCGGCGGTTTGCTGTTCGAGCCGATGAATCTGCGCCTTGTAGCGCTTGAGCAGCAGCTCGCGCGCGGCCTTCGGCTCCTTGCCGGAGGTGAGCAGACGCAACAGACTGTCCTTCATGCGTCGGCGCCAGTAGTCTTCGGCGGCCTTGCCATCCGCCAGCCAGGGCCCCTTGTCGGTATCTATGGGCAGGGACTCGGCAGCATCGAAATCGAACTCGGCGTCGCTTTCGAGATAGGCCACATTGGCTTCGAGCCGTTGCACCAGGCGCTGCTGAAAGCGGTTGTAGACCTGATAGGCGCAGTCGAGCGCGGCAGCCTTGAGTTCGTCGTCGAAGCGCGTGCGGCAGGTCTCCAGCTCGCCGACATCGGCCGCCAGCAGATAGGTACGGGTGGGATCCAGATGTTTCAGGTAGAGATCGAACAGCTCGCCGGAAAAGCGGTTGTCGAGTGCCAGCTGGCGATAGTGGCGCTTGTCCAGTTGGCGCACGATCTCGCGCAGCGTATCGCGCTGGGCGTCGCTGGCGGCCGCCGGCTCCAGCGCCTGGGCGGGCCAGGACAACAGCAGGCAAGCCAGCAGCGGCATTACCGGGACCAGGGCGTGGAATCGGGGCATGGATTCGTGCTACCGCTAGGAAAGGGTGGATTCTAGGCCATGGCGGGTGGTGCCGCACGCCAACCCCGGCAGGCCAAGACAAGCAAGATCGGGTGGCAGACGATCGAGGGAGGTCGCGAGCGCATGAAATTCATTTTTGAAGTCCGGGTAAAGCCCGGTTACAGCGTCGAGGAATATGCCGCGGCCTGGGTGCGCGCCAGCGCAGTCATCCAGCGCACGCCGGGCGCCCGCGGCACCTATCTGCATCGCAAGATCGGCGATCCCGAGCGCCTGCTGGCGATCGCCCATTGGGATTCCAAGGCCGCGCGCGACACCAAGGATGACCGCCGCGATGCCGTAGTGCGTGGCATCCTCGACCAGCACGCATTGACCTGCGAATTCAATTTCATCGGCGAATTCGAGGAGCCGGAGTGGGCGGTGGTACCGGAGTTTGGTCCTCTTGGCGGCAGATCAGGGTAAGCCTGGCTCCGATCGGAGCCGCGTGGGGTTTTACCCCGTTTCCGCCGCGGGCTTTCTCGGATTATGGCAGCGCTCGAGCCCGGACAGCGCACACTTGACACCCACGCTCAACCCAATAGACTAGGTTTTATTAGTCCAACGCGGGGGGAATAGCGCATCCATGGAAATCGTCAACATTCACGAAGCCAAAACGCATCTGTCCAGATTGCTCGAACGGGTGAGCCGCGGCGAGCGATTCATCATCGCCAAGGCGGGCCGTCCCATCG
The DNA here is from genome assembly GCA_036275455.1 of Porticoccaceae bacterium. Taxonomy (GTDB): domain Bacteria; phylum Pseudomonadota; class Gammaproteobacteria; order Pseudomonadales; family Porticoccaceae; genus JAGPUQ01. The sequence continues at coordinate 6,368 of DASUDS010000113.1, forward strand.
CCAAGATCGTCTCCCTGGAGAGTCAGCAGCCAAACCAACCCCAGCGACTTGGATTCCTGGCCGGGGAGATCGAGGTGCCCGACGACTTCGACCGCATGGGCGAGCCGGAAATCACCGAAGCCTTCGGTCTCGACGATGATCCTGCTGCTTGACACGCACCTCCTGCTTTGGGCCGCCGGACATCCGGAACGGCTCTCCGAGGAGGCGCGCAGCATGATCACCGAACCGCGCAACGTACTCTGGTTCAGTGCTGTCAGTCTCTGGGAAATCACCATCAAGAAGGGGTTGGGCCGCCAGGACTTCCAAATCGATCCTCATCTGCTGCGCCGCGGCCTGCTCGACAACGGCTACACGGAACTCGCCATCACCAGCCAGCACGCCATGGCCACCGCGCATCTGCCGCACCTTCACAAAGATCCCTTTGACCGCATGCTCGTCGCCCAGGCCGAAAGCGAAGGGGTCTTGCTGCTGACCGCCGATGAACTCGTGGCGCGGTATCCGGGCCCGGTGCGCAGGGTTTGATCGCATCGCCATCCGTGCTCGCAGTTCTTGTATTATTTAACATAATATACATTATGCGAACTACTGAGGATCGATGCGGATGATCGAAGGTCAGGTGGTTGTCACAACACGACCTGAGCTAGGCCCAGCGTGTATGATCCGGCCGACGCTGTCTCCCGCCGCAAATCCTATTTGCCGATAGTGCGGCTTGCCTGCAGCCGTCGTTTTCAGCCGAAACCACAAGATCAGCAAACTTTGCGAGGCATGTTATGACGATCAAAGCCAAGGCCGTGGTGCTCACCGCCAAGAACGAATATTCCGTGCGCGAGATCGAACTCGATCCGCCCAAGGCCAACGAGGTGCGCATCCGCATGGCCGCCACCGGCCTGTGCATGTCCGATCTTTCCGTGATCAACGGCAAACTGCCGATGCCGACGCCAATCGTGCTGGGCCACGAGGGCGCCGGTGTGGTCGAGGAAATCGGCGCCAACGTCACCAACGTCAAGGTCGGCGATCACGTCATCACCTCGTTCATTCCCATGTGCGGCACCTGCCATTTCTGCCAGCATCAGGAGCCCTGGCTGTGCACCGCCACCGACCTGTTCAGCGGCATGCAGCCCGACGGCACCAGCCGCGTGAAGCTGGATGGCCAGTACATCGGCGCCTTCGCGGCGCTGGGCAACATGGCCGAACAGGTGGTCTGCCCCGCCATGTGCGTGGTGCCGATCAAGAAGAAATACAGCCTGAGCGCCGCGGCACTGGTCGGCTGCGGCGTGATGACCGGCGCTGGCGCGGCGCTCAACACCGCGCAGGTGCAGCCTGGCAGCAGCGTCGCCGTATTCGGCTGCGGTGGCGTGGGCCTGTCGGCATTGCAGGGCGCCAAGATCGCCGGTGCCAACCCGCTGATCGCGGTGGATCTGAACGACGCCAAGCTGGAAGCCGCGCGCGAATTCGGCGCCACCCACACGGTCAACGCCGGCAAGGATCCGGTCGCCCAGATCATGGAAATCACCGGTGGCATCGGTGTGGACTACGCCTTCGAGGTGATCGGCATTCCCGCGGTCGCCAATCAGGCCTACGCCGCAACACGTCGCGGCGGCACCTGTTGCCTGGTGGGCGCGCCCGACGTCACCGCCGAATACAAGTTCAGCGGCCTGGAAATGGCGCTGTCGGCCAAGAAGGTCTGCGGCTGCATCTACGGCAGCACCAACGCCAAGGTGGATTTCGAGAAACTGCTCGGTTTCTACGAGACCGGACAACTCGATCTGGATCGCATGCAATCGCGCACCTACAAGATCGAGGAAGTCCATCAGGGCTTCGACGACATGGTCGCCGGCCGCAATATCCGTGGTCTGATCATTCACGGCCAGTGATTTCCCGCTAGAGAAGCCCTGAACAGGTCGTCACCCCGGCGAACGCCGGGGTTCAGGTGCTTGATCTAACTGGATTCCGGCTTTCGCCGGAATGACGAAAGTGGATTTTTCCAGGGCTTCCCTGCCACTTGCCGATGGTTCCGCCGGCTTCGGGCCTACCGAAGCCGGCGCTTTCTGCCGCTACTGGCCGGTTTCCGTCTTGGCCCCCTCCCCGGCCAGGCTTCCATGCATTCAAGCCAGCCGCCTCCGCGCCAGCCGCCACCCCTGTGGCTGTCGATCCATTTCGTTTCTCCTATACTCCAATTCCGCATTTCTTTGATCTTCTTCACTTGACGCCGCAAGGCAAAGAGGTTCGCGCTATGGATGTAGGACTGTCGATCATCTTCCAGGGAGTCGATCCCAAACTCACCGACAAGCAGGTTTACGACAACGATCTCTATCTCGGCAGCCTCGCCGAGGAGCTGGGCTTCCAGTCGATCTGGGGCGTCGAACATCACTTCACCGACTACACCATGTGCCCGGACGTCACCCAGTTCCTGTCCTACTGGGCGGGGCGCAATCCCAATCTCGGGCTCGGCACCATGGTCATCGTGTTGCCCTGGCACGATCCGATCCGCGTCGCCGAGGAAGTGGCGATGCTCGACAACATGGCCAACGGCCGGGTGATTCTCGGCATCGGCCGGGGCCTGGGCCGGGTGGAATTCGAAGGCTTCGGCCGCGACATGAACAGCGCGCGGGAATACTTCACCGAATCCGCGGAAATGATTCTCGAAGGTCTGGAGACCGGCTTTTGCGAATACCAGGGCCAGCAGGTACGGCAGGCGCGCCGCGAGCTGCGCCCGCGGCCGTTCAAGACCTTCCGCGGCCGCACCTACGCCGCGGCGGTGTCGCCGGAGTCGTCGCAGATCATGGCCAAGCTCGGCGTCGGCATTCTGGTGATTCCGCAAAAACCCTGGGAGCACGTCGATCGCGAGCTGGCCGCCTATCGCGAGACTTTCCGTGCCGTGAACGGCTTCGCTGCCCCGCAGCCGATCCTGGCCGGCTGGACCTACTGCGACCAGAGCGCGGATCGCGCCGAGGAAATGGCCACCAGGTACATCGGCGCCTACTACCATTCGGTCATCGAACACTACGAGATGGCGGGCACCCATCTCAAGCAGACCAAGGGCTATGAAGCCTATGCGGCGATGCAGGAGCACGTCGGCAAGAGCGTCGACGATGCCGTCAAGTTCTTCATGAACCTGCAAGTATGGGGTACGCCGGCGCAATGTCTGGAGCGCATCCGCAACTTCACCCAGCGCACCGGTGCCGGCGCCTACAACGGCGTGTTCAGCTATGGCGGCATGCCACTGGCCGACGCCGAGGCGAGCCTGCGCCTGTTCGCCAGCGAGGTATTGCCGGAGCTGCGCAAGATGCCCGGGGAGCCCCTGCTCCAGCGCGCGTTGCCGCCGAAAAAGGCCGCGGTGGCCTGACCGCCGGTACCGCACACCATGGCCGCCCTGCCCTGTTACTACATTCCCCACGGCGGCGGCCCCTGCTTCTTCATGGACTGGACGCTGGGCCCCGCCGATACCTGGGAGCGCATGGCGGCGTTTCTGCGCGGCCTGCTGGCGGAGCTGCCCGCCAGGCCCCGGGCTGTGCTGATGATCTCCGCGCACTGGGAGGCCGACCCGGTGCGCGTCAATGCCACCGCCACGCCGGAGCTGATCTACGACTATTACGGCTTTCCGCCGCACACCTACCAGCTGCGTTATCCCGCACCCGGAAGCCCGGAACTTGCTGGTGAGGTAGCGGCGCTGCTGCGCACCGCCGGTATCGCGGCGGAGCTGGACCCCGCGCACGGCCTCGATCATGGCAGCTTCATTCCGGGAATGCTGATCAATCCGCCCGCCGATATCCCCATGGTGCAGCTCTCCCTGCACCCGGGGCTCGATCCCGGCTTCCATCTGGCACTCGGCGCGGCGCTCGCGCCACTGCGCGCACAGGGCGTGCTGATCCTTGGCAGCGGCATGAGCTATCACAACATGGCGGTGCTGATGCGCCAGCCGCGGGAGAACCCCGCCGGCGATGCCTTCGACGCCTGGCTGGTGGACAGCTGTGCCCTCCCCGCCGCCGAACGCGCCCGGCGGCTCAGTGCCTGGCAACAGGCGCCCGGTGGCCGCGAAGCCCATCCGCGCGAAGAGCATTTGTTGCCCCTGCACGTGGTCGCCGGCGCCGCCGGCAACGCCACCGGCACCTGCATCTATCACGACCGGGTGCTGGGGGCGCCGGTGTCCGCCTTTGCTTTCGGTGCCGGCTAGTCCGCGATCATCGCGGTGCACGAACCGGCAAGGAGTTCGGAACTACCGCGAAGACGGAACCACCACGAAGACAAAACCACCACGAAGACGGAATTACCGCGAAGACGGAACCACCACGAAGACTGAACTACCGCGACGACGGAACTACCGCGACGACGGAACTACCGGGATGGCGGAGCTAGCGCGATGGTGGAACTAGCACGATGGCGGAAGTAGCGCAGCACCGGCAGCAGCGCCAGCAGAGTCAGGATCGCCCCCGCGCCGAAGATCGTGCCGTAGCCCAGGACCTCGGCGAGCATGCCGCTGCTCAGTGCGGCCACTCCCGTGACGATCACCAGCAGCGATGCCTGCAAGCTGTAATCGACCCCCGGTGAATGGGATCGGCAGGCATCCATCATCAAGGTGAACAACGCCACCGTGGCGAGGCCATCGGCGAACTGTTCGAAGCACATCACCGCACCCAGCAATGCCAGCGGCTGGGCACCGGCGGTCAACGGCAGATAGGCCGCCAGCCCAAGCGCTTGCAGGGTGCCGAACAGCAACAGCGCGTTGCGGTGGCCGAGGCGCAACAGCGACAGGCCACCGGCCAAGGCCCCAACCAGACCCACTGCGGAAGCCGCGCCGGTGAGCAGACCGATGTCGGCCAGCGCTACCCCCCGATCGCTGAGCAGCGGGCCGATCATCCGCGAGCTGAGCGAATCACCGATCTTGAAGGTGGCCACGGTCGCCAGCCACCAACCGAGGCCGGGGCGGTCGGCAAATTCGCGCAGCAGCTGCACATAGCCGCGCGGGCCGTGCCAGTGAACATGGGAAGTCGCCATTTCCCGGTCGCCGGGCGGTTCGCGCAGATACCACACCGCCACCAGCACCACGGCCAGCGACAGGGCCAGACCACCGTAGGCCAGCGACCAGCCGATCTGCGCCACCAGCCACAGCAGTACCGCACTACCCAGGGTCATGCCGATCTTGTAGCCGATCACCTGCACACTGTTGCCGAGGCCGCGCAACTTTCCCGAGAGGCGGTTTACCGCGAGACCATCGGTGACGATGTCCTGCGTGGCGGCGGTGAGGTTGAGGAGCGCGAGCAGCAGCATCAGCACCGGAAAGGCTTCAGCGGTCCAGACCGAAAAATCGCGTCCCGCAAGCGTCAGCATCAGCCCCAGCGTGATCGCGGTAAGTGCCAGCAGCCAGTGGCGGCGCGTACCGGCCCGCTCCACCAGCGGTGCCCACAGAAATTTCAGCGCCCAGGGTGCGGCGAGCAACCCGGTGAAGCCGATCGCCGACAGGGATACGCCCTGCTCCCGCAGCAGCGGCGGCAGCGCCTTGGCGAGCAGACCGGAGGGCAGACCCTGGGCGAAATAAAGCAGCCCGAGCAGCCCGAGCAGGCGCGCGTTGGCGCTCATGCCGGGTTCAACCGGGCCAGCGCCAGTCGTCGATCGCCGCCAGGTCGCAGCCGCGCTCGCGGATGTAGGCACTGTGCTCGCTCAACCGGTCGCGGCACCACTGCTTGAGGTAGGCAGCATCGCCCGCGCCACCGGCCACCCGGTCGACCACATCCTGAACCAGATGGAAGCGGTCGAGATCGTTGCGCACCGCCATGTCGAAGGGCGTGGTGGTGGTGCCCTCCTCCTTGTAGCCGCGCACGTGGAGGTTGCCGTGATTGGTGCGCCGGTAGGTCAGCCGGTGGATCAGCCAGGGATAGCCGTGGTAGGCAAAGATGATCGGCCGGTCGCGGGTGAAGATGGCGTCGAAGTCACGGTCCGACAGCCCATGAGGATGCTCCTCGCGGGGCTGTAGCGTCATCAGATCGACCACGTTCACCACCCGCACCCGCAGCGCCGGCCAGTGTTCGCGCAGAATGCTCACCGCGGCCAGCGTCTCCAGGGTGGGTACGTCGCCGGCGCAGGCCATGACCACGTCGGGCCCGGCACTGCGGTCGTTGCTGGCCCATTCCCAGATGCCGATGCCGGCTTCGCAGTGCTTGATGGCGGCGTCCATGTCCAGCCATTGCAACTGCGACTGCTTGCCGGCGACGACGATGTTGATCAGGTTGCGCGAGCGCAGGCAGCGGTCGGTGACCCACAGCAGCGTGTTGGCATCCGGCGGCAGATAGACCCGGATGACGTCGGCCTTCTTGTTGACGGCGTGGTCGATGAAGCCTGGGTCCTGGTGCGAGAAGCCGTTGTGATCCTGGCGCCAGACGTGCGAAGTCAGCAGGTAGTTGAGCGAGGCGATGGGCCGCCTCCAGGGTACCTCGGCGCTCACCTTGAGCCACTTGGCGTGCTGGTTGAACATCGAATCGACGATGTGGATGAAGGCTTCGTAGCAGGAGAACAGCCCGTGCCGGCCGGTGAGCAGATAGCCCTCCAGCCAGCCCTGGCAGGTGTGCTCGCTGAGGATCTCCAGCACCCGGCCGTCGGCCGCGAGATGATCGTCCGCATCCGCTTCAGTCCCGGTATCGCCCAGCCAGGCGCGGCTGGTGACCTCGAACAATGCACCCAGGCGGTTGGAGGCGGTCTCGTCCGGCCCCACCACGCGGAAATTGCGCTGGTCGGCATTGTGCGCCATGACGTCGCGCAGCAGGGTGCCCATTATTCGGGTGCTCTCGGCGAGCTGGGTGCCTGGCTGCTCGACCGGGATGGCGTAGGCGCGGAAATCCGGCAGGCGCAGGCTCTTGAGCAGCAGGCCGCCGTTGGCGTGGGGATTGGCGCCCAGGCGGCGGGCGCCGGCCGGCGCCAGCGCCTGGATCTCGGCGCGCAATGTGCCAGCTGCGTCGAACAGCTCTTCCGGCCGGTAACTGGTGAGCCACTGGCGCAACAGCTCCAGATGGGCGGGGTTGTCGCGCACGTCGGTGAACGGCACCTGATGGGAACGCCAGTGGCCTTCCACCCGGCGGCCGTCGACCTGCGCCGGCCCGGTCCAGCCCTTGGGCGTGACCAGCACGATCAGCGGCCAGCGCGGGCGCTCGGTGACACCCTGCTCGGTGACACCCTGCTCG
>DASUDS010000114.1:0-34161 GCA_036275455.1 Porticoccaceae bacterium
CGCCACGCCGGATCTGGCCGAAGCCCGCAAGTTCGCCGAAGCGATCAAGGCCAAGTACCCCGATCAACTGCTGAGCTACAACTGCTCACCATCGTTCAACTGGAAGAAGAACCTGGACGACGCCACCATCGCGAAGTTCCAGCGCGAGCTCTCGGCGATGGGCTACAAGTTCCAGTTCATCACTTTGGCCGGCATTCACAACATGTGGTACAACATGTTCGAGCTGGCGCACGCCTACGCTCGCGAGGACATGAAAGCCTATGTCGAGATGGTGCAGGAGCCGGAATTCGCGGCGCGCGACAAGGGCTACACCTTCGTCGCCCACCAGCAGGAAGTGGGCACCGGCTACTTCGACGACATGACCACCGTGATCCAGGGTGGCGCTTCCTCCGTCACCGCGCTGACCGGTTCGACCGAAGAAGACCAGTTCCATTGATCGCGTTCGGACCTGCCGCTTCAACCCGGCAGGCAAACAAAAAAGGCCGGAGAATTCTCCGGCCTTTTTTGTTTGCGGGAACAACTCAGAGGTCGTAACTCAGAGGTCGTAACCCAGGGATCGTAACTCAGAGGTTGTAACTCAGAGGTTGTAACCGCGCTCATCGTGCAGGGCCAGATCGAGGCCCTCGGTCTCCTGCTCGGGCGTGGCACGCAGGCCGATCATGAGATCGATCACCTTCAGGATCACGAAGGTGGCGATGCCGCTGAACACCACCGTCACCAACACGCCCTTGAGCTGAATCCACAGCTGGGCGGCGATGTCGAGGTCCGCCTTGGTGCCACCCAGGCTGGCCGCCGCGAACACGCCGGTGAGGATGGCACCGATGATGCCGCCGACGCCGTGCACGCCGAACACGTCGAGCGAGTCGTCGTAACGGAAGACACGCTTGAGCCTGGTGGCCGCCAGGAAGCACAGCACGCCCGCCACGGCGCCGATCACCAGCGCGCCCATCGGGCCGACGAAGCCCGAGGCCGGCGTGATGGCGACCAGGCCCGCCACCGCGCCCGAGGCGATGCCGAGCACGCTCGGCTTGCCGTGGGTCAGCCACTCGATGAACATCCAGCCGAGCGCCGCGGCGGCGGTGGCGATCTGCGTCACCGCCATGGCCATGCCGGCGGTGCCGTTGGCGGCCACCGCGCTGCCGGCGTTGAAGCCGAACCAGCCGACCCACAGCATGGACGCGCCGATCAGCGTGTAGCCGAGGTTGTGTGGCGGCATGGCGGTGGTCGGGAAGCCCTTGCGCGGGCCGAGCACCAGGCAAGCCACTAGGCCCGCGATGCCGGCGTTGATGTGCACCACGGTGCCGCCGGCGAAGTCCAGCACGCCCCAGTCCCACATCAGGCCGCCGTTGCCGCTCCACACCATGTGCGCGGTCGGCGCGTAGACGATGGTGAACCACAGCGCCATGAACCACAGCATGGCCGAGAACTTCATGCGCTCGGCAAACGCGCCGACGATGAGCGCCGGGGTGATGATGGCGAACGTCATCTGGAAGGTCATGAACACCGATTCCGGGATGGTCATGGTCAGACTCTCGACCGTCAGCCCTTCCAGGAACGCCTTGCCGAGGCCGCCGACGAAGCTGCTGAGGTTGACCACCCCCTGCTCCATGCCGGTGGTGTCGAACGCCAGGCTGTAGCCGTAGATCGCCCACAGCACGGTGATCAGCGCGGTGATGGCAAAGCACTGCATCAGCACGGACAGCAGGTTCTTGCTGCGCACCAAGCCACCGTAGAACAGCGCCAGGCCCGGGATGGTCATGAACAGTACCAGTGCGGTCGAGGTCAGCATCCAGGCCGTGTCGCCGGAGTTCAGCGTCGGCGTCGCGGATTCTTCCGCCAGTGCCAGGCCCGGAAAAAACAGCCCGGCGGTTGCCAGCGCGGCGGAGCCGCGTCGCATCAGCGTTTTCATCGATTGACTCCCCAAGGGTAAGGATTTTGCAAGGGTGTAGCGTTGACTGAGGCTAGAGTGCATCGGCACCGGTCTCGCCAGTGCGGATGCGGATCACCTGTTCCAGCGCGTAAACGAAGATCTTGCCGTCACCGATCTTGCCGGTGTTGGCGGCGGCGGTAATGGCCTCGACCACGGCGTCCAGCACCGATTCGTCCACCGCCGCCTCGATCTTCACCTTGGGCAGAAAATCCACCACATATTCCGCGCCGCGATAGAGTTCGGTGTGTCCCTTCTGGCGGCCGAATCCCTTCACTTCCGTTACCGTGATTCCCTGTACCCCGACCGCCGAAAGCGCTTCCCGAACGTCGTCGAGCTTGAATGGCTTGATAACCGCGCAGACCATTTTCATTGTCGTGTTCCTCTGTTCCAGGCGGGCTCGGCAAGCCAGGTCGGGGCTCGCCGATGCCATGACAACCCACTGCTGCTTATCGGTCGGAACCTTCGCAGGCAGCAGACCCGTTGGCGAACGCCAGCGTCACTGTCCTATAAGCAGACGACATGCCACCTTGGCCGAAAAGACCGACAGAAACGGTTACCAAAGGATTTCAAGCCTTGAGGCAGAACATATCGCACCATTGTGGCGCACTGCGTTCCGAGGAAAGGCCCGAAGCGGTGCAGATAGAAGCGGTGCAGACAAAAGTTCAACGCCGACCCCGATTGGAGTACGGACGGACTGGTGTGCGAACAGACCGCTTTGCAAAAGGATTGGTGTGCAGAAGGATTGGTGTGCAGACGGACTGGCTGGACGCGAACTGCCGGCACCAGCGCGCTGGTGATGCCGGCCAGCCCTTGCTCAATTCTCCACGGAGAGCGCCCGTGGCGAAATCACGACGCCATTGTCGTCGGCATAGACGTATTCACCGGGACGGAAGGTGACGCCACCGAAGGTCACGGCCACATTCAATTCGCCAATGCCCTTGCGCTCGGTCTTGAGCGGAATCGCCGCCAGTGCCTGCACGCCGAGGTCGGTCTCCGCCAGCTGGCAGACATCGCGCACGCAGCCATAGACGATTACGCCTTCCCAGCCGTTCTGCGCGGCGCTCGCCGCGATCTGGTCGCCGAGCAGCGCGCGCCGCAGCGAGCCGCCACCATCCACCACCAGCACCTTGCCACGCCCTGGTGTGGCCAACTGATCCTTGATCAGGGAGTTATCCTCGAAACACTTCACGGTCACGATCTGGCCGCCAAACGGCGAGCGGCCGCCGTAGCTCGACAGCATCGGCTCCAGCACCTGCAGGTCTGGATTGGCATCGCAGAGATCTGGGGTCAGATCCCGGGGCGCATCGGTCATGGCAATACCTTCGCATCGACAACGGGACGCGCAGTATAAGCCCGTCTCGCACCGGGCCCTCCCCGCTCCCGTCCTGTCGCGCATCTGTCCCGGCGCGCATCTGTCCCGGCGCGCAGATTGCCAGCCGCGATGCGCACGGCTAGGCTTCGCCATTTTCCGGGCGCACCATGATCGCGATCGAGGCTCTCGCCCATCATCCTGATCCAGCGCCGCTATTCGCGGCACTGCGCGACCTGCCCCACCCGGTATGGCTCGACAGCGGCCGGCCCGGCAGCAGCCGCGGGCGCTACGACCTGATCAGTGCTGCTCCGACCCAGGTGTTGAGCGCGGAGCCTGGCGCCGTCCAGGCCCGCCTGCGCGAAGCCGGCGGATTGCTTGACGCGCTGTCCAGCGCCGTGCGATCGGGCGCGGATGCGCACGATCTGCCTTTCGTCGGGGGACTGATCGGCTGGCTCGGTTATCCCGCCGGCACGGAATTACTGGGACTCCCGGCACGGCCCGCGGAGCCCCTGCCCTGGCCGCTGCTGCTGCTGCAAATAGGCTGCTATGTCTGGGCGGCGATCGTCGATCACCGGGCGGAGCGCACCCTGCTGGCGTTTCACCCCAGCTGCCCCTCGGCGCTGCGCCGCGAAGTTCGTGCACGCTGCCGCCATGCCCCCGCGGGCATCCGGCCGGAAGCCGATTTCCGCCTGGAGAGCAGCTTTCGCGCGACTACTCCGAAACCCAGGTTTGCGTCCGACATCGCGCGCATCCTCGCTTACCTGCGCGCCGGCGACTGCTACCAGGTCAACTACGCCCAACATTTCAGCGCGCGCTGTCAGGGCGATCCCTGGCAGGCCTACCTCCGCCTCCGCGAGCTGCTGCCATCGCCCTACAGCGCCTATCTGGAATGGCCCGGGCACGCGGTGCTGAGCCTGTCGCCGGAGCAGTTTCTCGGGGTCCAAGGCGATCGGGTACAGACCCGGCCGATCAAGGGCACGGCGCCACGCGGTGCGAGCGCCGGGGAGGATGCCGCTCTGGCGGCCGCACTCCGCAGCAGCGCCAAGGACCGCGCCGAGAATCTGATGATCGTCGATCTGCTGCGCAACGATCTGGGCAAGTCCTGCGTGCCCGGTTCCATCGCCGTGCCCGAGCTGTTCGCCCTGGAGAGTTTCGCCAATGTTCACCACCTGGTGAGCACGGTGACCGGGCGGCTGCGCCACGACCAGACACCGCTGGACCTGCTGGCAAACTGCTTTCCCGGCGGTTCGGTGACCGGTGCCCCGAAGCGCCGCGCCATGGAAATCATCGCCGAGCTCGAACCGGTGGGCCGTTCACTGTACTGCGGCAGCCTGTTCTATCTCTCCGCCAACGGCCGCATGGACAGCAACATCACCATCCGCACCCTGCTGGTCGCCGACGGAGAAATCCACTGCTGGGGCGGGGGCGGAATCGTCGCCGACTCCAGCGCAGAGAGCGAATACCGGGAATCCCGGCTCAAGATCGAGTTGCTGATGCAGGGGCTTGGCGGCCCGGCAGTCGATCCGGGACGGCCACCATCCAGAGACTGGTCGAATCGCTAAACCCATTGGTAAGCCTGTTTACCTTTAGGTGTCGCCGCTGTCCCTGTGGTCTACACTGCCGCGTATTCAGCACGCTGCCGCTCGGAGGTGGGAAAATGCCGATGAACAAGGTTCGTTGGGGCAAGAGCATCCAGAGCAAGGATGAGCAGTACGAATTGAAACGCGCCGCCATCCTGCGCACGGCCGGCCGGCTGTTCAATCAGAAGGGCTTTCGCGAAACCTCGCTCAACGATCTCGCCGACGAATTGCAGGTCACCAAGCCCACGCTCTACTACTACGTGGAAAACAAGGAAGACATCCTGTTCCAGTGCCTGCACACGGCGATCATCGAGCTGCTGGACAAGACCGATACCATCCTCGACTCGGCGAACACCGGCATCGAGAAACTGACCGACTTCATCCACCTCTTCATTTCGGTGTTCGACGATGAATTCGGCCGCTGCCTGGCCCGCCCCGGACCGGAGCCCCTGTCCGACAAGTATCTGGACCAGATCGAGCCGCTCTATGTGCGTCTCGACGCCTCGATGCGCGAGATGATCGACGACGGTATCGCCGACGGCTCGATGCGCGCGTGCAATGCCAAGATCACCGCCTTTACGCTGTTCGGCGCGATCAACTGGATGACGCGCTGGTACCAGCCGGAAGGCGAAATGACCACCCGCCAGGTCGCCGACGAAATGGCGCGGCTATTCGTCCACGGCTTGGCGCGCGCCTGACCGGTTCAGGACTGCACTCAGGACTGCACTCAAGACTTCAGATACCCCGCCGCGATTCCCTCCATCGCCCCGGCCATCTCGAAATCCAGGCTGGTGATGCCGCCCGCGCGGTGGGTCAGCAGGTCGATCTCCACTACATTCCACACATTGGTCCACCTGGGGTGATGGCTCATCACCTCGCACACCAGGGCAACCTGAGCCATGAAGCCGAACGCCGCACTGAAGCTGGGAAACTTGTAGCGCCGATGCAATTTGCCATCGACGATGGCCCAGGGTTCGAGCGCCCTGGCATTGAGTTCGGCGAGCCCATCGTCCAGCTGGGCTGGCTCGAGCAGGGGGACGTTCTTGGCCATGGTGACCTCCTGGTGGGGGTGAAGAGAGTGGTAGCGTAATGGAGCTGGACGATGTGCGGCGAACAAACTCCGGCGGGACAATCAGGCCTCAGCCAGCCTTCTCTCCGGTATGTTCGATCACCTTGCGGATCCCTTCCACTGCCAGGGGCGCGCCGGCATAGGCGAACACGGTCAGCATGACCTCCTCGAGTTCGGTCTTGGTGACACCGTGGCGCAGCGCCGCAGGCACATGGATATCCAGCTCATCCGCACGGCCGAGCGCGGCCAGCACCGAAACCACCAGCAGGCTGCGGTCACGGCGCGACAGCTGCGGGCGCGCCCAGATCTCGCCAAAGGCGAAATCCACCCCTGCCTCGGCCAATGGCCCGAGCTTGCCGGCGATGCCTTCCAGCAATTTACCGGCGTCCGCGGATTCCTGACCGGAAAGCTTCTTCATCACCGCGATCGAACGCTCGCGGCGCTCGGCCCCGCTGAGGCGGTCGGCCGGTGGCAGTCCGGCGGCCGGCACCCCGTGACCCATGCCCGCGAGCAGGCGGTTGGTTTCGGCCATGGCGTCGAGGGCACGCGGGAATCCCGCATATCCGGCCAGATGAACGTAGATCTCGCGGATCTCGGTCGGTGTCAGGCCGTTGCGGATACCGCCGGGCACATAATAGGCGAGCTGGTTGGTCTGGTGGATCGCACCCAGGATCGCCAGCACCACCAGGTTGCGATCGCGCCGGCTGAGCTGCGCCCTGCTCCAGATCTCGCCCATCACGAAATCGATGGCGAAACTGCCCAAGGCACCGTTCTCGCGCTCCAGGCGCTCGGCGAGCTGCGCGGTCGCCGCCGCGTCCGGGGTGCCGGCGATGGCTTGGAGGGATTCCAGCCCCTGGGCCCGGCGCGCGCTCTGGTCACGGGTTTCCAGTCCGGCGGCCTGGCTCAGGCCCGCCGCCAGCAGCAGGCTGCACGCGGCCAGCGACCATCGTGCGGCAAAACCCCCGGATTGCCTAAGCGTCTTTGGTTTCACGGTGTCACTCCTCTCTTGTTGTTATCGGCATGATGGTCATCGGTGCCATGCTATCCGCTATCCAGCGCTGCGATGGGATCAATCCCAGATCAACCCGCCATCCACATTCCACGACTGGCCGGTGACGTTGCGGGATTCGTCGGAACCGAGAAACACCGCCAGTGCGGCAATGTCGTCCGGCTCGTTGGAACGCCGCACCGGAATGTTGGCATCGAAGGCTTCCATCACTTCCGTCTCGAGCCTTCCGGTGGCTTCGGCGCGCTCGCGTATCACCTGGTAGTAGAGATCTGTGCGCGTGACGCCGGGGCAGATCGCGTTCACATTGATGTTGTGCTTGCCGAGCGCATGAGCGGCGATCCGGGTCATCGCGATCACCGCACCCTTGGAGCCCGCATAGGCGATGTTGGAGGTGCCCGGAAAGCCCTTGCCGGCGATCGAGGCGATGTTGACGATGCGCCCGCCGCCGCGCTCGCGCATCACCTCGGCGGCGGCCTGCATGCAGAAAAACAGCCCACGCGAGTTGACCCGGTGGATCTGATCCCAGTCCTCCGGGCGCACCGAGAAAAAATCGATGTTGCGGGTGATCGCCGCGTTGTTGACCAGGATGTCCAAGGCGCCGTGGCGCTCGGCAATATCCCGGGTCAGCGGTACCAGCGTCTCGACTTCCCCCAGATCGACGATCCGACCATGAGCCTCGCCGCCGTTGTCGCGGATGCGGGCCACCACCTCTTCCACCGAGGATTCGTCGATATCGATCGCGACCACCGTCGCGCCTTCCAGCGCGTAGCGTTCCGCAATGGCCCGCCCGATGCCGCGACCCGCGCCGGTGACCAATGCTATCTGCCCCCACAGCCGTGCCATCCCCACCCCCTGCCGCGGCAGCTTGCCGCGTACTCTGCGGTTATCATGGTGGCAAGCAACCGGCGAGTCAAAATCCGCTGCCGTGGCAGCCGCACTGCCAGATGGGACAGCCCGTACGCGCCAGGCTCTCAGTTTCCCAGGCTCCCAGGTTCTCCGTTTCCCAGGCTTTCAATTTCCGAGCCTTTCCCCACCCTGCATTTTTCCCACCATAAAGGAGTCCACTCGTGAAACGCGGATATGCCATCGTCACCGGGGCCCTTGGCGGCCTCGGCACCGCCATCACCAAGCGTCTGATCGCCGCCGGTATCCCCGTGATCGGTACCGACCGGCGCGGCGCCGATCTGGATGTCTGGCTCAACGAGGCCCTCGACGCCAGCGAACGCCAGCACTTCAGCTTCATCCCCCTGGACGTGACGAAGGAGGAGCACGTCAATGAGCTGGCCGAGCAGCTGCGCGCCGAGGGCAAGGCCATCGCCTACCTGATCAACAACGCCGGCATCCAGGGCAACGACAAACCCTGGCTGCTCGACAGCAAGAACTGGCACCGGGTGATCGCCGTCAACCTGCACGGCACCTTCTACATGTCGCGGGCGTTCTCCAAGGACATGGTCGATCGCGGCTTCGGGCGCATCGTCAATTTCGCCTCGATGTATGCCTACCACCCCGGCGAAGGCCAGTCGCCCTACGCCGCGGCCAAGGCGGGCATCACTGGCTACACCCGCTCCATCGCCCTGGATCTCGCCAAACACGGCATCACGGTAAACACCATCGCGCCCGGCATGATCTGGCACGAACGGTTGCGCGGCGTGCTGCCAGATCAGGTGTTCGACGACATGATCGGCCGGGTGCCGGCCGGCCGCCCCGGCCGTCCCGACGAGATCGCGGGTGCGGTGGCATTTTTCTGCGCGGAGGAATCGTCCTACGTCACCGGCCAGACCCTGCACGTCAACGGCGGGCTGTATCTGCCGGGATAGAACGCAGTCGCAGAGAGCCGTTTGCCGTGCGCATGGCGACTGGGGCGATAACCCGCGGCCTCGGCAGCTTCGGCCGAAGCGAAGAACTCCACGCGTTCTCGCGCCTGGGCAGCCGCGCCGTCGAGCTTGGCGGACAGTACCGGCCCGTGGTGCGCACGGCGTAGACGAAGTGGCCGTCGGCTGCCGCGTCCCGTGTCTGCGCCGCCGCCCAACGGGCTTCTTCGGTTTCGTACGCAGGCGTCGCATTCATCTCGGGAGTCCGGCATCGGTCAATTGCCGAGTCAGCCTAGAGGGGAAATTGAGTAGCAAAAACCCCGGTTCTTGCGGCCGATGTCCGACCTGTCATCACCTGGGGAAACTCATCGGTGGCAAGCCAGTCCGCGGGAAACCCATCCGTGGAAAGCCAATCCGTGACAAGCCCATCCGTGACAAGCCCATCCGTGGCAACCCCATCCCGCGCGCTTGGGTTCCGGCAATCATCCCGCCTTGCGGAAAGTGACATTGAGGCGCTGACTACCCAGCAGCGGATGGGGCTCGTCCTTGAGCGGCATCACGCCGTGATAGCGCAGGCGATCGCTGCCTCCCCAAACCATCACGTCTCCGTGGTGCAGAGGGATCTTGACCGCGGGATCGGTGCGCGCGTGGCCACCGTAGAGAAACCTGGCGGGCATGCCCAGGGATACCGAAACGATGGGCGCATCCAGCTGCCGCTCGTTCTTGTCCTGGTGCAGCGAAAGTCGTGCTCCCGGGAGATAGCGATTGACCAGACAGGAATCCGGTTCAAAGTCGTCGAATCCCGCCGCCGCGGCCGCTGCCTTGGCCAGCCAGGCGAAGACCGTCGGCATTGCCGGCCAATGCTCCCCGCGCTCGGGATCGATGGCCGTGTATCGATAGCCTCGCCGGTCTGCGGTCCACCCCAGCGCACCGCAGTTCGTCAGCGCAACCGACATGGTGAAGCCGCCGGGAGTGACCATGTGGCGAAAGGGGGATATCGCCGCGATGCCCGCAATGGCGGCTACCAGCGCCTGTGCACCGGGCAGCGCGAAGCCACGCAGCAGCACCGTGGCTGGCCCGAGCTGCGGGCACGGGTCGTGCGCTGTGGTCGCAAAAAGGTCGGGCCTATCCATGCGCACATCATTCCTCGTACAGCGAGGCGGGGAATGTGGCAGCCTGCGGCTGCGAACGCGGTCGATCCACCGGTCGCCGAGCGGTCGCTGCCGCGGGAATCGCCTCAGCTCAGAAGCTTCCTTCCGGCACCCTTACCCAGCCTTCCATGATGATGCGGGCGCTGCGGCTCATGATGGCCTTCTTCGCCACCCACTCGCCGTTTTCCTGCCGCGCCTCGGCACCCACGCGCAGGGTGCCCGACGGATGGCCGAAGCGCACCGCCTCGCGCTCGCCGCCACCGGCGGCCAGATTGACCAGCGTGCCGGGAATGGCCGCCGCGGTACCGATGGCGACCGCGCAGGTGCCCATCATCGCGTGATGCAATTTGCCCATGGAGAGCGCACGCACCAGCAGGTCAATGTTGCCCGCCGCGATTTGTTTGCCACTGGACGCCACATAATCCTTCGGCGGCGCCACGAAGGCGATCTTCGGCGTGTGCTGGCGCTTGAGCGCTTCTTCCGGCGTCTTGATCAGACCCATGCGCAACGCACCGGCGATACGAATTTGCTCGAAACGCTCCAGCTGTTTCGGGTCATTGTTGATGGCCTCGCGCAGTTCAGTGCCGCTGTAGCCGATCTCCTCGGCGTTGACGAACACGGTGGGAATGCCGGCACTGATCAGGGTCGCCTTGAGTGTGCCGATGCCGGGCACGTCGAGGTCATCGACCAGATTGCCGGTGGGAAACATCGCGCCGCCGTCTTCGCCATCATCGGACGGATCGAGAAATTCGAGCACGATCTCGGCCGCCGGAAAGGTCACGCCGTCGAGTTCGAAATCGCCGGTTTCCTGCACCTGGCCATCGGTCACCGGCACCTGCGCAATGATGGTTTTATTGATGTTGGCCTGCCAGATGCGCACGACGCAGATGCCGTTCTGCGGCACCCGCGACGCATCGATCAGCCCGGCATGAATCGCAAAGGCACCGGCAGCGGTGGATAAGTTTCCACAGTTGCCGCTCCAGTCGACGAAGGCCTTGTCGATGGAAACCTGCCCATAAAGGTAATCAACGTCGTGATCGGGCTGCGTGCTTTTGGAAAGAATCACGCACTTGCTGGTGCTGGAGGTGGCGCCGCCCATGCCGTCGATGTGCGCAGCATAGGGATCGGGGCTGCCGATCACGCGCAGGAACAGTTTGTCGCGCGCTTCACCCGGCTGCTGACAGCTGGCCGGCAGATCCTGCAGGCGAAAGAACACGCCCTTGCTGGTGCCGCCGCGCAGGTAGGTGGCGGGAATTTTGATTTGTGGGGCCTGTGTCATGGTCTACCTCAAGCGCTCTTCGCCGCGGCCAGAAAATCCTGCGCGAAGCGCTGCAACACACCACCCGCGTCATACACGGAGACCTCTTCGGCTGTGTCGAGACGGCAGGTGACCGGCACTTCCACCTTCTCACCATCTTTGCGATGGATGACCAGCGTCAGGTCGGCGCGCGGGGTGCGCTTGCCGACCACATCGTAGGTCTCCGTGCCGTCAAGATTCAGCGTCTTGCGGTTGGTGCCCGCCTTGAACTCCAGCGGCAGCACGCCCATGCCGATCAGGTTGGTGCGGTGAATGCGCTCGAAACCTTCGGCGACGATCGCTTCCACACCGGCCAGACGCACCCCTTTGGCCGCCCAGTCGCGCGATGAACCCTGGCCGTAGTCGGCGCCGGCGATGATGATCAGCGGCTGCTTGCGGTTCATGTAGGTTTCGATTGCCTCCCACATGCGCAGCACCTTGCCTTCCGGCTCGACCCGCGCCAGCGAACCCTTCTTCACCTTGCCGTCGACGATCGCCATCTCGTTGACCAACTGCGGGTTGGCAAAGGTGGCGCGCTGGGCAGTGAGGTGGTCGCCGCGGTGGGTGGCGTAGGAGTTGAAGTCCTCTTCCGGCAGGCCCATCTTGTGCAGGTACTCACCCGCGGCGGAATCCATCAGGATCGCGTTCGACGGCGACAGGTGGTCGGTGGTGATGTTGTCCGGCAGCAGCGCCAGCGGCCGCATGCCCTTGAGCGTGCGCTCACCGGCCAGTGCACCCTCCCAATAGGGCGGGCGGCGAATGTAGGTGGATTGCGGTCGCCAGTCGTATTGCGGTTTGGCACGCTCGCCGGTAGTGTCGCGCAACTCGAACATCGGGATGTAAACGGCACGGAACTGCTCCGGCTTCACGCTCTTGGCCACGATGGCGTCGATTTCTTCATCGCTCGGCCAGAGATCTTTCAGATAAATCGCTTTGCCGTTTTTATCGTTACCGAACGAGTCCTTCTCGATATCAAAACGCACGGTCCCGGCAATCGCGTAAGCCACCACTAACGGCGGCGATGCGAGGAAGGCCTGCTTGGCATAAGGATGAATACGGCCATCGAAGTTGCGGTTACCGGACAGCACCGCCGTGGCGTAGAGGTCACGGTCGATGATTTCCTGCTGGATTTTTGGATCGAGCGCGCCGGACATGCCGTTGCAGGTGGTGCAGGCGAAGGCGACGATGCCAAAGCCGAGTTTTTCCAGCTCGCCCTTCAGGCCCGCTTCTTCCAGATAGAGGGCCACGGTTTTGGAACCCGGTGCCAGCGAACTTTTTACCCAGGGCTTGCGGGTCAGGCCAAGCGCGTTGGCCTTCTTGGCCAGCAAAGCGGCGGCGATGACGTTGCGCGGATTGGAGGTGTTGGTGCAACTGGTGATGGCAGCGATGATCACCGCGCCATCCGGCATCAGCCCTGCTGCTTCCTGTTTGCGTGCGGCGTCGAGGTTGCCGGCGATGCCCTTGGCGGCCAGGTCGCTGGTGGCGACACGCGCATGCGGGTTGGACGGGCCGGCCATGTTGCGCACGACGCTGGACAGGTCGAACTCGAGGCCACGCTCATACACCGCGCTTTTCAGCGCGTCGGCCCACAGGCCGGCTTCTTTCGCGTAGGTCTCGACCAGTTTCACCTGTTCGTCACTGCGACCGGTCAGGCGCAGGTAGTCGAGCGTCTGCTGGTCGATGGCGAACATCGCTGCGGTGGCGCCGTATTCCGGGGCCATGTTGGAGATGGTCGCGCGGTCGCCGATGGACAGCGAGGAAGCGCCCTCGCCGTAAAACTCCAGATAGGCGCCGACCACTTTCGATTGGCGCAGGAATTCGGTGAGTGCCAGCACCATATCGGTGGCGGTGATGCCCGGTTGGCGCTGGCCGGTGAGCTTCACGCCGACGATCTCCGGCAGCCGCATCCAGGAGGCGCGGCCGAGCATCACGTTCTCGGCTTCCAGGCCACCGACGCCCACGGCGATCACGCCCAAGGCATCCACGTGCGGCGTGTGGCTGTCGGTACCGACGCAGGTGTCCGGAAAGGCCACGCCGTCCTGCACGTAGATCACCGGCGACATCTTCTCCAGGTTGATCTGGTGCATGATGCCGTTGCCGGCCGGGATCACGTCAACGTTATCGAAGGCGAGCTTGGTCCATTCGATGAAGTGGAAGCGGTCCTCGTTACGGCGATCCTCGATGGCGCGATTCTTCTCAAAGGCCTGCGGATCGAACCCGCCGCACTCCACCGCCAGCGAGTGATCGACGATCAGCTGCACCGGCACCACCGGGTTCACCTTGGCCGGGTCACCGCCCTGCTCGGCAATGGCGTCACGCAGGCCGGCGAGATCGACCAGCGCGGTCTGGCCGAGAATGTCGTGGCACACGACGCGGGCCGGGAACCACGGGAAGTCACGCTCGCGCTTCACTTCGATGATCTGTTTCAGGCACTCATCAATGATGGCCGGATCGGCCTTGCGCACGATGTTCTCGGCGTGGATGCGCGCGGTGTACGGGAGTTTGTCCCAGGCACCGGACTGAATGGCATTGACGGCTTCGCGCGCGTCGAAGTAGTCGAGAGAAGTGCCGGGCAGGGCTTTGCGGTTCTTGCTGTTCATGGGCCTGGATGCATCGCGGTTGCGGGGGAGGAAAGCCCGGCGCGATACCGCGCCGGGGCACTGCGGAGCCGAGGCTGGCGGATGCTCAGCCGCGCTGGTCGAGGGGCGGGACCTTGCGCAACTCCTCGCCGATGTACTCGGCGCTGGGCCGGATGATGCGGTTGTCGGCGCGCTGCTCCATGACGTGGGCCGTCCAGCCGGTGACCCGCGACATCACGAAGATGGGCGTGAACAGCTTGGTGGGGATGTCCATGAAGTGATAGGCCGAGGCATGGAAGAAATCGGCATTGCAGAACAGTTTCTTCTCGCGCCACATCACTTCCTCGCAGCGCACCGATACCGGATAGAGCACGGTGTCGCCGACATCGGCGGCGAGCTTCTCGGCCCATTGCTTGATGATGGCGTTGCGCGGATCGGATTCGGAGTAGATCGCATGGCCGAAACCCATGATCTTTTCCTTGCGCTCTAGCATGCCGAGCATCTCGCGCTCCGCCTCGTCCGCACTCTGCCAGCGCTCGATCATCTCCATGGCCGCCTCGTTGGCACCACCGTGCAGCGGGCCGCGCAGGCTGCCGATGGCGCCGGTGACGCAGGAATGCAGATCCGACAGCGTCGAAGCGCACACCCGGGCAGTGAAGGTGGAGGCATTGAATTCGTGCTCGGCGTAGAGGATCAGCGAAACGTTCATCACCCGCTCATGCAATGCATTGGGCTTGCCGCCGCGGAGCATGTGCAGGAAGTGTCCGCCGATGGAGTCGTCGTCGGTCTCGGTGTCGATGCGCAGATTGTCGTGGCTGAAGCGGTACCAGTAGCAGATGATCGAGGGAAACACCGCCAGCATGCGGTCGGCGACGTCCTGCTGCTGGCTGAAATCCGCTTCCGCCTCGATGTTGCCGAGAAAGGAACAGCCGGTGCGCAGTACATCCATGGGGTGGGCGGAGGCCGGGATGCGCTCCAGCACTTCCTTGAGCGCCTTGGGCAGGCTGCGTGACGCCTTCAGTTTCTTCCGGTAGGCGGCGAGCTCCGCGGCGTTGGGCAGGTGACCCTTGAGAATCAGATGCGCGACTTCCTCGAACGCACAGTTTTCGGCCAGGTCCTTGACGTCGTAACCGCGGTAGGTCAGGCCCGATCCCGATTTGCCGACCGTGGACAGGGCGGTCTTGCCCGCGATCTGGCCACGCAGTCCCGCACCCTCAAGTTTCTTGGCAGTCGCCATGGTTGTCTCCCGTTGTCTTGGATATCTTGGTTGCTTACGGCATTGCTCACAGCGTTGAAAATCGACGCTGAATTGCCTGCTCAACCCGACTTGGCGGCGCTGAACAGCGCATCCAGGCGCTCTTCGTAGGCGTGATAGTCGAGATAATCATAAAGCTCCATGCGGGTCTGCATCAGATCCACGACCTGCTGCTGATCGCCGGTGGCGAGGATGCTGCGGTAGACCGTCTCGGCGGCGCGGTTCATGGCGCGGAATGCCGACAGCGGATAGAGCACCAGATCGACGCCCCATGCGCCCAACTCGGCGCGGTTGTAGAGCGGCGTCTGGCCAAACTCGGTGATGTTGGCGAGCAGCGGCGCGTCGATCGCCGCGGCAAAGGCCCGGTAGTGGGCTTCCTGGGTCACCGCCTCGGCGAAGATGCCATCGGCACCGGCCTCGATGCAGGCCTGGGCGCGCTCGATGGCCCGCTCCAGCCCCTCCTGGGCGAAGGCATCGGTGCGGGCCATGATGAAGAAATCGGCGTCGGTGCGCGCATCGACCGCAGCCTTCACCCGATCCACCATTTCGGCCTGGGAGACGATCTCCTTGTTCGGCCGGTGGCCGCAGCGCTTCTGCGCGACCTGATCCTCGAGGTGGACCGCGGCCGCGCCGGCACGGATCATCTCCTGGATGGTGCGGGCGATATTGAACGCCCCGCCCCAACCGGTATCGATATCGACCAGCAGCGGCAATGCACTCGCGCCGGTGATGCGGCGCACGTCCTCGAGCACGTTGTCGAGCGAGGTCATGCCCAGATCCGGCAGCCCGTAGGAGGCATTGGCCACCCCGGCGCCGGAGAGATAGATCGCCTGGTGCCCCAGGCGCTCGGCCATCATGGCCGTGTAGGCGTTGATGGTGCCGACCACTTGCAGAGGACGGTGCGCGACGATGGCGCGACGAAATTTCGCACCGGGTGAAGGGTGGGTCATGACGAACTCCTGGTTGGTTCCGCAGGCGCGGCCGAGCGCGAGCAGCCAGCACCACCGGCGCCGGGGCCGGGTCGGAAACGGCCGGTCGGGGGCGCAATTCTGCCACTAATGCCCCAGTCACGCGACCGCTCGGGAAAGCCGTGGCAAGCGCCGGGGCGAAGCGCGATAATGGCGGCCCGCCAGCGGATCACAGCCGTGCCCCGTCGCTTCCTCAAGCGCAGACTCCCCGACATGCACAGCATCCTCGGCGACCACCGGCTGCGCTGGTTCGGGCTCGGGCTGAAGGATTCCGATCTCTTTCATCTCAACCGGCGTTCGGTGTCGATGGCCTTTCTCGTCGGCATGTTCACCGCGTTCATCCCGGTGCCCGGGCAGCTGCTGATCGCGGCGGCGCTGGCGTTGCTGGTGCGCTGCAACCTGACCATCGCCATGGCGCTGGTGTTCGTCAGCAATCCCATCACCGTGCCACCCTTGACCCTGCTGTGCTATCGCGTCGGCACCCTGCTGCTCGGCAGTGCCGCCGATACGCCGAAATTCCAGTTCACCTGGGACTGGCTGACCGGCCCGGGACTGCATCTGCTGCCACCGCTGCTCACCGGTTGCCTGATCGTCGGCCTGGGCAGTGGCGTACTGAGCTACCTGGCCATCCGCTGGCTGTGGCGCTGGCACGCGGTGGCGCGCTGGAAGCAGCGCAAGGCCGCGCGCCTGGCTACTCGTAACGCAGCACCTGCGCCGGCGGCACCGCCGCCGCGCGCCACGCCGGATACAGCGCCGCCAGCAAATTCAACACCAGCCCCGTTGCGGCAACCAGCAGAACGTCGCTGAACCGCAGATCCGCGGGCAGATAGTCGATCGGGTACACGCCCAGGCTCAGAAACCGCATTCCGAACAGGTTCTCGACCGCGCGCACCAGGTCGCTCACCACCAGCGCCCCGGCGACACCCAGCAGGCAGCCCAAGGCGACCCCGAGCACCCCGATCAACGCGCCCTGGGTCAGGAACACCGCCAGAATCCCGCCACGGGTGGCGCCCTGCGTCTTGAGGATGGCGATCGCCGGGCGCTTCTCCGTCACCGTCATCACCAGGAGCGCCACCACGTTGAACACGGCGACGGCGATCACGGCAAATACCAGAATGCCGACCAGCCGCCGCGACATCTGAATCGCCTGGTAGAGATTGCCGTGGGTCTGGATCCAGTCGAGGAACTGGTAGTCCGGCAGCCCGGCCAGCAGCCGGTAGCCGGTATCGCGGGCCAGCAGCGGATCGCGCAGATCGAGCTGGAGCCCCTGCACCCGGCCCCCGAGCCCGGCAATCCGCGCGGCGCGCTCCAGGCTGGTTACCACCAACGCGGTATCGAGCACCGTGCGGGTGGCGAAGATACCGGCGACCCGGAATGCCTGCACTACCGGCGCGGTGCCACCGGAACCGGGCACGAACAGGGTCAGGGCGTCGCCGGGCGCGAGCCCCAGGCGGTCGGCGATGCGCTGGGGAACCAGCAGTCCGTCGCCGATGGGGCCGAGGCCGGCGTAACGACCCGCGGGCGCCGCACCCAGCAGCTCCACCGGCGCCGTGCGGCCATGAAAGTTCACCATCCCGGCGAGGCGCACGAAGGGCTCGGCCGCCACCACCTCGGGGTCCGCGGCGACCTGCCGCGCCAGGGCCTGCCAGTCGGCGATGCCACCGCGATGCAGCAGCTGGAGATGGGGCACGAGGCCGAGGATGCGCGAACGCATCTCGCGATCGAAACCGTTCATCACCGACAGTACCAGGATCATCAGCGCGACCCCGAGCACCAGCCCGGCCATGGCGAGCAGGGAAACGAAGGAGATCAGACGATTGCCGCTGCCGGCGCGAAACAGCCGCCAGCCGATCCACGCCGGATAACCGGGAATCATCCTGCCCCCACCTTGAGCTGACCGTCGTCCAGCAGCAGCTGGCGCTGCATCCGCCCGGCCACCCGCTCGTCGTGGGAGACCACCACGAAGGTGGTGCCCCGTTCGGCATTGAGACGCAGCAGCAGCTCGACCACCTGTTCCGCGCTGTGCCGGTCGAGATTGCCGGTGGGTTCGTCCATGAGCACGCAATCCGGCCGGTTGGCCAGCGCCCGGGCGATGGCAACCCGCTGGCGCTCGCCGCCGGACAGCTCGCCAGGGCGGTGGTGCAGCCGGTGGCCAAGGCCCACCGCGACCAGCAGTTCAGCCGCCTGCGTCAACGCAAGCGTGCGCTTCGCACCGGCGATCAGCAGCGGCATGGCCGCGTTTTCCAGCGCACTGAACTCGCCCAGCAGGTGGTGGAACTGGTAGACGAAGCCCAGATGGCGGTTGCGCGCCCGGGCCAGCTCGCGATCGGACAGCTGGCCGAGATCGCGCCCCAGCAGTTCGACGCTCCCGGCATCGGGGCGGTCGAGGCCGCCGATCAGATTGAGTAGCGTCGATTTGCCGGAGCCGGAGCTGCCCATGATGCCGATCATCTCCCCAGGGGCGATCTCCAGTGCCAGTCCGCGCAGCACCGGCACGGATGCCGTGCCCTGTCGGTAACTCTTGTCCACCGCCCGGCACCGCAGCACCGCGACCGATCGAGATTCAATGGGCACTCTGAATCGCCTCCACCGGATCGAGCCGGGCGGCCCGCCACGCCGGGTACAGGGTCGCCAGCACCGTCAGCAGCGCCGCGCCCAGACACACCAGCACCACGTCCGGCCAATGCAGCTCGGACGGCAATCGGTCGATGAAAAAAAGCGTCGGATCGAAGATCCGCAGTCCGGTCAGATCCTCGATCCCGGCCACCAGCGCGGGTAACTGCCAGGCGAGCAGACAGCCGAGCAGACCACCCACGGCAATGCCGGTCAGCCCCAGGGCGCAGCCCTGCACGTTGAAGATGGCGGCCACGGTCGCCCGCTGTGCGCCGAAACTGCGCAGCACGCCAATAGCCGGGCGCTTCTCGCTCACCATCAGCACCAAGGCGGCGATGACGTTGAAGGCGGCGACCGCCACGATCACCGACAGCAGCAGGCCGACCACGGCCTTCTCCAGACGCAGCGCACGCAGCAGGTCGGCGGCGTCATCCTGCCAGGTGGCGATGCGCTGGCCAGGAAACGCCTGCGCCAGCGCGGCAAGCGCGCGGGAATCGGCGGGATCGGCCAGGGTGAAGCGCAGGCCATCCACGCGACCGGCGCGGCGGTAGAGAGTCTGGGCGTCGGCCAGATGCAGGAAGGCAAGCCCCTGGTCGGACTGGCCACCGACGCGAAACACGGCCACGAGGGTGACGCGCTTCACCCGGGGAAAGGCGCCGGCCGGCGTGATGGACAGCTCCGGCAAGGTCAACAGCAGTCGATCGCCGGGCACCACGCCGAGATCGCGCGCGAGCAGTTGCCCCAGCACGATCCCGAACTCCCCCGGCGCCAGCGCAACCGGATCCCCGGCCACCAGATGTGCGCCGATGCACGCCTCGATCACCGCGGGTTCCAGACCCTGGATCACCGCGGGCGCGGCAGCGCCGCCGAAGCCCACCAGTGCCTGGCCCTCCACGAAAGGCGCGGCAGATGCACCATCGAGCAGCCGTGCCGCGGTTTCCAACGCGCGCCAATCCTGCAGGCCGCCCACCGGCGCCAGCGTCGCGTGCGGCACCACGTCGAGCATGCGGCGGCGAATCTCGCCCTCGAAGCCATTCATCACCGACAGCACCACGATCAACACCAGCACGCCGATGGCCATGGCGCCCAGCGCGAACGCCGACACGAACGAGAGATAGCCGCGACCGCGGCTGCTGGTCGCGTAACGCAAACCCACGAACAGGGCGAAGCGCGCGCTCACGGTCGCGGCCAACCCGGTGCGCCGCTGTGTCCGGCGGCGCGCACGCATGGCCTTGCCCGAAGTTCCCCTTCTATAATCGGCGCGAACCTTTCCACGGACCGGTACGCCCGCACATGACCATGAAACCGCTCGCAACCGTGAAACCGCATGCAACCGTGAAACTGCTCGCAACCATGAAACCGCGTGCAACCCTGCGACAGCGTGCAACCCTGAAAATGTACGCCACCGTCATCGTCACCGTCACCGCCCTGTGCGCGGCGACCACCGGCGGCGCCGAAGTAATCCGCATCCCCATCGGGCAACAGGCCGCGGAAAAGCAGGTGCTGGAGACCCCGCGGCGCGGCGCGACCAAGGCCCAGGTGCGCGCCCGCTTCGGCGAACCGCGGCACGAAACCGCGGCCGTGGGCAATCCTCCCATCTCGTCCTGGGAGTACGAGAACTATCGGGTGTACTTCGAAGGCGACCGGGTGCTGCACAGCGTGCTCAAGGGTACCGCGACCCCGGTTCCCGCGGGGCGCTGAAACACGCCGGCTCGCGCTGCGCCAGGGCTGCCCCCGATCCGACGCCTGATTCAACGTCCGAGCCGCACGGCATTGGCCGGCGCAGGGGGTTCCGGTGCAGACTGCGCAGCGCCCTCGAACTCCTCGCACTTGCGGCTGTCGCCGCCGCAGATCTCGCAATCGAGCTTCATGCCCAGGGCGGCCATGCCGCCACAGGAACCGGCGATGGGCTTGCGCCCCAGCAGCACGCCGATGGCCATCCCGCCGACCAGCAGGATCACGATCAACACCGCCAACAGGACTTCGATCATGGGGCAGCCTCTTGCCGACTCTTACCGGGGTTGGTCCAGATAGCGCCGCATGGGTTCGCTCGGCACCTCAACAAAATCCTCGCCATCGTGCACCAGCAGCAACACCGCGAGCCCATGGGCGGCGGCCCAGCGCGCGCCCGCCTCGGGCCCCATCACCATCAAGGCGGTGGCGATGGCATCGGCCTCCGCGGTCGTGGCCGCGAGCACCGTGGCCGAAGCCAGCCGGTGCGTGATCGGCTTGCCGGTGCGCGGGTCGAGGGTGTGCGAATAACGGACGCCGTCGCGCTCGAAATAGTTGCGATAGTCACCGGAAGTCGCCAGGCCGATGTCGGCCACCTCCAGCACCCGTTCCACGCCGCCCTCGACGCGGGGCACCTCGACCGCGATCCGCCAGGGCGCGCCATCGCCCCGGCGCCCGTTCACCCAGACCTCGCCGCCGATCTCGACCATGAAATCGCTGGCGCCCATGGCGAGCAGCTCGGCCGCCACGCGATCGACGATGAAGCCCTTGGCCACCGCGGAGAGATCCAGGGTGACCTCGCCGCGGCGAATCACCCGGTTCGGGGGCTGCAGCTCGATCTTGTCGAAGCCGATCCGATCGCGCAGCGCGGCGATCTCGTCGTCCGCCGGAATCCGGTCGCCGGTGGGCACCGGCCCGAAGCCCCACAGATCGACCAGCGGCCGCACCGTGGGGTCAAAGGCGCCGTCGGACAATTGATGGACAAGCCGCGAGATTTCCAGAACGCGATAGAGATCGTCGCTCGCGACAAAGGGCTCGCCCAGCGGCTGGCGGCCCAGCCGATTCAACTCGGATTCGGACTTGTAGGTGCTGAGCTTATGATCCAGCGCGTCGAGCACCTCGGCAATCCGCGCGGGAAATCGCTCCGCGGGCGCCTGGCCGTCGAAGCGGGCGACCTTCACCTTGTAGGTCGTTCCGAGAGACTCCCCGGAAAACGCCAGCTCCCGGGGCTGCGGCTGGCAGGCCGCCAGCAGGACAAACAAAAACGAGGCCAGCAGCCTCGTCTTGCGGCGCCACAGCGGGGCGCGGCTCATCCGCCGAAATCGTCGAGGAAGATGTTGTCGTCCTCGACACCCAGGCTGTGCAGCATCTTGATCACCGCGGCATTCATCATCGGTGGCCCGCACATGTAGTACTCGCAATCCTCCGGCGCCGGGTGGTCCTTCAGGTAGTTTTCGTACAGCACGTTGTGAATGAAGCCAGTGTAGCCGGTCCAGTTGTCCTCCGGCTGTGGCTCCGACAGCGCCACATGCCACGCGAAGTTGGGGTTTTCCGCGGCCAGTGCGTCGTATTCGTCCTGATAGAACATCTCGCGCAGGCTGCGCGCGCCGTACCAGAAGGTCATCTTGCGCCGGGTCTTGAGGCGCCTGAGCTGATCGAAGATGTGCGAGCGCATCGGCGCCATGCCGGCACCGCCACCGATGAACACCATTTCCTTGTCGGTGTCGCGGGCAAAGAATTCGCCGAACGGGCCGTAGACGCGAAGCCGGTCGCCCGGCTTGAGGTTGAACACATAGGACGACATCTGCCCCGGCGGCAATCCCTCGGTGCGCGGCGGCGGAGTGGCGATACGGATGTTGAACTTGAGGATACCCTTCTCTTCCGGATAGTTGGCCATCGAATAGGCGCGGATCACCGGCTCGGCGACCTTGGATTCCAGATCGAAGAACTTGAACCGCTCCCAATCGCCGCGATACTCCTCACCGATGTCGAAATCGCGAAAGCGTACCTGGTGCGGCGGGGCTTCGAGCTGCACATAGCCGCCGGCGCGGAAGTGAACGCTCTCGCCTTCCGGAAGTTGCAGGGTCAGCTCCTTGATGAAGGTGGCGACATTGGGATTGGAAACCACGGTGCATTCCCACTGCTTGACGCCGAACACCTCCTCGGGCACCTGGATCTTCATGTCCTGCTTGACCGGGACCTGACAGGACAGACGCCAGCCGGCCTTGGCTTCTCGCGGCGAAAAATGCGCCTCCTCGGTGGGCAGAATCGAGCCCCCCCCCTCGGTGACGATGCAGCGGCACTGCGCGCAGCTGCCACCACCACCGCAGGCGGAGGCGAGAAACAACTCGTTGCCCGCAAGCGTTTGCAACAACTTGCCGCCGGCCGGCACGCGGATGGTTTTTTCGCCATTGATCTCGATGGCGACATCGCCGGTGGCGACCAGCCTGGCGCGCGCGCCGATGATGAACAGCACCAGCGCCACCACGATCGCGGTGAACATGCCAACACCGAGAGCTATGGTGATGGTTTCGATGGTCATGGTTTCGAGCGTCATCGCCGATCAATCCTGTCTGGTGTAGTCAGATATCGATGCCGCCAAAGGACATGAAGCCGAGCGAGATCAGTCCCACGATCATGAATCCCCCGCCCAGGCCGCGCAGGCCCTCGGGCATGTCGCTGTACTTGAGCTTGTCGCGCACCCCGGCCAGGGCCACGATCGCAAACGCCCAGCCGAGCCCGGCGCCGAGCCCATACACGGCACTTTCGGCGAAGTTGTAGTTGCGCTCGGCCATGAACAGGGAGGCGCCGAGGATGGCGCAGTTGACGGTGATCAGCGGCAGAAACACGCCGAGCGTGTTGTAGAGCGCAGGCACATAGCGATCCAGCACCATCTCCATGATCTGCACGATGGCGGCGATCACGCCGATATAGCTGAGCAGGCCGAGAAAGCTGAGGTCCACTTCCCTCAGCGCTTCGATGCCGGTCCAGGACAACGCGCCCTCGGCGAGCAAGTAGCGCAGGATCAGGTTGTTCACCGGTACGGTGAGGGCGATCACCACGGTCACCGCGACGCCAAGGCCCACCGCCGCGGTCATCTTCTTGGAGATGGCGATGAAGGTGCACATGCCGAGAAAGAAGGCGAGGGCCATGTTCTCGATGAAGATCGAGCGCACCAGCAGGGCGAGATAGTGTTCCATCAGGCAGCACCTCCGGCGGTGTTGGGCGCGAGCCGATATTCTGCCGCCTCGACCTGCTCGGTCTTGAAGCTGCGCAGTGCCCAGATGATGCCGCCGATGAGGAAGAACGCGCTGGGCGGCAACAACAGCAGGCCATTGGGCACATACCAGCCACCCTCGGTGGCCAGCGGCAGGATATTGTGTCCGAACAGCGACCCCGAACCGAACAGCTCGCGGATCACCGCCACCGTCATCAGCATCGCGCTGTAGCCAAGGCCGTTGCCGATGCCATCGAGAAAACTGGCCACCGGCGGGTTCTTCATCGCGTAGGCCTCGGCGCGACCCATCACGATGCAGTTGGTGATGATCAGACCGACGAACACCGACAGCTGCTTGCTGATCTCGTAGGCATAGGCCTTGAGGATCTGATCGACCACGATCACCAGCGAGGCGGCAATGGTCATCTGCACGATGATCCGCACGCTGTTGGGAATGTGGTTGCGAATCAGCGACACGAACAGATTCGAAAACGCCGTCACCACGGTCAGCGCGATACTCATCACCAGCGCCACCGACATCTGCGAGGTCACCGCCAGCGCCGAGCAGATGCCCAGGATCTGCAACGCGATGGGGTTGTTGTCGAGGATCGGCTTGACCAGTACGTCTTTGATCTTGGTCTGCTCTGCCATGTTCATGCAGCTCCCGCGCGGAGGTTGGCCAGGAAGGAAGCAAAACCCTGTTCGCCCAGCCAATAACGAACCAGGTTGTCGACGCCGCGGCTGGTCAAGGTGGCGCCCGCCAGCCCATCGACCTGGTGGATCGCCTCAGGCCGGCCACTGTCTACCTTGCCCTTGATCACCCGCAGCGCGAGCTTGTCACCCTCGTATACGCGCTTGCCGGGCCACAGCGCTTTCCAGCGCGGATTGTCGATCTCGCCGCCGAGCCCGGGTGTTTCGGCGTGCTCGTAGAAGCCGAGGCCGGCAACGGTGTTGAGATCACCCTCAAGCGCGATGAAGCCATGCATCGTGGACCACAGGCCGTAGCCCTTCACGGGCAGGATGACGCGGCTGAGCCGACCGTCATCATCCTTGACCAGATACACCTGGGCATATCTGGGCCGCCGCTGAATCTTGGCGATGTCCTGCT
Source organism: Porticoccaceae bacterium (assembly GCA_036275455.1). Taxonomy (GTDB): domain Bacteria; phylum Pseudomonadota; class Gammaproteobacteria; order Pseudomonadales; family Porticoccaceae; genus JAGPUQ01. Next base: position 24,631 of record DASUDS010000114.1, read on the forward strand.
CCTGGGGTATCGCGGCGGACAGCGCCGGATCGCGGCTGGCCTTGCGCTGGTCATAGGTTACCGGGTCGAGATCGGTGGAGAAGCGCCCGCTGTCGAGATCGACCAGGCGCGTCTCGACACGCTTGAATTGCTCCTCCAGATCGACATCGGGGCGCAGCAAACCGGCCGCGGCAAGGATGTTGGCCTTGCGATTGAGCGCCTGGTTGGCGGCCTGCTGGGGGCGCAACAGCACCGCTGCTGCCGATACCACCACCGCGCACACCACGCACAGGACGAGCGTGACCAGCAGGGTCTTCCTGACGGAGTCGTTGTCAGCCACGGGCGAGCCTCCGCTTGATGTTGGCCTGCACCACGCAATAATCGATCAGCGGCGCGAACAGGTTGCCGAACAGGATGGCCAGCATCATGCCTTCGGGAAAGGCCGGGTTGACCACGCGAATCAGCACCACCATCAGGCCGACCAGAACGCCGTACCAGAACTTGCCGGTATCGGTCATCGCCGCGGACACCGGGTCGGTAGCCATGAAGATCATGCCGAAGGCAAAACCGCCCACCACCAGGTGCCAGTACCAGGGCATGGCGAACATCGGGTTGCTGTCGGAACCGACCAGGTTGAACAGGCTCGAAAGGGCCACCATGCCGGCCATCACCCCGAGCACGATGCGCCAGGAGGCGATGCGCATCCCCAGCAGCAGCGCACCGCCGAGGAAGATCGCCAGGGCGGAGACCTCGCCGATGGAGCCCTGCTCGCGGCCGATGAAGGCGTCGAACCAGGTCAGTTGCGCCTGCACCGCGGCCATGCCATCGGTTGCCGCCAGCGACAGCGTGGTAGCGCCGGTGAAACCATCGACCGCCGTCCATACCGCGTCTCCGGACATGGCCGCCGGGTAGGCGAAAAACAGAAAGGCGCGGCCGGTGAGGGCGGGATTGAGGAAGTTCTTGCCGGTGCCGCCGAAGATCTCCTTGCCGATCACCACGCCGAAACTGATGCCGAGCGCCACCATCCACAACGGGATCGCCGGCGGGCAGGTCAGCGCGAACAGGATCGAGGTGACGAAAAAGCCTTCGTTGATCTCGTGGCCGCGGACGGTGGCAAACAGCACCTCCCAGAAGCCGCCGACGACGAAGGTAACCACATAGATGGGCACGAAAAACACCGCGCCGTACCAGAGGCAATCCCAGATGCTGCCGGGATCCTGTCCGGCGAAGGTCGCAATCGCTGCGGCGCGCCAGCCTTCGAGTTCTGCACCACCGGCCGCGAGCGCGGTGTTGGCCTGGAATCCCAGGTTGTACATGCCGTAGAACATCGCCGGGAAGGCCGCCAGCCACACGGTGATCATCACCCGCTTGAGATCGATGCCATCGCGAACATGCGGCGCGGATCGGGTCACCGAAGCCGGAGAATAAAAAATGGTGTCGACAGCCTCGTAGAGCGCGTAATACTTCTCGTACTTGCCACCCTTGTGGAACAGCGGCTCCAGCCGGTCGAGCAACTTGCGCAACGCCATGCCTCAGCCCTCCTTCTCGATGCGGGCGAGATTGCTGCGCAGGATCGGCCCATATTCATACTTGCCGACGCAGGCATAGCTGCACAACGCCAGATCCTCTTCGTCGAGTTCCAGGCAGCCGAGCTGCTGGGCCGCTTCGGTGTCCCCGACGATCAGCGCACGCAGCAGCTGGGTAGGCAGGATGTCGAGGGGCATGACTTTCTCGTAGTTGCCAAGCGGCACCATGGCCCGCTCGCTGCCGTTGGTATTGCAGTTCATCGCAAACAGCTTGCGGGGATTGAGGCGCGACAGGAACACCGGCAGCGTCGAATGGGCTTCGGCGCCCGGGGCCAGATAGCGCAGCAGATGGCGCTCGGCGCCCTCGGCCAATGCCGTCACCTGCTGGTGATAGCGCCCCAGATAACCGAGTTCGCCGCGCGCGGCATGCCCTTCCAGCACCGAACCGGAGACCAGGCGCAGGGCGCCGGGCAGCAGGCTGCCCTGAACCAGCTGCGCAAGATCGGCACCCAGCCGGGTGCGTACCAGCCGCGGGGTCTGCACGCCGGGCCCGCCCAGCGCTACCACGCGCTCCACCGGCAACCGCCCGCTGCGGAACAGCTGTCCGATGGCAATCACATCCTGATAGCCAATGTGCCAGACCGTCTTGTGGGCGCTCACCGGATCGATGAAATGGATATGGGTGCCGACCAGACCGGCGGGGTGCGGACCGGCGAATTCGTGGCGCTCGATACCGGGCTGGGTCTGGATCTGGGCGGCGATCGCGGTACAGAGATGGATCGGGCAGGACACCAGCCGGCGCAATACCCGCAGGCCATTGGCAAAATCGTCGGCGGCAGCCGCGATCACCACTGCCGGGTCGGCACACAGGGGATTGGTGTCGATGGCGGTGACGAACAGGGAATGGGGCGCGGCGGCGGCCCGGGGAATCTTGGAGTAGGGGCGGGTACGCAGTGCGGCCCACAGCCCGGAGCGCACCAGATTGTCGACGACCTGGTCGCTGCGCAATTTATCCAGTTCGGATTCGGGCCAGGTGTCGAAGGTTTCCGCGGCATCACCATCGAGGTCGAGCACCACCGCTTGCAGCACCCGGCGCTCGCCACGATGGATGGCGCGCACCACACCGCTGGCGGGCGCGGTGATCCACGCCCGATCGTTGTCGCGGTCGGCAAACAGCAGCTGGCCGAGCTGTACGGCGTCGCCTTCCTTGACCGCCATGGTCGGCCGCAGGCCGACGTAGTCGTAACCCATCACGGCGACGGAAGAGATCTCCGTACCCGGATAAATCACCTGCTCCGGCCTGCCGGCAATCGGCAAGTCCAATCCGCGACGGATCTTGATCATCACTGCCCCAGCCCAGCCCTTATTGCCCCAGCTTATTGCTTATTGCTTATTGCCTTGCTCATTGCCGCTGCGCCGCAGCCCGGGCGCTACCTGGCCGAACAATCAGCCGCCCTTCATCGGCGCAGCTGCTCCCCTCCGAGGACCCCGAGTATAGGCGGCCGCCAGTCCCCGACATAGCCCCTTGCGGCGATCTCGTCGCGCTTGATCTTGCCGCACCACCGCGATGACGCCAGAACCGGCACAGCGCCGTTGCGCTGGCACCAGTGCCACGGCGACGGCAGGAGAAGGACACACCGGGGAACCGGCACTCAACCCGCTGCGCGCGGATACATGGCCCAACGCACCCCGGCCATTTCCTCCAGGCAGCGCACCACCTGGCAGCTGTAGCCAAATTCGTTGTCGTACCAGCAGTACAGCACGCAGTGCTCGCCGTTGACGATGGTGGCCTGGGAATCGAACACACAGGCATGGCGGTCGCCGACGAAGTCGGTCGAGACCGCCTCCTTCGAAATGGTGTAACCGATCTGCTGCTGGAGCGGCGAAAACAGCGCCTTGCGGCGCATGAATTCGTTGAGCTCCGCCACCGTGGTGGCCCGGCCCAGGTGCAGATTCAGGATGGCCATGGACACGTTCGGCGTCGGCACCCGGATCGCATTGCCGGTCAACTTGCCGGCCAGTTCGGGCAACGCCTTGGCCGCGGCCTTGGCGGCGCCGGTCTCGGTAATGACCATGTTGAGCGGCGCGCTGCGTCCCCGGCGCGCGCCCTTGTGGTAATTGTCGATCAGATTCTGATCGTTGGTGTAGGAGTGAACGGTCTCGACATGCCCGGTGCGAACGCCGTATTCATCGAGCACCGCCTTGAGCACCGGAACGATGGCATTGGTGGTGCAGGAGGCGGCCGACAGAATCTTCTGGTCGGCGGTGATCTCGTGCTGATTGACGCCATAGACGATGTTCGGAATGTCACCCTTGCCCGGCGCGGTGAGCACCACCTTGGCAGCTCCGGGGCAGTCGAGATGCCGGGCGAGCCCCTTGGCATCGCGCCAGGCACCGGTGTTGTCCACCACGATCGCGTTGTGGATACCGTACCGGGTGTAATCCACCTCGGCCGGAGAATCGGCTTCGATCACGTGGATTTCATTGCCGTTGCAGATCAGCTTGCTTTCCTCTTCGAGGACGCGGATGGTGCCCCGGAACGGCCCGTGCACCGAGTCGCGGCGCAGCAGGCTGGCACGCTTTTCGAGATCGTCCGGGCCGCGGCCGCGCCGCACGACGATGGCGCGCAGCCGCAAGACGTCTCCGCCGCCGGTCTTTTCGATCAGGATGCGGGCAAGCAGCCGGCCGATGCGACCAAAACCGTAGAGCACCACGTCCTGGGGTTGCGGCAGGGGCTTGCGCATTTCGCCGATGTCGTTGCCGACGACCTGCTGCAGGTAGTCGCGGGGCGAACGGCCATTGCCCTGCTCCTGATAACCCACGGTCAACTTGCCGATATCGACATGGGCCGGCCCCAGGTTCATGCCGGCCAGGGCTTCGATCATCGGGAAGGTATCGAATTCGGACAGCTCGTTCTGCTCGATCTGGCGCACGAAGCGGTGCGCCTTCATCAGATCGGTGACCGAACGGTTGACCATGTTGCGGCCGTACATGTACAGGGAGACGTTGTTTTCCCGGTACAACCGGCCAATCAGCGGGATCATCGCCTCGGCCAGCGCCTCGCGCGCTTTCCAGTCCTTGAAGAAGTCCTGCGGTTGCGGTCGTTTCACCTGAGCGGCTCCCCGGCTGCGAGCTGACGAAAAAAGGCGCACATTATCGGTGCGGACTTCAAGCCTAGCAACCCGGAGTCCGGACCCTTCCGCGGCGCCCGGGTCGGACTCCACCGTCAGAGCAGCAGCGCGCGAATATCGCTCAGCAACTCGACCACCCGGGTCAGGAAACGTCCCCCGTCACCGCCGTTGACTACCCGATGGTCGTAGGAGAGCGACAGCGGCAGCAGGGTGCGGGGCACGAATTCGCCGCCATTCCACACCGGCTTCACCCCGCTCCGGGAGACCCCGAGAATGGCCACCTCGGGGGCATTGACGATGGGCGTGAAGCCCTCGCCGCCAATGGCGCCCAGGCTCGACACCGTGAAGCAGGCACCCTGCATCTCGTCGATGCGCAGCTTGCCAGCGCGCGCGCGCTCGGCCAGATCGGCGATCTCGGCCGCCAGCTGCCAGATACCCTTTTTATCGACGTCGCGGAGCACCGGCACCAGCAGGCCGCGCGGCGTGTCCACGGCCATGCCCAAGTGAAAAAACTCGCGCTGTACATAATGGCCGCCATCGCTGGTCAGGGCGCGGTTCAACACCGGGTTGTCGCGCAGGGCCAGCGCGCAGGCCTTGAGAATGAACGGCACCGGCGAGAGCCTGAGGCCACGCGCGTCCGCAGCTTGCGCCTGGGCGCGGCGAAAGGTTTCCAGCTCGGTGATGTCGGCGGCATCGAACTGGGTCACGTGAGGCAGGTTCAGCCAGTTGCGCTGCATGTTGGTCGCGGTGAGCTTGCCGATCCGGCTCAGCTCGCCCCCGGAAACCGGCCCAAAGCGGGCGTAATCCACCTCCGGCACCTGCGGGATGCCGGTACTCGATGCCGCTACCGGCTGGGTCAATCGTCGCCGCACAAAGTTCTGGACGTCTTCCTTGGTGATGCGCTGGCGCGGCCCACTGCCCTGAATCTGTGCCAGTTCCACCCCCAGATCGCGGGCCAGGCGCCGCACGTAGGGCCCGGCGTAAAGACCCGCCCCTGATGCCTCCCGCGCTGGTGCCGACTCCGGCTCCGCGGCCTGGGGCTCGGCGCCCTGCCGGCCTGGTGGCACTACACTCGCGGCCTCCGGGGCCCGCCGCCTGGCGAGGCTCGCCGGCACCTCGCCGCGGGCAGGTTCCGGCTCTGCTTCGGGTTCCGGCTCTGTTACGGGTTCCGGCAAGCGGGCGGGCTCGGTCGTGGCTGGTGCCACGGCCTGCTCCTGGGCGATCTCGATTTCGAGCAGCGCATCGCCCACCTTTTCGATCTTGTCGCCCTCCGCCACCAGAATGCGGACCACCACGCCCGCCACCGGAGAGGGCAGCTCCATGGTGGCCTTCTCCGACTCGAGCACCAGCAGCGTCTGATCGACTTCGACGCGCTGGCCGGGGGCCACCGCCAGCTCGACGACCTGGACTTCTTCGGCGCCGCCGAGATCCGGCACCCGTACGGTTTCAATGCTCACCGCGTTCGGTTCCTCGATGAAGGGCGCTTACCGCCCGGGGGCCTGGATCAGGCATGCAGGGGTTCGCTCTTGTCGGGATCGATACCCAGCTTGCGCGCCGCCGCCTTGAGCACCTTGGCATCCAGCACGCCCTGGCGGTGCAGCCCGTAAAGCGCGGCATGGGCGATGTGCTGGCGGCTGACCTCGAAGAACTCCCGCAACCGCTCGCGGGTGTCGCTGCGGCCGAAGCCGTCGGTGCCCAGCACCTGGAAATCGGCGGCGATCTGGCCGCGCAACTGCTCCCCCAGCGATTTCACGTAGTCGGTGGCCAACACCACCGGTCCCGGGCAGCCCTGCAACTGCGTGCCGAGGTACGAAAGTCGCGGCTTCTGCCCGGCATGGAGGCGATTCCAGCGCTCGGTGGCCTGGCCGTCGCGCGCCAGTTCGCCGATGCTGGTGACGCTCCAGACATCGGCGCCCACGTCGAATTCCTCGGCGAGAATCCGCGCCGCGGCGCGCACCTCGTTGAGAATCGCGCCGGCGCCCAGCAACTGCACCCGATGAGTCTTCCGGGCGCTGGCCTCCAGCCGATAGATGCCGCGCACGATGCCCTCCTCCGCGCCCTTGGGCAGGGCCGGGTGGGTATAGTTTTCGTTCATCGTGGTGAGGTAATAGAAGCAGTTTTCACCCTCGGCGAACATGCGTCGCAGGCCATCCTGGATGATCACCGCCAACTCATAGCTGTAGGCGGGATCGTAGGCCCGGCAGTTGGGAATCACGCCGGCCAGCAGATGGCTGTGCCCATCCTGGTGTTGCAGGCCCTCTCCGTTCAGGGTGGTGCGCCCCGAGGTCGCGCCGATCAGAAAGCCACGCGCCTGGGCATCGCCCGCCGCCCAGGCCAGATCGCCGATGCGCTGGAACCCGAACATCGAGTAGAAGATGTAGAAGGGAATCATCGGATAGGCGTAATTGCTGTACGCCGTCGCCAGCGCGATCCAGGCCGACATGGCGCCGGCTTCGGTGATGCCCTCCTCCAGGATCTGGCCCTTCTTGTCCTCCTTGTAATACAGGATCTGGTCGGCGTCGTGGGGCACATAGCGCTGCCCGGCGGAGGAATAGATGCCGAGCTGCCGGAACATGCCCTCCATGCCAAAGGTGCGCGCCTCGTCCGGCACGATGGGCACGATGCGCGGCCCGAGCTGCTTGTCGCGCACCAGCGTCTGCAACAGCCGCACGACGGCCATGGTGCTGGAAATGGCGCGGTCCCCGGTGCTCTCCAGCAAGCGCGCGAAGTCTCCGAGCCCGGGCACCGGCAAGGGCTCGAAACCACCGTGCCGCGCGGGCAGAAAGCCGCCCAGCTGCTCGCGGCGGCGGCGCAGGTAGGCCAGCTCGGGGCTGTCCTCGGGCGGGCGATAGTAGGGCGTCTCCTCGAGCTGCTCGTCGGGGATCGGCAAGCCGAAGCGGTCGCGGAACTTCTTCAGGTCTTCGAGCTGAATCTTCTTGATCGAATGGGTGTCGTTGGCGGCCTCTCCCGAGCCGCCGAGGCCATAGCCCTTGATGGTCATGGCCAGGATGACCGTGGGCTTGCCATGCGACTCGACCGCCTCGGCGTAGGCGGCATAGACCTTGTACGGGTCGTGGCCGCCGCGGTTGAGATACATGATGTCGTCGTCGCTCAGATCCGCGACCAGCGCGGCCAGCTCCGGATACTTGCCGAAGAAGTGCTCGCGGGTATAGGCGCCACCATTGAACTTGTAGTTCTGTAGTTCGCCGTCGCAGACCTCGTTCATGCGCCGTTGCAGCACGCCCTGGGTATCGCGCTCCAGCAGCGGATCCCACAGGCGTCCCCAGACCACCTTGATGACGTGCCAGCCGGCGCCGCGAAAGACGCCCTCCAGTTCCTGGATGATCTTGCCGTTGCCGCGCACCGGGCCATCGAGGCGTTGCAGGTTGCAGTTGACCACGAAGGTGAGATTTTCGAGTTGTTCGCGCCCGGCCAGCGAGATGGCGCCGAGGGTCTCGGGCTCGTCGCATTCGCCATCGCCGAGAAAGGCCCAGACCCGGCGATCGCCGCGCGGCACCAGTTCCCGCGCCGACAGATAGCGCATGACGTGCGCCTGGTAGATGGCCTGGATCGGCCCGAGGCCCATGGATACCGTGGGGAACTGCCAGTAATCGGGCATCAGCCAGGGGTGCGGATAGGACGACAGCCCCTTGCCGTCAACCTCGCGGCGGAAATGGTCGAGCTGCTCCGCGCTGATCCGGCCTTCGAGGAAGGAGCGCGCATAGATGCCGGGGGCACTGTGGCCCTGGTAGTAGATCAAGTCCTCCAGGTGGTCCCGGGTGCGCGCGCGGAAGAAATAGTTGAAGCCGACGTCGTACAGCGTCGCCGCGGACGAGAAGGTTGCAATGTGGCCGCCCAGTCCTTCATGCATCCGGTTGGCACGCATCACCATCGCCAATGCGTTCCAGCGGATCAGCGAACGGATGCGGCGCTCCATGAACAGATCGCCCGGCATGCGCCGTTCGCGCTGCACCGGGATGGTATTGCGAAACGGCGTAGTCACTCCACCGGGCAGCGGGATGCCTGCGGCGGCCGCGCGGTCGATCAGTTGCCGGAGCAGAAAGGCGGCGCGCTCGGCGCCGCCAAAGCGGGTAACCGCATCCAGGGAATCGAGCCAATCGCGGGTCTCCTGGGGGTCGCCGTCGGTCTCCATCGCGGTCCTGGCATCGCCGGGCTCTGTCTGGCGCGGGTCATTCATGGCGGTTCCTGCTGCGGCGAGATCTTTGGCTACTGCGCGCAAACACTAGGCGAAATGACCATCGGGTTCAACGCGCCCAGCGGAACCGAACCCGGCAGAACTGAGCCCGACAGAACTGAACCCAACGGAAGCGTGCAATGAGCGGAACGGGACCGGGCAGGGAGCCCAGGCCCACGGCTGGGGGCTGCTGCCGGCACCAGGAGTCGCGACGGAAAACAACATTGGGCGCCATTTCACAGTTCCGAGCGGCCATTGCGGGAAGCCAAACCGCCCGGTGCTAGCATCCGGCCATGGACGAAATCCGCCTCCTCACCATTGCTGGTCACGCCGCGCGCGCTGGTATCCGTGGCGCAAGGCGGTGGGGCGCGCACGCCCTGCTGGCGGCCGCGGCTGCGTGCGCGGGTGTCGCGAGCGGCGATCCCGTGGCCACGGATCCGGCGCAACTGCGCTTGCAGCGCTGGCAGGAGCTGATGCACCAAGGCAGCGACACCAGTGAAGCGCAACGGCTCAGCGAAGCGCAACGGCTTGAAGTCGTCAACGATTTCTTCAACGGCGCCCAATTCGTCGATGATCGGGATCTGTGGCAGAAATCGGACTACTGGGCGACCCCGGATGAGTTCCTGCGTCGCGATGCCGGCGACTGTGAGGATTTCGCCATCGCCAAGTATTTCACCCTCAAGGCCATGGGCATTGCCCC
>DASUDS010000115.1:0-23401 GCA_036275455.1 Porticoccaceae bacterium
CTCGCCGAGGACGTTTTCCGGCCCCAGATCCACTTCGTCGAAGAACACCTGATACTGCACCTCGGGCAGCGCCACGCTGACCGGGATCGGGTGCATCTCGATGCCCTTGGCCTTGAGATCGACCAGAAACAGGGTGAAGCCGTCGGTCTTGCGCTTGACCTCGGTGTGCGGCGTGGTGCGTGCCACCACCAGGGCATAGTCGGATTCGCCGGCATCGGTGATGTAGGTCTTGCGCCCGGAGAGCCGGAATCGGCCCCCGGCGGCGGGCTTGGCCAGGGTGCTGATGCGGATGGTATTGGTGCCCGCGTCGGGCTCGGTGATCGCAAAGCAGAAGCGCAGCTCACCCTTGCAGGCCGCGGGCAGAAAGCGCTGGCGCTGCGCCTCGGTGCCGTGTACCGCGAGCGGACCCATGGTCATGGTGGCGCCGATCACCAGGCTCAGCAGCGGGATGCCGTGATTGGCCAGGCCCTCCTGGAACAGCAGCATCTCCAGCATGCCCAGCCCGGACCCGCCGTAGGCCTCGGGCACCATGGTGCCGAGAAAGCCGTCGGCGGCGATCTGCTGGTACATCTCCTCGGGAAACCGGTGCGCGCGGGCGTTTTCCATCCAGTACGCGCGATCGTATTTCCTGGCGAGCTCCCCGCCGTAGGCGAGGATCATGTGCTGGGCTTCGTTGAGCTGGAAATCCATGGCGGCGTCACCCTGTCATTGAAAGGAGGGGCGAAGATCACGCGCGAAATGCGCAGCATCGCACCTTAGAAGCCCACCACCGAGCGGACAATGACTAAAACCGACTCGAAAGTCACGGCCACTAACCCGCCAGCCCCTCCAGCAACACGCCCACCCCATAGGCCATCGCCGCCGCCACGCCGCCGATCCCCAGGGTTTCCACGCCTGAGGTCAGCCACGATTGATTGACGAAGCGCCCCTTGAGCGCGCCGACCCAGAAGAAAGCCACGCTGGTCAGCACCGAACTCCACAGAAAGGGCGACGCCACGGTGGCCAGGCCGATCCAGTTCACCAGATAGGGCAGCAACGGAATCAGGCCCACCAATGCGAAGGCGGCGAAGGTCGCGAGCCCCGCACGACCGGCATCGTGCCCGGCCAGTGCCATGCCGTGCTCCTCCTGGAGCATGACGTCGGCCCAGCGTTGGTCGTCGCTGGTCAGGACCTCGACCACCCGATCGAGCAGCTCGCCCTCGAAGCCCTTGCGCGCGTAAATCTGGCGGATCTCCTCGCGCTCGCCCTCCGGCCATTTGCGAATCTCATCGAGCTCCCGGCGCCGCGCCTGGTCGCGGTACTGGTTCTCGGCGCGGGTGCCCAGAAAGTTGCTGATCGCCATGCTGAAGCCGTCGGCCAGCAGGTTGGCGAAGCCGAGGATGATGATCACGCCCGGGGCAAGCCCGGCCCCGGCGACACCGGCCACCACCGCGAAGGTGGTCACCGCGCCATCGACGGCACCGTAGACGAAATCCTTGAGATAGAGCGACTCCGGCCCCTGATCCAGGCGCTCGGCGATTTTGTCCGGCTGGTGCTGGTGCTGGTAGGCTTCGCGACTCTCGGGTCGGGTGCTGGCCATGGCTGGGCTCCGCGGCGAGGGGGCGCAATTCTAGCGGAAGGCTCCCCGTTTCACCGGCGTCCCTTGTTTGGCGGCGCCCCCGGGAATGGGGTAGAACCCCTCAGCCAGCAATGCCCCCTCCCCGGCCGCAGCAATGGTTGGCAGCCTGCCCGGTTTGACAGGTCCGCCCGACCGCCATAGTCTTACCGTTGTCTTACTTGCGAGGCGATTCCTCATGGAAACCACCAAACTCTCCAGCAAGGGCCAGGTGATCATACCCAAGGCCTTGCGGAACACCCATCGCTGGGAGCCCGGCCTGGAACTGATGGTGATCGACACCGGCGACGGGCTCCTTCTGAAGCCCAAGGCCCCCTTCGCCCCCGCGAACCTCGCCGAGGTCTTTGGCATGTTCAAGGGCCGGGTGACCTCGAAAACCGACGAAGAGATCAAGGCCGCCCTGATCGAGGACGTGCGGAGGAAGTGGCGTGATCGCCATTGATACCAATGTGCTGGTGCGGCTCCTGATCAACGACCACCCGGCACAGAGCAAGGCCAGCCACAGACTTTTTGCCGCCGAGGACATCCATATCCCGGACACGGTCCTCCTCGAGACCGAATGGGTTCTGCGCGCCGCCTTCGACTTGACCCCCACGGAGATATGCACCGCCCTGCGCCTTGTATGTGGGCTGCGCAACGTGACGGTAAGCGACGGGCAACTCATCGCGCAGATCATCGACTGGCATGAAGGTGGGCTCGACTTCGCCGATGCCTTCCATCTGGCCCGGAGCAAGGATCAGGAGGCGATGAAGACCTTCGACGCCAACTTCATCAGGAACGCCAGGAAGCTCACCGATCGGCGCGTCGAGCGGCCCTGACGGGAGGCAGGTTGAGTGGAACCCGCGCCGGAGCCGTCGCGCCCGCAGCGAATGGTTGGGCCTCATTGGGTACGACGCCCGGGCTCGAACCGGGGCCTCGTGCACTGTACGAATGACCTTGAATCTGCGTTGCGCGCGGCGAATGGCCGCGATCGGTTGGCTTCCACTGACGCAGAGGACGACGCTCCGTCTCGACTTCAATCGGCTCAAGCACTTGTCACGGCGCTCGGAGATGATGATGCATAACGCCTGAATTACGCCGAGCCGCGAAGCGGCGTCGGCTTGAATGAGTTTTTAGCCTTCATGCCGATGACCTGCGCCCCAAAACGTTTGAGCAAAACCAGCGTCATCTGCAAGAAAGAACTGAACTTTGCTTGAGAAGCGGCGACCGGACAAATCCCTATACTTAATTTTGACAGGAATCTTGGCGCCGGCACGCCTTGAGTCGGGCTGGCCTAGATGCCAATCCCCGCTTGAAGTTGTGCGGCCTGTTGCAAGGCGGCCAGAACATCTGAATCTTTAGCCATGAGGCGAACGTCACGCGCGGGACGATTGCCCGTGTTCTCGACAAGAAGGTTGAGCGCAATTCGGGAGTTACCCCCATCTTGTGAGGTGACGCAGATTTATACGACCCAATATTTGCGGATGGAAAATCCCGCGTCTCCCGAGCGGCCGGGATTTCTCGACCGCATGCGGCGCGGCGCTGCGGGCTGTGGAGTCCCTGTCCCGGATCGCGGAGAAGCCGGTACCGGCGGGGCCGCGCCACCACCTCAGGGTTCGAGGTTCAGCCGCACCAGCCGGCCTTCCGGCGCCTGATCGAACGGCCCGGCGCGGGCCTCGCGGTCGTCGGGGCCGGGCTCCGGGGTGCCGCTGCGCGCGAGCCGCGCCAGCACTTCGTACCGGGCGACCGAAGCCAGCGGCCGGCCCGGCACGAGCGAGGAAGTCGCCTCGAAACTGAGTTCCACCGGCAGATCGCCGGCGCGGAGGCGGCGCGCCACCACCGGCTGCGGCGCGCCCTGCCACTCGCGCACGATCACGAACACGGGCGTCTCCGGATCCACCGCTGCGCCCTCCCCCAGGGTCACCGCCACCCGCAACAGCGGCGGCGGCGCGGCGGCGCCGAGCCGGGCGCGCGCCGCGGCAATGGCGTTGGCTACCGCCTCGGCCTCGGTGGCGGCGGGCGCGGTGGCCAGCACCTGCTGCCAGGCCGCGATGGCCTCCGCATAGGCGGCGCGCTGGAAGGCGCCGATGCCGCGCAGGCCCAGCGCCACGCCGTTGTCGGGCTGCGCCGCCAGTACCCGGTCGGCCTCCGCGCGCACGCGCTCGGTGACCTGATTGCCCGCGGCCAGAAACAGCGCCTGGGCGAATTCGGCGCGCACCTCTGCTGCCTCGGGCGTGCGTTCGAGCAGGGCTTCATAGGTGGCCAACGCCTGGGGCATGCGCCCCTGCCGCTGCTCGAATCGCGCCAGCAGCAGCGCATAGGTGGCATTGTCCGGGCGCGCCGCGACACGCCCGCGCAGCTGATCGATCAGCCGGTCGATATCGCTGGCGGGATTGGCGAGCGCAGCGCGCAGCGCCAGATCGGGCGCGGCGCCGAGCCGCCAATAGCCACCCAGGGCGAGCGCCATGACCAGCAGCCCTGCCACCCCCAGCAGCCAGCGGCCGCCCGGCCGGCTCGCGCCGACCGCGCCACCGGCGGCGGCGACATCCAGCGCCAGGAGCTGCTCGGCCTCGCCGTGCAGGCTGCGGTGCTGGGCGGCATCGAGTTCGCCGCGCGCGAGCCATTCGCCGAGTTCGCTTTCGCGGGCGCGGAATGCTTCCAGATTGGCGGTTACGGAACCCTGGCTGGCGGCCACGCCGCTGCGGCGCCACAGCGGCCACAGCACGCAGGCCAGCGCGCCGGCGAGCAACAGGGCAAAGCCGGCGAGTGTCGTCCAGTCAGCCATCGTGGCGGTCGCTCCCGGGTTCCAGCAGGCGCGCCAGTGCGGCGCGCTGTTCGGGGGTCGGGGCGGCGGCGGGCGCCGCCCGCTGGCGGCGAATCACCAGCACCACCGCCACCGCGGCCACGGCCAGCAGCAGGCCCGGGGCCAGCCACAGCAGATAGGTGGCGGGCTGCCAGGCCGGCCGGTAGCGCACGAAGTCGCCGTAGCGCGCCACCAGGTGGTCGAGAATCTCGGCATCGCTGCGGCCCTCGCGGAGCAGCCGCAACACCTCCTCGCGCAGATCCCGCGCGATGGGCGCGTCGGAGGCAGCCAGATTCTGGTTCTGGCACTGCGGGCAGCGCAGCTCGTCGATCAGCACCCGATAGCGGGCGCGCTCGGTTTCGGAGGTGAAATCGCGCACCTCGACTTCCGCCCCGGCGCCGCCGGCGAGCAGCAGCGCCGCAATCAGCAACGTCCGGCGCAGTGCCTTCATGGCAGTGCCTTCATGGCAGTGCCTTCATGGCCGCGCCCACTGCCGGTACCGCGGTTCGATCTGCTCGCGCCACACCGCCGCATCGAGCACGCCGACGTGGCGATAGCGGACGACGCCGTCCGGGTCGATCAGATAGGTCTCGGGCGCACCATAGACGCCGAGTTCCAGACCGAAGCGGCCATCGGCATCGATCAGCACCGTGCGGTAGGGATTGCCGAGGCGCCGCAACCAGTCGCGGGCGCGGCCGGGATCGTCCTTGTAATCCAGGCCGACGATGGTCACGCCCTGGCTCGCCAGCTCCAGCAGGTAGGGATGTTCGTCGCGGCAGGCTGCGCACCAGGTCGCCCAGACATTGAGCAGCCAGGCCTGGCCACGCAGTTCCGCCGCATCCATCACGCGGCCTTCGTCCAGCGCCGCCAGCCGCAATGCGGGCAGCGGGCGATCGACCAGCGCCGAGGGCAGCGCGCGCGGATCGCGGCCGAGGCCGAGGTACAGCAGCCCCGCCAGCACCACGAACAGGAGCAGCGGAACAAACAGTTTGAGCCGCTCGCGCACTTCAGCCTTCCGCCAGCGCCGCGGCGGGTGCCGCGGCCACCGCCTTGGCCCGGTAGCGGCGATCGGCGACCGCCACCACCGCGCCCAGCGCGATCAGCACGCCCCCGAGCCAGACCCAGCGCACGCCGGGCTTGACGTGCACGCGCACCGACCAGGCGCCATCATCGAGGGGCTCGCCCAACGCCACGTAGAGATCGCGCCCCAGGCCGGCGTCGATGGCGGCCTCGGTCATTACCTGGCCGCCCAGGTAGCGGCGTTTCTCCGGCTGCAAGCGTGTCACCGGCTGTCCCGCCCGGGTCACCGCCAGGGTGCCGACCTCGCTGCGGTAGTTCGGCCCCGCGACCTCGCGCACGCCCGCGAAGCGGAACTCCCAGCCGGCGAGATCGAGGCGGTCACCCGGCGCCATGCGCAGATCGCGCTCGACGCTGTAACTGCCGGTCACGCCAGCGCCCGCAATGGCGAGCGCCACGCCGAGGTGGGCGACCGTCATGCCCCAGTAGCCGGCGCGCAGACGCCGCAGATTTCGCCACCGGGTGTCGCCACCCGCGCTCTTGCGCCACAGATCCCAGCCGGTGAGGGCGAGAATCCAGCCGGCCGCGGCCAGCGCCACTGCCGCGCCCCAGCGCCAGTCGCCCCACAGCCGGGGCAGGACCAAGCCGGCCGGCAGCGCGAGCACCGCGCCCAGGCCCAGGGCGCCGCGCAACCGCGCGAACGCCGTGTCCTTCCATTGCAGCAGCGCGCCGATGCCGAGCAGCAGCGCCAGCACCAGGGTAAGGGGAGCGAAGAAGCCGTTGAAATACGGTGGCCCCACCGAAATCCTGCCCCAGCCGAGCACATCGGCGATCAGCGGATAGAGCGTGCCCAGCAGGACGACGCCGGTGATCACCACCAGCAGTGCGTTGTTGGCCAGCAGCGCCGCCTCGCGGGAGCGCCAGCCGAACCCCGCCTGCGCCGGCAGGGCCGGCGCGCGCAGCCCGTAGAGCAGCAGCGAGCCGCCGATCACCACGCCCAGAAAGGCGAGCACGAAGACGCCGCGGGTGGGATCGGCGGCAAAGGCATGCACCGAGGTCAGCACCCCGGAGCGCACCAGGAAGGTGCCGAGCAGGCTCAGCGCGAAGGCGAAGATGGCGAGCAGCAGGGTCCAGCCGCGCAACAGGCCGCGCTTCTCGGTCACCGCCAGCGAATGCACCAGCGCCGTGGCCAGCAGCCAGGGCATCAGCGAGGCATTCTCGACCGGATCCCAGAACCACCAGCCACCCCAGCCCAGCTCGTAATAGGCCCACCAGCTGCCGAGCGTGATGCCCAGGGTCAGAAACGCCCAGGCGACATTGGTCCAGGGCCGCATCCAGCGCACCCAGGCGGCGTCCAGCCGGCCCGCGAGCAGCGCGGCGATGGCGAAGGCAAAGGGCACCGCGAGCCCGACATAGCCCATGTACAGCAGCGGCGGATGCACGATCAGACCAAAATCCTGCAACAGCGGATTGAGATCCCCACCATCCTCCGGCGGCAGCGGTAACAGCCGCGCAAAGGGGTTCGAGGTCAGCAGCAGGAACAGGTGAAAGCCCAGCGCCACCAGCCCCATCACCGCCAGCACCCGGGCCAGCAGCAACGGCGGCAGGCGCCGCCCGGCGCCGGCGACCGCGGCGGTCCAGCCGGACAGCACCAGCACCCACAGCAGCAGCGACCCCTCGTGCGCACCCCAGACCGCACTCAGCTTGTAGAACCAGGGCAGCAGACGGTTGGAGTTGGCGGCGACATAGGCGACGCTGAAATCGTCGCCCAGGAACGCCGCCGCCAGCGCCGCGAACGCGAGGGCGGTAAACGTCAGTTGGCCCACCGCCAGCGGCGGCGCCGCCGCAAGCCACAGCGGCCGGCGTCCGACAGTGCCGAGCAGCGGCACCAGACCGAGCGTCAGGCTCAAGCAGGCGGCAAGAATCAGGGCAAAATGACCGTATTCGGGGATCAAGGTGCCGCATCCCCGGTGGCGTTCGGTTGGCTTGCCGCCTCCTCCCCTGTCGCCGCCTCTGCCTCTGCCGCCGCCTCGCGCGCGGCGCGGGCCGCATGACCGGCCTTCATGCCTTCCGCCACTTCGGGCGGGGTGTAGTTTTCGTCGTGCTTGGCGAGCACCTGGTCGGCCTCGAGCAGGGGGCCGGGGCGCAGCTGGCCGGCGGCCACCGCCGCCTCACCTTCGCCAAACAGGTCGGGGAGGATGCCTTCGTAGCGCACCCACAGCTCGCGGTCGCCATCGGTGAGGCGAAAGCGCACCGCCAGCGATCCCGGCTCGCGCTCCAGACTGCCGCGCACCACCATGCCGCCAACGCGGATGCGGGCCAGCGTCGAAGCCTCGCCGGCGACCACCTGCCGCGGGGTGTAAAACAGGTTCAGATTCTGGCGCAGGGCGTAGACCGCGAGACCGACCCCGAGCGAACTCAGCGCCACGATGAACAGCACCAGAACCAGCCGGCGCTTGCGCTGCGGATGCATCAGCGCCCCCGCTCGCGTGCGGCCGCGTCGCGCAGCGCCGCCAGCAGGCGCGCATGGCGCAGCAGCGGGCGCACCACCAGCGCGCCCATCACCAGCGCGGCGACGCCGTAGACCGTCCACACATATACGCCGTGGCCACCCATGGCGAGGGCTTCCCCGAGGCTGTGAAATTGCGGACTCATCCCGATCTCCCCTTGCCGGCCAGCTCGCGTACCCAGCTCGCGCGGCGCTCACGCACCAGGATCTCGGCGCGGACATTCAGCACCAGTACCCAGGCATAGAACAGATAGAAGGCCAGGATCATCACCAGCAGCGGCTGGAACATGGCCGGGTGCATGCTCGGCGCCGCGGTCAGGCGGATGGTGGCGGGCTGGTGCAGGCTGTACCACCAGTCCACCGACTTGTAGATGATCGGAATGTTCACCGTGCCCACCAGGGCCAGCACCGCGCAGGCGCGCCCGGCCGTCTCGCGGTTGGCATAGGCCTGGCGCAGGGCCACCACCCCCAGATACAGGAACAGCAGCACCAGCATCGAGGTGATGCGCGCGTCCCAGACCCAGTAGGTACCCCAGGTCGGCTTGCCCCAGAGCGCGCCGCTGAACAGCGCCAGAAAGGTCAGCGCGGCGCCCAGGGGGGCGGCGCCGCTCATCACGATATCCGCGAGCTTGATCCGCCAGATCAGATGAATGGCACCGGCCACGGCCATCACGTAGTAACCGGCCAACGCCAGAAACGACGCCGGCACGTGCAGGAAGATGATCCGGTAACTGTCGCCCTGGCGCGCATCCGGCGGCGCGTAGAGGAGCCCCCAGACCATGCCGACGACGAGCAATATCACGCTGCTGCCGGCCAGCCAGGGGAGCCAGCGGCCACTGCCGCCATAGAAGCCCGGCGGCGAAGCCAGGCGGTGAAACCATTGCCAGCGGCGCTCAGCCATCGATGCCCACCCGCAGTGCCGCTGCCGTGGCAAGCGGCGTGATCGCCAGGGTCGTGGCCGTGATCGCCGCCAGCAGCGCCAGCGGTGCGCTGCCGTCACCGCCCGCCACCACGCGCGCCACCGCGGCAGTGCCGAAGATCAGCACCGGCACATAGAGCGGCAGCACCAGCAGCGGCCGCAGCAGATTGCCGGCCCCGAGTGCCACCGTCAGCGCACCGCCCACGGCAGCGAACAGGCAGAACGTCAGCGTACCCAGCGCCAGCCCGGCGACCAGGATCGGCACGCCACTCGCGGGCAGCGCCAGCCAAGTGGCGAGCAGGGGTGACAGCAGCGTGATCGGCACCCCGGTCACCAGCCAGTGCGCCATGACCCGCGCCAGCACCAGCAGCCACAGCGGCTGCGGCGAAAGCACCAACTGTTCCAGGGAGCCATCGACGAAATCCTCGCGAAACAGCGTATCGGCGGCGAGCATGGTACCCAGCAGGGCGAGAATCCACAGCATTCCCGGCGCCAGCCGTGCAAGCAAGCCAGGCTCTGGCCCCACGGCCAGCGGCACCAGGGCGGCGATCATGGCGAAGAACAGCAGGGGATTGGCGACCTCGGCGCGGCACCGCCAGGCGAGCAGCAGATCGCGGCGCAACAGCGCCGCGAAAGCGGTCCAGAGGCCGGGCAACGGCAAGGCGCCGAACCCCGGATGCAAGGCGTCAGGCTCGATGCGGGGCGCGTCCGCCTCGATGCGGAGAGCACCCGCCTCGACAGGGCAAGCATCTGCCTCGACAGGGAGAGTATCCGCCTCGACAGGGCGAGCATCTCCCTCAATAGGGAAAGCATCAGGCTCCGAGCGCAAGGCGTTTCACTCCCGGCAGGTCGAGGGCCTGGTGACTGCTGAAGATGATCGCTCCTCCGGCTTGCAGATGTCGCTGGAACATCGCCTCGACCAGCGCCACGCCGTCGCGATCGATGGCGGTCAGGGGCTCGTCGAGAATCCACAGCGCTGCATCCGTCAACGCCAGTCGCGCCAGCGCCACCCGGCGCTGCATGCCCGCGGAGAGCTGCGCGCAGGGCGTATCGATCCACTCTGCCAGACCCACGGCGGCGAGAGCCACCTCGGCATTGTTGCGCTGGGGAAACAGTCCCGCCAGCCAGCACAGGTTTTCGCGCGGCGACAAGCCCGGCTTGAGTCCGGTGGCGTGCCCGAGAAACACCAGATCGGCCAGATAACGCACGCGGGCCTCGGGCAGCGCCGCGCCGCGCCAATGCAGCGCGCCGGTGGCCGGGGTCAGGATCGTGGCCAGAATGCGCAGCAGGGTGGTCTTGCCGGCCCCGTTGGCGCCGGCGATTTGCAGGATTTCGCTGCCATGAACCTCGCCGCTCACCGCGTCGAACAGGGGCTGGTCATTGCGCTCGTAACGCAGCTCGCGAAATTGGAGCAAGGGCGGGGACGGGACCAAACAAAGACACCTGAACGGACCGCCGGCATTATGCCGCATCGCCAACGGGCCGCAAGGCGAGTGCCGCGGCCTCGCGCGGGATAGGGGCCGTCGCGGCCGAAACGGCGACGCCCGCTAGTCGCCGTTGCGATCGAGATCGAAATCGTAATCCCTGATCAACTTTTCCAGACGGCGCTGTTCGAGCCGATCTTCGAGCCTGCGCCGGGCTTCCATGTCGATGACCACCTTGCGCTTGTCTTGCGCGCTATGAAACAAATCGTCCTGGCTGTCCGTACTGCTGGGATCGATATCTGTTTCACCCATGCTCTGGTTTCCTCACGATGATCCCGGCAGCCAATCCGTACCGGGACGGGTGACCGCAGGTGCGATCACGCGCGCACCCTAAGACCAACTAGCATCCTCGTCAAGAAATTTATGATCTTAAAAATCAATGCGTTATGAAATTTTTGACAAACCCCCAAGAGCTTGATCTGGCGCATCGCGAACCTCCGGAGCCAGGGACGCCTATGCCGAGCATCGCCGCCCCCTGCTACCATGGGTACTCCTCCACGTCGCCCCTCAGCACCCGCCATGCGCCGCTATTCTTCGATCATGGTTCTCACCGGTGCGGGCATCTCCGCGGAATCCGGCATCCAGACCTTTCGCGGTGGCGGCGGTCTGTGGGAAGGCCACGACATCGAGGAAGTCGCCACCTTCGAGGCTTATGTGCGGGATCCGCGCAAGGTGCTGAGCTTCTACAACGACCGCCGCCGTGAACTGCGGCGTGCGGGCATCGAGCCCAACGCTGCCCATCTCGCGCTGGCCGAGTTCGAGCGCGACCATTGCGGCGAGTTTCTGCTGGTCACCCAGAACGTCGACAACCTCCACGAGCGCGCGGGCAGCCAGGCGCTGCGCCACATGCACGGCGAACTCGACAAGGTGCGCTGCCAGCGCTGCCACGAGGTGTACGCCAGCGGCGAAGATCTGGGCCTCGGCACGCAATGCCCCTGGTGCATGGCCGCCGGACGGGTGCGGCCGCACATCGTCTGGTTCGGCGAGATGCCCTTCCACATGGACGAGATTCACCTGCGCCTAGCGCAGTGCGACCTGTTCGTTTCCATCGGCACTTCGGGAAACGTCTACCCCGCCGCCGGCTTCGTCGAGCTGGCCAACCGGCGCGGCATCACCACGGTGGAACTCAATCTGGAGCCTTCCGAGGGCGCATCGCTGTTCACGGAAGGCCACTACGGCCCCGCCACCCGCATCGTTCCCGAGTTCTTCGCCCGCCTGCGCTCAACCTGAAGCCGGTACAGCCGCGCGGCCATTGCCCGGCGACTCAATTGACCACCAGCATCTCCGTCGCGATGCGATGGAGAATGCGCTCCGCGGTATTGCCGAGCACCAGGCCCTTGAGACCCTTGTTGGCAGCGCTGCCGATCACCAGGAGACCGGTCGCGGCGAGATCGGCAAGTACCTCTTCGACCCGTCCGGTTGCCACCCGCACGGCATCGGCCTGGAGACCGATCCGCTGGAGCAGCTCCTGCTGCGCCTGGCGCGCGCGCGCGGTCAATTCGCCAATCAGGTCGCTGCCGAGGGGAACCGCAACCGGGCTGGCGTAGATCAGTGCCGGGTCCGTCACCACCGTGACCACCGTCAGGGGCAGCGCGTGGGCATGGGCAAAAGCGCTGGCCAGATCCAGCACCCGCTCGGCGAGCAGCTCCTGCTCCGGGCCTTCCGCGAGCGCATCGACGGCGGCGATCACTTCGGTGATCGGGTTTGCCACGCGGGGCAGGAGCAACACCGGGCATGGCGCCTCACGCAGCAGGTGCCAGTCGTCGGCGTGCTGGAGCAGCGATTCCAGGACGCCCTGGCGGCTGGACTGCATCAGAATCAGGTCGGCGCCCCAGTCCGTGGCCTTGTCCACCACCGCGCGGTAGACGCGCTCGCACCACAGCACTTCCCCGGGATCCTGCCCGCGGATGGCGCTGAACTGTTGCCGCTCGGCGTCCAGGATGTCGTCGCGCAACCGCGCGAAATTGCCGGCAGGGAGGAACCTCTGCCATTCGCCGAGTTGCGCCTGCACCGGGCGCACCAAGAGCAGCTCGGCGTGGAACTGCGCCGCGAGCTGCCGCGCACGCACCACCACCTGTTGCGCACCCTGCACATCGGTAATCACCACCAGGAGCCGTTGCATCGGTCTTTCTCCTCGCACATCCGCCACCAGTGTATCCGCAAACCTTCCTGCGCCCGCCAACCAGCTTGATACAGGTCATGGCGCTGGCGAGATCAAACTTTCACAGTGACACGACCTTGATTTGCAACCGGTTTACACCTCACTGCCATGCTCGGCGAACAGCGACAGAAGCATCCCGCCATGCAGCCACCGCTGCGCGCGATCCCGGCCGCGCCGAGCAGTTTTCACACCAGCGTGCTGCCCTGGTATCGCGATATCCAGGCCGTGCCGCGCGGCGGCCACCAGCGCTTCCGCACGCTGCGCGGGGAAGCGCTCGGCATCAACATCCAGTGCCCCGCGGAAACCATCGATGGCTATGTCGGCCTCCTCTGCCAGGAAGCCGAGCTGGTTCACGCGCTGCTGCCCGGGTCGCTGCCAGTATCGAGCCTGTGGCTCCGCGGCAGCCCGTCGCGGCAGTTCTCGCCGGAAGCGGTCACCGAACTGGTGTTTCGTCTCAATGCCAGATTTCCCCTCGCGGCGATGACGGCGATTCGCGGTCTGGATCTGCCTTCCGCCGCGCTCAACTCCGAACGCCTCGCCTTGCTCACCGGACTCGGCTTCAACCGCATCGGCCTGCGCATCGACGCCACCCTCGGCAGCGACGAGCGCAGCCTGGCGAAACTCCATGGGGTTCTCGAACAGTTCATGGACTTCCCGACGCTCGGCGTGCATTACGAGATCCGCTTCGGTTCGCGCTCCCATCACCGCTATCTGCTGCGCCTGTTGCAGGCGATCCGCCGCACCCCGGCCCTGAGCATCGAACTGATCGATCCGGAGCAGGCCGGCCCTGGCGCCCTGAGCGAGCGCCGCGAAACGGGAGAATTGCTCGCGCTCGCCATAGCTGGCATGACTGGGGACGGATGGCGCTCCTACGGCAACGCCTTCTTCGTGCCCCCGGACAGCGCCCTGCAGACGGCGGGGTTCCGCGCTGCGGCACATTTCACGCCATGGGGGCCGCAACCCGTCGCCGGGCGGCTGTGGCTCGGGCTGGGCATCGGTGCCTTCGGCTACTGCCATCCGTGCTACTACCGAACCACCGAATCCGCCGCCGCCTACCGCCAGGCGCTGGAAATCCGGCAACTGCCGGACAAGACGCTCTACTGCCTGTCCAACGAACATCAGCACAACGAATATCAGCACAACCAAGATCGGCACAACGAACATCAACACAACGAACATCAACACAACGAATATCGGCCCAACGAATGCCAGCCCAGCGCAGGCATGGCGTCATTGCACACCACGCAGTCCCTGCTCTGCCGCCTGGAGCTGCCGCGCGATGCGGAACCGGCACTGGCCGCGAAGCTGCTCGCCGACGGACTCACTGCCGGCACCACCAACTCGCGCCTGACGCCGGAGGGTATCGTGCGCCTGAGCGCCATCATCCGCCACTTGCAAACCCGAGCCCGCTGGGGAGATCATCTTGCCCAATCTCATGTCGCCCGCCATCCCGATGTCTAACCCTTGCCCCCATCGCCCCAACGTGAATTGTGGCGATTGCCGCATGAAGGCGCTCTGCCTGCCTCTCGCGCTCGAGCTTGATCAGATCGATCAGCTGGATCGCATCGTGCAGCGCGGGCGGCCGTTTCAGCGCGATGAATACATCTACCGCGCCGGCATCGATTTCCGCTCGGTCTATGCCGTGCGCAGCGGTGCCATCAAGACCTTCGCGGTCAACGACCAGGGCGTGGAGCAGGTAACGGGGTTCTATCTGCCGGGCGAGATCTTCGGCATGGACGGCATCGCCCACACCCACCACATCAGCTCCGCCATCGCCCTGGAAACCTCGTCGGTGTGCGAAATCCCGTTCAACCGGCTCGAGGATCTGAGCCTCACCCTGCCCAGCCTGCAACGGCATTTCTTCCAGTTGATGAGCCGCGAAATCATCAACGACCAGCGCCTGGTGGCCCTGATCGGCAAGAACAGCGCCGACGAGCGCCTGGCGACGCTGCTGCTCAGCATCTCCTCACGCAATGCCCAGCGCAGCCTGTCCGGACTACGTTTCCGCCTGCCGATGTCGCGCGCCGACATTGGCAACTACCTGGGCTTGACCGTGGAAACCGTGAGCCGGATCTTCGGCCGCTTCCAGAAGCAACGCCTGCTCAAAGTAGACAAGAAAGAGATCGAGATCCTCGATCTCGACGGCCTGCAGGAGCTGGCCAACGTCTGAGCGCGGATCGACGCCCGGAACCGGGCCTCACCCGCTTCGCAGGGCGTCAAGCGCCTCACCAAGGCCTTGCCGCCAATCGTTCTCCAGGGGGCCGAGCGCCCTTGCGAGCTTCGTGCAGTCCATGCGGGCGTCCGCCGGACGCGGCGCGGCGGCGGCATATTGCGCCGTGGTGATCGGCAGCACCCGGGGAACCTTGTCCAGCACGCCCTGTTCACGCGCTTTCGCAAAGATGGCGACGGCAAAATCGCGCCAGCTAACCGCTGGTGCGCCGCCAAGGTGATAGACACCCCCGGGCAGCGCCCGACCCTGCATGCGACGTACCAGCATGCGCACCAGCACCTTGGCGATCGCCGGGGCATAGGTCGGGCCGCCAAGCTGATCGGCCACCACCGAGATCGCTTCGCGTTCGGCGCCCAGGCGCAGCATGGTGCGGAGAAAATTGTTGCCGAACTCGCTGAATACCCAGCCGGTGCGCAGCACGATCGCACCGGGGACGGTCAGCGCCGCCGCCTCGCCGGCCAGCTTGGTACGCCCGTACACCCCCAGCGGATTCGGTGCATCGGTCTCGCCATAGGGGGCGCCCTTGCAGCCATCGAACACGTAGTCGGTGGAAACCTGCACCAACCCGATGCCGCGCTCACCGCAGGCGGCGGCCAGAATCCGCGGCCCCGTGGCGTTGATGCACTCGGCTGTCTCGGGCTCGGCTTCCGCACGATCCACCGCCGTATAAGCTGCGGCATTGATCACTGCGGCCACCGGGCGCGCATCCAGCCCCCGTGCCACGCTATCGACAGCGGTGATGTCGAATTCGTCGCGCCCCACCGGCAGCAGGCACAGCCCGGCCGCCGCCGCCTCGGGCATCAGCTTGCGCAACGCCTGCCCCAGCTGGCCATCGCCGCCGGTAATCAGCACGGATGCCAACGGCCGCCCGCTCATCGCGCGCGCAGCAGCTGGTCGAGACCGGGCCAGGCGCGATCCTTGGCCGATAGCGCGGGATCGCCGAGGGGCCAGTCGATCGCCACCCGCGGGCAATTCCAGGCCAGCCCGGCCTCGTCCTCGGGGAGGTAGTAATCGGTGCACTTGTAGACGAAATCGACGGTTTCGCTGAGCACGCAGAAGCCATGGGCATAGCCGGGCGGAATCCACAGCTGGAGGTGGTTCGCGTCGCTGAGCTCGACGCCGACATGCTGGCCACAGGTGGGCGATTCGGGATCGATGTCCACGGCCACGTCGAACACCCGTCCACGCACGACGCTGACCAGTTTGCCCTGGGGTCTGGTGCGTTGAAAGTGGAGGCCGCGCAGCACACCCCGCGCAGAGCGCGAGTGATTGTCCTGCACGAACGGCAGCGCGATACCGGCGGCGTCGCGATAGCGCTGGGCGCTGAAGGTCTCCAGAAAGAACCCGCGCTCGTCACCGAACACCCGTGGTCGAATCAGCAACACCCCGGGCAGCGCAGTGGCGATCACATCCATGTATCGTGCTCCTCCTCGGCCAGACTCAACAGATACTGCCCATAGCCCGTTTTCGCCAGCGCGCGTCCTTCGTCCCGGAGCTGTTCCCGGGTCAACCACCGGTTGCGATAGCCGATCTCTTCCAGACAGGCGATCTTGAGCCCCTGCCGGTGCTCGACGGCCTGCACGAACATGCCGGCCTCGAGCAGGCTCTCATGGGTACCGGTGTCCAGCCAGGCAAAGCCGCGGCCGAGCAGTTCGACATGCAGATCGCCACGCTCCAGATAGGCGCGATTGACGTCGGTGATTTCGAGTTCGCCGCGCGCGGACGGCCGGATGGTCCCGGCGATGTCGATCACGTCGTTGTCGTAGAAATAGAGCCCGGGTACCGCGTAATGGGATTTCGGTCGCGCCGGCTTCTCCTCGATGCTCACCGCCCGCCGCTGGTGATCGAATTCGACCACCCCGAAGCGCTCGGGATTGGTGACGTGGTAACCGAAGATGGTGGCGCCAGCCTGCCGCGACACCGCGCTGCGCAAGGTGTCGGAAAAGTGGTGTCCATAGAAAATATTGTCGCCAAGCACCAGACAGACGCGGTCATCGCCAATGAATTCCGCGCCGATCAGAAAGGCCTGGGCAAGGCCATCGGCGCGCGGCTGCTCGGCATAGCGGAGCTGCACACCGAACCGGGAACCGTCGCCCATCATGCGCTGGAATCCGGGCAGATCGGCGGGCGTGGAGATGATCAGGATGTCGCGAATGCCCGCCAGCATCAGCACCGACAGGGGGTAGTAGAGCATCGGCTTGTCGTATACCGGCAGCATCTGCTTGGACACGCCGAGGGTGATCGGATGCAGGCGGGTACCGTTGCCGCCGGCCAGGACAATTCCCTTGTAGTCGTTCATGAAACCTCTCTATTCATGACATCTGCTCCATTGCATCAAGTCTCTGATCCGTGAAGCCTCTCCATCCGTGAAGCCTCGATCCGTGAAGCCTCGATCCGTGAAGCCTCTCGATTCGCGAGGCGTCTCCATCATCCACAAGGCGTCTCGGTTCAGGAAACACGCGTGTCGATCCGTGTTGTTTCCCGCCCGGATTCACTGGCCCCCAGCCGCTCCAGACGATAGGCACCCGAGAGCACCCGCTGCCACCAGTCGCGGTGCTCCAGATACCAGACGAGCGTCTTGCGCAGCCCGCTGGCAAAGGTCTCTTGCGGACGCCAGCCCAGTTCACCACGGATCTTGCTGGCGTCGATGGCATAGCGTCGGTCGTGACCAGGGCGATCGCGCACGAAGGTGATCAGCTCCCGATAGCGCGCGATGCCCGCGGGTTTTTCCGGCGCGAGATCTTCCAGCAACTCGCAGATGGTCTCCACCACGGCGAGGTTGGACTGCTCGTTGCCACCGCCGATCACATAGGTCTCGCCCACCCGGCCGCGACCCAGGACCAGCAGCAAGGCGCGGACGTGATCCTCGACATGGAGCCAATCGCGCACCTGGGCGCCATCGCCGTACACCGGCAG
Source organism: Porticoccaceae bacterium (assembly GCA_036275455.1). GTDB lineage: Bacteria > Pseudomonadota > Gammaproteobacteria > Pseudomonadales > Porticoccaceae > JAGPUQ01. The sequence continues at coordinate 17,634 of DASUDS010000115.1, forward strand.
CGGCCGGCCAGCCAGCGCGTTGAGCACGATGTGGGGAATCAGCTTTTCCGGAAACTGCCGCGGCCCGTAATTGTTGGAGCAATTGCTCAGCACCACCGGCAAGCCATAGGTCCGCCCCCAGGCCCGCACCAGGTGATCGCTGCCCGCCTTGCTGGCGGCATAGGGTGAATTGGGTGCATAGGGCGTGGTTTCGCAGAACGGTGGTGCGTCCGCGTCGAGATCTCCGAAGACCTCGTCGGTGGAAATGTGGTGAAAGCGAAAGGCCTCGCGATCGATCGCATCCAGTTCGCGCCAGTATTCCCGCACCGCCTCCAGCAGGGTTCCGGTACCCAGCACATTGGTGGTCAGAAAGGCTTCCGGGCCATCGATGGAGCGATCCACGTGGCTCTCCGCGGCCAGATGCATCACCGCATCCGGGCGAAATTCGGCCAGCGCCGCGCGCACTGCGGCGCGGTCGCAGATATCCACCGGGTAGAAGTGGTACCGCGTCCCGGCCTGGGCGACGGCATCGGCCAGCGATTCCGGGTTGCCGGCATAGGTGAGCTTGTCGAGATTGGCCACCTGGGCATCGGTCTCGGCCAGCAGCAGCCGCACCAGTGCCGAGCCGATGAAACCGGCGCCACCGGTGACCAGAATGCGCTGCGCCAGCGCAGTGATTGTCGCTTTCATCACTCCATCACTCCATCACTCCATCACTCCATCACTCCATCACTCCATCACTCCATCACTCCATCACTCCATCACTCCTCGGAACAGGATGCATCTGCGGTCAGGCGCCGATAGAGCAGCCGGTGGGCATCTGCAATGGCGCTCCATTGGTGAACTCGCGACCAGGCGCGAGCGGCAGCCCGCTGTCTGTTCTGCGCCTCAGGATCACCGCGCAGGGTTGCGATCTCGGCCAGTGCGTCGACCGGACTATTCGCAAACCGCACCGCGCCCGACAATTCAGGGGGCGTCTGCGCTCCCCGCGTGGTAATGACCAACGCGCCATTGCCCAACGCCGCGAGCAGGCTGCCGCGCCGTCCCGAAGCACCATCCGGATAGGGCAGGTAGACAAATCCCGTCGCCGCCAACCGCTGGGCAACCGCAGCGTCACCGCTCTCCAGCGCCCAGCCCAGCTGGCGCAGATCGGCAGCCGACTCCCGCAACGCTCGGCAATAATCCTCGCGGCCGGCCGGTACCGCGCCCAGCACCTGGAAGCGCAGCTGCGGCGCCTGCCGCTGCGCCAGCCGGGCCAGCTCGATGAACGCCTCCAGACCCCGTTGCGGCCGGAGCTGACCGAAATAGCACACCGCATCGAGATCCCGTTTGCCGCCATCCGCGAGCCAGGGAATGTTGGAGCCGAGCGGGATCACCTGCGTCCGCCCCCTACTCCAGGGATACCAGCGCCGATACGCCTGTTCTTCCTGTTCGGTGGTGAACACCAGGGCGGCGCGACTGAACGCGAGCGCCGCCACCCGCCGCAGCGGGTGCGCCTGGGAAAACTCGTGCAGGGTGACCAGCGTGCGCATGCCGGGAAGCCAGGCCGCCACCAGCGGCAGCAGGGAGGCACCGTAACGCGCCATCGGATACTGAATGTGCAACAACTCCGGCCGGCGAGCGCGGAGCTCTGCCCTCAGCTCGCGCAGTGACAGCCGGTCGTTGCGGATACCGCGGGCAAGCGTCACCGCGACGCCCTGTTCCTTCAGCGCCGCGGCGAGGCGGCGACTGTAGTCCAGCACCCCACAGCTACCGGGCGACTCCGGCGCCAGCAGCATTACTTCCACCCAGGGGCTTCCAGCGCCTCGCGCCACCACAGCGAGGGATTGTCATTCGGTGAGAGGTTGTCAGCCGGTGAGAAGCGGTCATCCGGAGAGGGAATCACCCCCGTCGGTACAGCCACCCCGATCAGGACTGGCGTTGGCGCAACCCGGCGAAGGTTCCGCGAACCACCGCGCGTGCGCGACCCAACTCGCCACGCAGCAGGCGTTTGCCAAACCGCAGCCCACTGCCCATCAGGGTGGCACGCCACGGGTGCGCGGCATAACGAAACAGAAAGCGGACCGCCGATTCGTTGAAGTGGCGATCCTTCTGGCGCAACCGGCGGCGCGAAGCGCCGGGTGCGCGGTGCCAGACCCGGCTGTCCGCCGCCACGCCGAGCTGCCAGCCATGCGCGCGCAAGCGAAAACACAGATCGGTTTCCTCCCAATACAGGAAGAAGCGCTCGTCGAGCAGGCCGATCTCGGCGAGAGCCCGCGCACGCAGCAGCATGCTGGCCCCGGTCAGATAGTCGAGCGCGGCGTCGGCAACCGGCCCCAGCGCATGGGCCGAACGGCCGCGGCGCAGATCCACCCAGCCGCCGCCCCAGGCCAGGACTTGGCGCGGATCGGCTTGATCGCAGATCACCGAACCCACCGCGCCGAGCCGCGGATCGCGCTCGGCCAGGGCCACCATCGCGGCAAGCGCGGCAGGATCTACGCGGGTGTCGCTGTTGAGCAGCCAGATGTAGTCGGCACCCTTGTCCAGCGCGCGCCGGATCCCGACATTGCAGCCCCCGGAAAAGCCGAGATTGGCCCCGGTTTCGACGAGGTCGACGTCCGGATAGCATTCCGCGATGCGCACCACCGAGTCGTCGCCGGAGCCGTTGTCCACGACCACGACATGGCAATTCGGATAATTGAGCCCAGTCAGGGACGCCAGACACCCCAGCGTGTCCTCGACTCCCCGCCAATTGAGCGTAACGATGCAAACCCGCGGCGCCATCCACTCTTCCAACTCGCCAGCCAACGCCACCCCGGCCCACCACCTGCCGCCCGTCGGCGCAAAGGCGGCATTCTAGCCGCCGGTCACTGCAAAGGGCAGACCATGACCCGGCGGAAACGTTCCTTGGCGATATTTGCGCCGGGGCCCGGGGGATCGCCACCGTCACCAACTTGTGTCATCGGGCTTTTATCCCGGCAGATCGGAGCAGTTCTCCTGTCGTCGATCCCAGCTCCGCGTCACCAGCGTCGCCAGCTCTTCCCGAAACCTTTGGGTGGAAAAGCGTTCGGCCTGGGCGCGGATGACGGCACTGTCGAAGCGATGCTCCTCGGCTTCGAAGTGGTGCAGGGCAGCAAGCAGTGCGGTGCTGTCCTGGCGCTCGAAAAACACCCCGGTCGGCGCCTGGGGTTCAGCGCCGCTGCCGATCCGGCCGACACCGGCCACCGTGGCGGACAGCGGCGTCACCACCTCCAGGGGAATCACGGTTTCGCGCACGCCACCCCGGCCGAAGGCGATCACGGGCGTACCACAGGCTTGCGCCTCCACCGGGACGATGCCGAAATCTTCCTCGGCCGCGAAGATGAATGCCCGCGCGTCGCGCAGATAGTCGCGCAGCACCGGCGCCGGTTGATACCCCAGAAATGTCACGTTGGCGGGAGCCCGCCGGCGCAATGACTTCAACTCGGGGCCATCGCCGATCACCACCAGGCGCCGCCCCGGCAACTGCGCAAAGGCATCCACGATCAGATCGATGCGCTTCTGGGACACGGCGCGAGATGCGGTCAGATAGAACTCCCGGCTGCGCGTGGCGCCCGGTGTAAAGGTATCGACGTCCACCGGGGGATGGATCACCGTCGCCTCGCGGCGGTAGATCTTGCGAATCCGGCCGGCAATGAACGCCGAGTTGGCCACCATCCGATCGATGCCGTTGGCCGTGCTGCGATCCCACAGCCGCAGCCGGTGCAACTGCCAGCGCACCAGCCAGCTCAGCGGGCCCCGTTCCAGTCCGTGCTGGCGCAGATACTGATGCTGCTGGTCCCAGGCGTAACGCATCGGTGAATGGATATAGCTGATGTGCAGCTGATCGGGGCCGGTGAGCACACCCTTGGCCACCGCGTGGCTGCTGGAAATTATCAGGTCGAAGCCCGACAGATCGAGCTGCTCGATCGCCAACGGCATCAGGGGCAGAAAATGGCGGTAGTGGCGCCGTGCCAGGGGCACTTTCTGCAAGAAGGTGGTCCGCACTTCGCGATTGGTGAGAAAACCCCGCTGCGCGGGCGGCACCGCATCCACCAACGCAAACAGCACCGCGTCCGGGTAGAGCAGCAGGATCTGCTCGAGCACCCGCTCGGCGCCGGCAAGCTGACTCAACCAGTCGTGGACCACCGCGATCTTCATCGGGGTAACCGCGCCGGCGGCGGTGCCCGGTCGAAAACCTGTAGCAACTGGGACGGCGCCACGCCTTCCCCCTGATCCAGCCAGGCCTCGCGCAGCGCGAACTCGGCGGCCGGCAGCAGTGGATCACCCGCCATCAGGGTGGCGATGCGATCGCCGCCCAGCAGGCGCAACACCGTGGTCAGGTAGAGGCGGTCCAGGCACCCTGCGGCGACCAGCGTACGCAGCACCTCGGGACCGGCGATGGCATAGGCGTAGCGCAGGCCACGCGCCGCCAGCGCCGGCAACAGCCGCTCGGCCTCCACCTTCCGTTGACCGACGACCAGCACCTCGCAACCATCCGCCTCCAGCGCACGGCGGCGCGCACCATCGGCGTCGGCGCCGGTGACCACCAGCACCCGGCGCTGGGCACAGGCTGCGGCCAGCGGCGCGGCGGGCAGGTCCAGGCTCGCACTCAGCACCGCGAGCGCGGGCCGGGGCGGCAACCCCAGATGGGCGCGAAAGGCGAGCAGATCGGGGGGAGCATCGTCGCCCAGGGCAAAGCCCGCCTGTGCGGTCCCCACCGCCAGTTCACGCACGTAGCGGCCGCTGACCAGCAGCACGTCCGCCTGCGCGGCAAGCTCCAGATACAGGCGCCAATCGCGGGGATTGGCGATGCTCTCCGGCACCCCGAGCGGCCCACCCGGATCGCGCTCAACCGCAATGCGGCCGTCGAGGCTCGCCACGAAATTGGCGTAGACGAAACAACCGCTCGCTCCGGGCACTGCGGCCTCACGCCAGCGGGCATCGAGGTAGAGGCCGCGCAGCGCCCGGTTGGCGGATTCCGGATACAGGCAGCGCAGCGGGCGCCCAACAGTCACCACGCGGTCAACGGCCGTCCATGCGCTGGGCGATCGCCCAGGCGCGATCGACCCGGTTGCGGCACTCGTCCTTGTATTCCAGCGCCTTGGCGGAGCTGGCGTTGCCGTCGAGACCGCGCTTGTAGACGCCCTGCACGATGGCGCCGGAGCGGAACAGGTTGTAGGCGACGTAGAACTCCCAGTGGTCGATGCGCTCGCGGCCCACGTCCGCGCAATACCAGGCGACGATCTCCTCCTGGGTGGGCACGCCCAACTCGGCCAGCTCCGCGGCCGGGCGGCGCAGGCTGACCTCGCCGTAGAAATCGGCGTTGTGTTCCATGCACAGGTAGCCGAGATCGGCGAGCGGATCGCCAAGCGTGGCCAGCTCCCAGTCCAGTACCGCCACCACCCGCGGCTCGGTGGGATGGAACATGATGTTCTGCACCCGGTAGTCACCGTGGGCGATACAGGTGCGGTCGCTGGGCGGAATGTGCGTCGGCACCCATTCCAGCAGCCGCTCCATGCTCTCGATGTGCTCGGTTCTGGCGGCGGCGTACTGCTTGGCCCAGCGCGCCACCTGGCGCTCGTAGTAGTTGCCAGGGCGGCCGAAGTCGCCGAGCCCCACCGCCTGGTAGTCCACCGCGTGCAATGCGGCCAGCACCCGCACCAGATCGCGCCACAGGGCACGGCGCTGCTCGCGCGGGGCCTCCTCCATCATGGGCCGCGCGAAGATCCGCCCCTCGATCGCCTCCATGACGTAGAACTTGGTGCCGATCACGCCGGTGTCTTCGCACA
>DASUDS010000116.1:0-2237 GCA_036275455.1 Porticoccaceae bacterium
ATGTGCAGCGCCGCACCGCCCGGGTAGCCCCAGAGATGCTTGACGCCGGAATCGCGCAGCGCGCGGATGGTGGCCTCGCCACCGGACAGCAGTTCCACTCGAAGATCCTCGATCGATGCAGGTCCTGGTCGGCGAACACGGAGGTTCGCCACCTCCCGACGGGAAGCGGACGGCAACACAATGGCGAGGACATCATCCGGGGCGGAAGCCCGAAATTGCACCGCAAGCGCCTGGATCGGCTATTCGCTTGCGCCGGACGGCAGGGTTGTGCCTCCAGAGATGCCCAGCGCGCGCTGTTTGCGCCCACCGGCGGGGCCCGCCGGCATCATTCGCGCCAGCAGGCGCGGAAACCATAGCGTCGCGGCCCGACCGGCGTCAAGGTGAAAATCCGTCGGTGAAAATCCGGCGCCTGGAAATCTGCCGTCAGGCGGTCCATTGGCGGGCGGGAGCTGGGGCCATGTTGCCGCGGGTTGCGGATCACTGCTCCACGCGAGACAGCCAAGACGAGATCAAGGCGTGCCGATTTGTGCCGATGCCGATCTGGATCGGCAAATGCGCCTTGGTCCGCAAATGGGCCTTGGATCGCCGCTTCAGTGCGCAGCGACGAAACGATCCCGGCCGCCGTTCTTGGCGCTGTAAAGCGCCACGTCGGCACGCTTGAAAAACGATTCGTGGCTCTCCCCGTCGGCCAGTACCGCGTAGCCCGCGGAGCAGGTCAGGCGCCCACGCGGGCCCAATGCCGGCAGCCGCAGATCGCGTAGCCGCTGCAGCAGGTTGCCCAGCAGCTTGGGAACCACTTCGGGGTTATTGACGAACAGCAGCACGGCGAACTCCTCGCCACCGAAGCGGGCGACGAAGTCATCGGCACGCAGGAACGAACGGGTCAGCAGATCCGCAAAGGCCTTCAGCACCCGATCCCCGTTCATGTGGCCATGCTCGTCATTGACCTTCTTGAAGTGATCGAGATCGAACAGGATGAGCACCAGTGGCTGGTCACTGGCCTGGGCAAACTCGACATGGCTGTTCAGGGTAGTGTCGAAGGCGCCGCGGTTGTAGATCTTGGTCAGCGGGTCGATCTGCATGCGCTGACGGGTTTCTTCCATGGCATTGCGCATTTCGGCGAGAGAGCGCCGCAGTTCCTGGACATGGGCTTCCGCGTCGGCGCGGGCGGCCTCGGCTTGCCGCACGCGTTGCTGCATGTCTTCGACCTGGCGCTGCAATTCCTCGCGCCGGGTATTGACCTCCACGCGCAGCGCATCGGCCATGCCGACAAACTCCTGCTCCAGGCGTTTGCCATCAACCCGCCCGAGCAGCCCCTGCACGCGCGACAGATTGTCCTCGATGGTAGCGGCGGAACGGTCGAAGCCGGAACTGGCGTCGCGCAGGCCAGCGACGACATCCCCGACCAGCCCGGCGAGGGTGCTCTCGCGCTCCCGGACGCTGGCTTGCTCCGCCTTGCGGAGGCTACGGAACGCGAGCCGCGCCTGCGCCCATTGCGGCTCGCCGGCACGCTCTGCATCGGCTACGCCGGGAGCGGGCTCGGCGGTGAGAAAATGCAGTGCCCAGCGCTCGCAATCCTTGTACAGCGCGGCACCGGTGGCGCCACCAACGACCGGAGTGGCCGCCACGGCGCGATAAACGCTGGCCAATGCTTCCTTGGCAGCTTCCTGATTGTCGGACACTGGAGGAGTCCACTCTTCCCGGGAACCACCATTGTCGGCGGTTTTTCCCGATTCTTGAACTATCGATACATAGGGAGCGGCAATCATGCCGCAAGTGCCGCTTCAGCCTGCGGCCAACTGGTCCCTGCCATTGTTCTTGGCGCGGTAGAGCGCGCTGTCGGCGCGCCGCAACAGGGATTCCGAGTCTTCCCCAATTCCGAGCACCGCATAGCCGGCCGAACAGGTCAGCCGCCACCCGGACCCGAGCTCCGGCAGTTCCAGTTCGCGCAGCCGCGCCAGCACGCCTTCGATCAGCCGGGGAATCGCCGCCTCGCTGGTGACGAAGAGCAGCACCGCGAACTCCTCACCGCCGTAGCGGGCCACAAAATCGTCGGCGCGCAGGAAGGCCCGTGACAGCAGGTCGGCAAATGCGCGCAGCACCTGATCCCCGGCCTGGTGGCCATGGGTGTCGTTGATTTTCTTGAAGTGATCCATATCCAGCAGCACCAGCGCCAGCGCCTGCCCGCCGGCGTGGGCGATATCCGCGTAGCTGGCCAGCGCCACGTCGAAGGCCCC
>DASUDS010000117.1:0-19392 GCA_036275455.1 Porticoccaceae bacterium
CGGCGAATGGCCTGGATGGTCAGATACTTGTCGTAGGCATCCGGTACGTCGAACTCCGTCTTCAGGCCCGACTTGTTCGATTGCGCATGGTTGAACCGCGTGAACCGGTTGGTCTGGATGTCGTGCGCATGCACATAGGACCACGACCACGCCGGCTTGCCGTTGCGCTCCAGGTTCGCCTTGTCACCCTTCACCTGCTGGCTGAAGCCAATCTCGAATGACCGCCACAGCTCGCCACGGCGGTCGTAGGTCACATAGCCGATCGCCGCCATGTTGCGCACGTCCAGCCATACCCGCTTCTTGCTCACCGGCGCACGCGGATAGCCCGTCGGTTCCGCTTCCAACACCAGGACTTCCGGACAGAACTCGAAAGGCACTTCGAAGAAGTTCAACCCCTTCGGTCCACCATGCAGCAGGTGATCCTTGCTGAAGTTCTCCTTGTCCCCTTCCCAGCTGCCGCCTTGCGAGCCCAGGAACGGACCCCGCCCAACGATCTTGTAGTTGCCCCAGGTCAGCATCGGGTCGCCGGCCGCCCAGGCGTCCGACAGGAAGAAGGTGATCCCGGGCACCAACGGCTCGAAGCGCTGGTTGGTCGGGAAGCGACGCACCCGCTTGAATGCCGGCAGATAGCCAAACAGATCGGGAAATTCCCGCTGATCGTATTTCCAGGTGTTCAGAAACGACGTGCCCTTCACGTCGTTCGGCGCCGTGAACCACACCGATTGATAGCGCAGCTTGTCTTCCTGACCCTTCAGGTACGGACCGTCCGGATTGCTCACCAGCGCCGTGGTGTTCATCTCGCACCACGCCAGTGAATACGCATATTCCACGTCGCCCGTCGGCCCCAGGTCCACGTCGTCCACCGCGTAGATCGAGGTGTCGTGACGCCCCCAGCTCAGCGTCAGGTTGGCCATCGCCTCGAGACCGTTCTGCGGATCCACGAACGGCGCACCGCCAATCCACGGCTGCCCGCCATCCTTGGTCACCACGTTGCCGTTGCCGTCCAGTGCCGCCTTGCCCTGGTTCTTCAGCGTCGCCTGGTAAAAATCGTGCGGGAACAGCTTGCTCACGTCCTTCGTCTGCGGCGCTACCCGGATCCGGCGACCCATCTGCGTCACCTGAAGGTACGCAACCGGGTCCAGCAGATCCTTCACGTGCTCCACGTTCTCCTTGGTGATGACGTCGCCTTCCTTCACCTTGCCCTTGGTATACGCCTCCAGCGATTGCAGTTCCTCCGGATACGCCTTCCCAATCTCTCCCGTGTTCCCAATCAGCGGCCACAGCGAGGTCAATACCCCGGCACCCATCAACCCTTTCGCCGTCTTCTCCAGAAAAAATCGACGGCTGTAGTCAAAATCGTACTTCTTGATATGCATCGCTTTACCCCCTCTTCTTACTACGCGAAAGGCCCCCTAGAGGGGGTTCATCTTCGGCGCCCTCACTTGAAGGCGTCCGCACACCAAAAAACCCACCCACGCGATCGGCCGCGCCAGCGGAGACCCGGCACTGGCCGCCGCCGGCAGGCTCTGTTCAGCAGCTACAAGCGCGACCCAGTCCAGGCGCAGATCATTCGCCGATCTGCACGATCCGTCCGGAATGGCCAACCATGAAGACGCCAGCCTTGGACAACGCCAGCGACTGATACCAGCGCGAACCGACATCACCAGGCTGCCTGGCGACCCAGGTATTGCCGCCGTCTGCGCTTTCCAGAAGGGTGCGAATGCCGGTGACGTGCACCACGCCATCGCGATCCGTCAGCACATCGAGCAAATTGGCCTGGGTGCCGGAGGACAGTTCGCGCCAGGTCTGGGCGCCATCCTCGGTACGCAACACTGCGCCGTTCTGGCCCACGGCATAACCGACGTTGCCGTCAAGCTCCAGGGCAAACAACGAGGCATCGCCACGGTGGGTCATGCTCCAGGTATCCCCTCCATCCGTCGAATGGAGGACCAGCCCGAACTCCCCGATGATCGTCGCCATGCCCTCGGGCGACACCTTGGCGTCGTACATATGAGGCTCGACGAAATCGTTGAGCAGCGCCTCCCAGTCAAATGTCAGCGGCTCCCAGGACTTGCCGCCGTCACGAGACCGGAGCACGGTACCGAAACCGCCTACCGCGATGGCCAGACCAGCGTCATTGGCGCTGACATCCAGCAGCCGGGCCTCGGATCCCGATTCAACCTTCTCCCAGCGCTCTCCGTCCCGCCGAAAAATGACCCCGCCCTGGCCAACCGCAAGGATATTCGCGGAACTGCAATCGAGGCCAAGAACTGCCTCGGCACCCAGTGCCGGCTGCGGCTGCCAGGTTGCGCCCTGGTCCGCACTCTGCAGCAGCGTTCCTGCAACACCGACCGCAAAGCCAGCCGTGTCGTTGAAGCAGATGTCATACAGGGCGTCGTGCACTATGCCTTGCTGGCGAACAGCAAAGAACCCTTCGTCTGCCAGGCTTGGCTGGCTGCTCAGCAGCCCACCAGCCACACACAGCAAGGCGATGGCATGCTTGAATGGGTCTTTCATCATCATGCTCCCAGCCCGTGCATGGTCTGACACATGGCCCGACGCATGACCTGAATAGCCGGATGCCTGCCCCGGGCATCCGGGTTATTGCACATCGTGATCCCCGACTCGCTGAACCGAGGCAGCGCACTCGGCTCTACCGCACCCCGAAGCGCCGGGGTCGTCCGCGCCGGGAAAAATCGGCGGTCTTGATCAAATTCATGACTTGCCATGCTCATTTGGTTACCCCCCATCACCCGCCGATGCCGACCGCAATGTGCCGCGATCACTTGTACACCTCGTCCCCGGAAATGTAGTCGTCGAGGTTGATCCCTTCACCGACCAGCAGCTTGTCCGATGCGACAAACTTCGGCTTGAACAACCAGATCAGCAGCGGTACCAGCACCAGCGACAGCACCATGTTGATCAGCATCACCATGGCCAGCAGCAGACCCATGTCGGCGAGGAATTTCAACTCCGACAGGAAATACCAGGGCAGAATGGCAAACAGGCTGATGGCCGCGGTAAAGAAAATCGCCTTGCCGGTCGTTGCCACGGCTGCATAAATGGCATTCCCATAGTCCTTGTGCCCCTGGTATTCCTCGCAGATCCGGCTCAGGAGATAAATACCGTAGTCGATCCCCACGCCGATACCGATCGCTGTAATCGGCAAGGTATTCACGTCAAGGCCGATGCCCATGTAGACCATCGAGGCCGCCAGGAACATGTTGGCGATGTTTACCGGCAACAGCAGGATCAGGCCCGCAATGATGGATCGATACGCATAAGCGGCGCCAATCAGGATCACGATGTTAAGCAACCCAAGGATGGTCCACTGGAAGTTGTCCACGGTTTCGTTAATGGATTGCTGGAGGGCGATGGTGCCCGTCGCCAAGCGGATGTTGAATTTCTCGTGATCCAGACCGATCTTGTCGAGCGCCGCCCGCACCTGGGCCAGCGCCATATCTACAGTTTCCTGCTTGTTGTCCTTGTACCAGAGCGACACCGTGCCGTTCTGCTGGACGAAATCCGAGACATGAGAAAAGGCTTTCGGACTGCTGCCGAACAACACTGCGCCCGCCGCAGCCTCAACGGACTGCTGATCGGGATCGAGCGGCGCCCATTTTGGATTGCCGCCACTGAACAAGCGGTTGGCTTCCGGCAGATAGTCGGCAAAAGACAGCGTTGCCTCCGGGGGGTTGTCCGACAGCTCTACCGCCCGCTGCAGCGCCGCCATGGTAAAGATGGTGGGCGCCTGCTTGAGCAGCCGGCTCTGTTCCTGCTTCTTGGCTTCGAATACGACTTCGAGCGTATTCAGGCCGGGAAAATGGCTGTTGATCTTGCTCACCGCCACGTTGTAGGCAGCGTCTTCATAAAGAAGGTTGCTGCCCTCGACCGGGTTGCCGATCTTGATCTGAAACATCTTGTAGGCGGAAAAGCCGATCAGCACCACGAAAATTGCCGTGGTTATGCGCGCCGGTGGGCCAAAGGTAATCTTGGAGAAATGCTGCAAACCATGCTTGATGGCCCGGTGGAGACTGAAGCCCTTACCGTCGTCAGCGCCAATCAAACTGCTGGCATTTCTGGGCTCGGGCAGCAGGGAAATCAGCATGGGCGCGAGAAATACCGCCAGCGGAATCAGGGACAGGGCCCAGAATCCGCAGAAGATCGCGAACCGCTGCATGGTGGGGATGGGTGCCACCGCTATCAGCAGCAATCCGGCCACATCCGTGAAAATGCCCAGGATGCCGGGCGCCATCATTACGCCCAGCGAAATCTCCGCGGCCTTTTTCTTGTCCTTGACGTGATAGTAGACCTCGTAAAAACGCTCGGTCGCCTGTACGCAGTGGCTGAAGGAGCGCGCCACCAGCAGCAGCGGCACCACCATGATCAGTGGTTCGATCGGATCCTGAATCCAGCCCACGAAGCCGAACCCCCAGATCGCCGCAACGCAAGCACAGACTACCGGCACGACCACGCCGGCGATATTGCGCATGTACAGCACGAGCGCCAGCAGCAGGATGACCGCCGTCACCGCAAAGATGAAAATCATTTCATGCTGATAATAGAAAACCCACCCGGTGAGCATCGGCTGGCCTGCCGCATGAATCTCATGCGCCTCATCCGTGCCGGCCTTGACGAGATTCTCCTGAATGAAGTCGAAAGCCACGCGATAATCGAGCAAGCGCTCGATGAACGTTGCCTGGATCAGCGTTGCAGTCTCATCGGCGGAGATCAGGAAAGTCTGAGTTCCGGGCGATTTCTTGACGCGTTCGCGAAAATCCGCGATTTCCTCCGGCGTGGCCGGCGCGTGGTCACCCATCAAGGGCTGGCTGTCGATGCCGGCCGGGGTAGCCTCCGAATAGCGGGCCTTTTCCGTGGTAATGGACAGCACCTGATCGTGATCCACCCCAGGGGTCAGATCGATGCTGCGGGTCAGATCCCATACCTTTTGCAGCGTCTCAGGGTTGTAGATGGACTGGCCGTCGGTCCGCTTCACCATGACGGTGACAGTCAGCGGATTGCCGAAATTGGGGTGGTTCTTGTAAACCTGGACGAAGGGGTGCGAGGTGGGCAGCAGGTCGGAGAAAATCGTTTTCAGTTCGACATGGCGCAGGCCCCAGGCAAAGAAAGCCGTAACCGCCAGCATGGCGAGAAACGACATCCACACATGGTGCATGACAAATTCTGAGATCCGAAAGCGCAATGTCTTCAAACTGTCCCCCCAACTTCCAGCTGACCAGCAATTTTATTCAGGGCGAGGCCACGAAATCCGGCACACGCGGACTGCCACCCAATTAGGCGGCGGACTCTACCACGGAGCATTTCAATCAACCAACAAAATCACCGCCAGGAGCAAAAAGACCCAACGTTTCAGCGTGTTACCGAAAAGTAACTGCGGGAAATCAACAGAAATTCGATCTACCGACAGGTCGAATTCGGCTTCCGATGCAGCTACGACCAACCGCATCAGAATTTCAGCTCTGGCCAGTTGCAGTCCTCGACGCGTTCGGCGCGGAAAAATAAGCGCGACGCCCGGTAACCCATATCACGAGTCCACAGCCCAGAATCACGGCTGCGAAATAAAGGACATAGCGCAGATAATCGATGCGACCCACGCGAAAGGGAAAAACGGACCGATAGGCCAACCCCGTTGCCGCATGCTTCGCGTTGATGATGCCAACAAAGCCGCCCTTGCCCGCAAAGGCATGTTCGACGTTGATGACACCACTGGGGTAGTGGCGCATGGGCTCGTAGAACACCGTGGCATCCTCGATCGCTTTTTCGCCACCGAGATCTTCGTAGGTTGCGGTAATTCCAATGTTGTTGACGTCACGAACGATACGAAAATCGAAATCCATTTCGCGCAATTCATCGCTGATGAAGTCGATCACGAAAACTGCGTGGCCAATCGCGGGAATATCCTCGCAAAATTCCTGCGTGGCCCTGCGCTCGGGAAGGTACCCGGTAAAGTGTGCCTTGTAGCGGCCTATCTGGATCAGGCAGACGTCTTCGTCCATGGAGACGCCCCCATGCGCAAGGCTCAGCCGCGGTGCCAACAGCAGCAACACCGCGACAGCCAACCCGACCCCGGCGCCAAGGCCAGCTCTCCCCAATGCCGCTGGTTTCATGCCCATCATCCGCTCAGAAGAATTTCGGCAGGATAGCGCCACCGATTTCCTGGTAGTAGCGGTTGCCTTTTGGGTCGGCATAAAACAGCAGCCCCGCAAACCGGCTGTCCGGGTCGTAAATGAGCCCGGTCATCCGCTGCGTCTCCCACAGCGAGTCCTCTGCGCGCAACACCACATCGACGCTCTGACCGGGCGCAATGGTGGCTACCGACGGATGGAGGCTTTCGCCGGCAACCAGTTCTTCGCCTTCAACCACCTTGGCGTCCGCCGCCGGCCCATTCAGGAACCGAATGTTGGCGGTAATGAACTCCTTGATGCTCAGCGGTTGATCGCCGCTGTTGGTCAGATTCATGCGCATCGTCAGGCTACGGCCCGCCAACTCGTAATTGGCATTTTCGACAACCACCTTGAGCGGGCCTTCGGGGACCGGCTTGCCTTCCACCTTTACCTTGCCGGTCTGCAATGGAATGGTGACCGGATAGCGGTGTTCCGCCCACAGATAGCCCGCCAGGATCAATACCATCGTCACGGTAAAGAACGCTCCACCCGCCAGAAAGTCACGCTTGGTGATCATGGTGTTGGCCTGCTCCGGCCCGAGATTGCGCACCCGCATGTAGCGCGGGATGAACAGCTCCGGCTTTACCAACCAATACAGAAGGAACGCCACGCCCATGGCAATCCACACCAAATGCCAACCGATCACCCCCTTGAGACCGACATTCTCGAGATCGACGGTTTCACCGGTCAGAGTAGCGATCTCATTGGTGAAGGGGGCGGTGGTCGCAGCCGGCTCGACTTCCACCCAGGTTCCCTTGCCCACCAGGGTGCCCGCGTCCTTGACGTTGATCAGCGGGTGAATGTGGTAGCGCCCGGGAATTCTTGCGCGCACCACGGTCTTGAAGTCATAGACCTTCCCGGGCTCGAAAGCCGTGGAGCGGATCATGGGCACGCCATTCACTTCGGAATAGACGCGGATGAACTTGGGCCCGGGCGCACCGATGTTCAGGAATACCGTATCGGCAATCGAGGGCAACTGCTCCGGCCACAGTTCCGAGGGAACGAATTTTCCCGTCATCACGATGGTATCGCCAACCTTGGCCCGGGTCGGCGAGACACTGATGTCGAACCAGTGCAGAGTGCGCATCCGCATGCTCGCAAGCTGCGCACGCTCCCCATGCGCACTGGCGTCCACTGGCAACAGGACGAGCACCAGCATGGCGGCGCCCAAGGCGCGCCAGAACTTGCCGGCGAAGCGGTCAACGGTAGCAATGATCATGATCCTGCCTCCAGCAATCAAACGATGCGACGCGCGTAACGGCCCGCGACGTTGTACAACGCCGCGCCGAGCATCAGAAACAGCGAATAGGCGACGACGGAAACGAATGCGGAAAATACTGCCGTCAACGGCGTCACCGAGCCCCCGAAGGTGCGCAACGTGGATTCCTCAATGATCCGCAGATACTCGGGAGTGGTGGTGCGGATGTACTGGTAACCCATCAGATCGGACAACGAAACCAGCGTGCCGCTGTATTCCACCGGCACCTTGTAGGCAGCAAACAATGGCCAGTTAATCGGCCAAATCAGCGCACCAAAGAAGAACGGGCCGGCAAATGCCGAAATGAGCAAGCTGCGCGTCATTAGCAGCATGCAGTCGAACAGAATTCCCAACCCGATGTAGGTGGAGGGAAAAGTGAACGCCAACGGGAAGTCGGTGAACTGGCCGAAGTTGAAATAGCGGCTGACCCAGGAAACCAGACAAAGGAGCACGGTCACCGCAGTACCAATGATGGGGAGACGAAAAGCCTTCCAGATCGGGTAGACGAAGCCGCCGATGAACATCATCAACGAGAGCGGGGTCACCAGCGGCCACCAGCGGCGATCGCGCCAGTCGATCCAGTAATCCCAGTCTCCCGCGGTCAGGGAATAGTGGATGGACACCCCCAGCGCAATGAAACTGAAGAGCACGATGATCAGGATGCCATCGAAGCGTCGGTAGTAACGTCGGGCGCTGGGATTGTCCAGCACCGAAAGATCATAGCGTTCCGAGGAATCGGTAATCTTGGGCGCTGGAAGCGCGATATTGGCCATGGCACTCACCCCACAAGCAGACGGACAGAAATGGACCGCGCAAGGTTAGCGCAATCGCACCGAGCAACACTGATCAAGAAGATAGCGCACTAAAAAGCGGAGGGCACCCTGGTCTCGACTACCCCAGGGCGCCCCCCGCCACGAGTCTAGCTATTCAAGCACTAGGTCTAGCTACTCAAGCGCTGGGCAGGGTGCAATCGCGACCCGTAGTGACAACCGAAATCAGCTGGGCCATGCGCTGCATGATCTGCACGGCAAGCGGCCCAAGGAAGAACAGCGACCAGCCCAGGACCACGAAACCCCAGTGGATCGGCGCCGCAAACAGCTCCTCGGCATAAAAGAAGGTGTGACCCCATTCGTTGAACCCGTAGTTGGGCATGATCAGGAAGATCCCGCACACCACCCCCATGAAGGGTACGGAGATGCGATTCATGAATGCCGGGATGCGGGTATGCGCCCAAATGAAGGTCGGGATCAGAATCGCGGTCAACAGGGGCAGCGAGAAATAGAAGATCACGATGTGGGTGGGCGTGAAATCGGTATCGCGAATCGCCACCTGATGCCAAGCGGCATCCGATTCCACGGCAAGTGCAGCAATCATGGCCGCCCAAATGCCGAGTACGGTAAAGATGCCAAGCAGTTTGAAATAACGCTGGAGTTCCACTTCGGGCGTGATGGTGGAAGCGTCACGCACCCGCGTCATCCACATGTAAATGGAGCCGAACACCATGATGCTGCCGAGGATCAGAATCTCTCCATACAGCATGGGCATCCAGTACGCCTGAAATTCGGGTTCGTAATAGTCCATCCCGACCGAGAACGCCATCATTTGTTGGTAGATGCGAATGCCGATGGCAATGGCCAGCATCAGCGCGCCGCCGGCATAGGCGACGCGGTTGCGGCGCAGATGACCCGCGATGCCACCGCCACCTGCGGTATCCTCGAAATACTCTGTTTGCACGCCAGACGCGTGCTGCGTTACTTTGACCTGAGACACAGTTGTCACCCCCGTGTAAGTTATGCGCAAAACAAAAACCATAACCCCTGGTTTGCGTTAATTTTTCCCCCTGCGGGACGCCACCAGAGCGCTCGGCTTGGATCAACTATAAGGCAGTGGCCCTGCCCCCCTGACAGCGCTACAAGTGACAGCAGCATGGCAGAAAGTGACACTCGCATGACATTCACGGGATGCCCACCATCCTCCCGGATGGTCTTTGCCGCAATCCGATCCTCCGTGCGAGAATCTTCGGCGCGGCTGCGCGAAGACGGCCCGACAGCCCGCCCGGTTTGCGCGCTGGAGCCTTGTGTAGCCGGCAGCAGGCCCATATCGAAATGACGCAGCGACAGGATTCCCCTTCCGCAATCGACAAATTGGCGGTCGCCAAGCAACCGCCGACGGCCGACAGCCGTTTCGTCAATGCCAGCTACGCCAACATGGTTTTTCACACGCTGGGCGGAGGTCCGGAACTGGCGGCCATTTTTCAGCAACACGGCCTGGACCCTTCCACCTGGGTCGAAGGCAGCACCCCGATTTCCTTTGAACATCTTGCCGACTGCGTGTTTGCCGTGATGCAGGCCTACGACATGCCCGCCGCCGGCCTGTCGCTTGGCTCCAAGCTGCATGTATCCAAGCACGGCACCATCGGCATGGCGATCATTTCGGCTGAAACCGTGGGGCAGGCCATCAAGGACATTGCCAGGTACTACCAGACCGCAGTGACCTTCTGCGAGATGGATCTGTTTTATGAAAAGGATCAACTGATCATCGAGCTGCGCGAGGGATTCACCGTCCCTGAGGTGCGCGTCGTCGTGGTCGAAGCCTTGATGCTGACGCTGCAGAATGCCCTGGAGTTCGTCACCGGCAAGCCACTGACGGACAGTCGCATCCTGTTCGGCTTCCCGCCGCCACCCTATGCCGACCAGTACGAGCTGTATTTTTCCGGCAAGGTGGAATTCGACAGCGAGCGGCATCTGATGATTCTGCCCGCCGCCATCCAGAACGTCCGCTGCGTTTCCGCCGATCCCCGCATTCATCGTCTGGCCGAAGAGCAACTGCAACACCAACTGCAAGAACTGCGGGCCGGCGCCCCGGTTCACCAGCGTATCCTGGCCGAGTTGCGCCGCAATCCGGCCGCCATGCCCACGCTGGAGGAAATGGCGCGTACCTTCACCGTATCGACGCGTACCCTGATCCGCCATTTGCAGGCCGAGGGCACTACCTACCGGGATCTTCGCGAAGGCATCCACAAGCAGATCGCCATGGACGCCCTGCGCAACACCGATCAGTCCATCGACGCGATTGCGATGGAACTGGGTTACCAGGACACCACCAGCTTTCGCCGCGCCTTCAAGCGCTGGTGCGGCTGCTCCGCCTCGGAATACCGGGAGCGGGAGCGCCGCGCCTGACGCCCCTAACCGTCTCCACCACCCAAGAGCAGTCCGGGAGGACATCCATGACCCAGCAAGGCATTCAGATTTCACTGGCCGGCAAGGCCGCGTTGATCACCGGCTCGGCGCGCGGCCTAGGCGCCGAGATCGCCACCACCTTTGCGCAAGCAGGTGCTGCGGTGATGATCGCCGACATCCTGGAGGAGCAGGGCAAGAGCACCGCCGAGGCCATTCGCGCCGCGGGCGGCAAGGCTGCTTTCGTGCGCCAGGATGTCACCAAGGAGGCCGACTGGCAGGCCGCCGTGGAGGCCACCGTGAAAGAATTCGGCGGCCTCGACATCCTGGTCAACAACGCCGGAATCGAAATCTGCGCGCTGGTGGAGAGCACCACCCTGAAGGATTTTCAGCGCATTCTCGACATCAACGTCACCGGTGTCTTTCTCGGCCTGCAAGCCGCGGCACGGGCCATGAAGCCGGGTGGCGCGGCCGGCCGGGGCGGTGCCGTGATCAATTTGTCCTCGGTCGCCGGGCTGCGCGGTTTCTCCGGCCTGAGCGCCTACTGCGGCAGCAAGGGCGCGGTAAAACTGCTGACCAAGGCGGCGGCGGTGGAGTTTGGCCACCTCGGCTACGGCATCCGGGTGAACTCGATCCATCCCGGCCTGATCCCCACCGACATGGGCAACGCGGTGCTCAAGGGTTTCGTCGCGGCAGGTCTCGGCAAGGATGAGGCCACTGTCCAGCAGGCCTTCGAAAGGAGCACCCCGCTGGGCATGAAAGGCACCCCCGCGGACATCGCCAGGGCTGCGCTGTTTCTGGCCAGCGACCAGTCGCCCTGGGTCACCGGCGCCGAGCTGGTGGTCGATGGCGGCACCACGGCCTCCTGAACCCCACCCCGGCGTTGGCCGTGATCATGCGGCCCGCTGCGGCACCTTGCGCGGGGTGCCGGAGCGGCTGAGCCAGCGCAGGATACGCACCCACTGGTCGCGATCCGGCAGCGTCCGCGCCGGCGCGAACTCGAAGATCGACAGCCCGCGTTCGGCCGCCAGCACATAGTTCTGCGTGGCGCGCAATGCGGCCAGAAAGGGGAAGGGCTTGCCATTGGGCAGACTGAAGCGGGAGAGATAGTCTTCCAGCCCGGCCGCCGCTACCGTGTGCTCGCGCATCCGGTTGGCAACCGTGGCCACTCTGACACCCTGATTGATCACCTTGCGTACCGCGTTGAGCTCGCCGAGGAAGTGATTGGCTGCGCGCACGTCGATCGACGACGGCAGCAACGGCATCAGGATGCTGTCGGCATGCTTCACCAGCTCCGCAAGCTGTTGGCCATGAACCGCGGCCGGACTGTCGATGATCAACCAATCGGTATCCCTGGGCGGCTTCAGGCCACTGTTCCAGGCCGCGACCCCGGCAATGGGCGGGCGATCGGCTGGCCGCGCGGCCAGCCAGTCCAGGCTCGACTGCTGGGGATCGCAATCCGCCAGCGCCACGCGCCTGCCCTTACTCGCGAAATAGCCGGCGAGATTGGTGGCCAGGGTGGTCTTGCCGCAACCACCCTTGGAATTGAGGATCAGAATACTGCGCATGCCAGACTCCCTGTATTGCTCCCGGTAGCGCCAGCTGTCTTGCTCCCGGTAGCGCCAGCTGTCGTGCGCCCGGTGACGCCAGCCCGGATCAATGGGCGGTATAGCCGCCGTCGATGACCAACTCGGTTCCGGTGACGTAGCGGGATTCATCCGACGCCAGATAGAGGATACCGTACGCCTGGTCGATCGGATCGGCCATGTGCCCGATCACGATCTCGTGGCGGATGCGCTCCAGATCCGCCGGCCCGAACAGGTCGCCAACGCTGTCCGCCATCGGCGTGCGGGTAAAACCGGGATGCACCGAATTGACCCGGATGTTGTATTTCTTCTCGGCGCAATAGAGGGCGGCGGACTTGGTGAACAGCCGCACCCCACCCTTGCTGGCGTTGTAGGCGGCCGAGCGCGGATCGCCGATGATCCCCTCGATCGAGGAGATGTTGACGATGCTGCCGCCACCGTTCTGCTTCATCTGGCGAATGGCGTTCTGGGTGCCCATGAACACCGCTTCGAGATTCACCGAATGGACGAACCGCCAATGGGCGAGATCGCTGTTCTCGAGGTCCGTCCCAGCACCGACACCGGCATTGTTGACCAGCACATCCAGACGGCCATGAAGGCGCACCACCTCGGCGATCACCTCCGGCCAGCGCGCTTCTGCCGTCACGTCCTGCGCGATGAAACGGGCATCGTAGCCCTGGTCGCGCAGTTGCTTCGCCGCGGCCTCGCCCTCCACCGGGCGGATATCGGTGATCACCACCTTGCCGCCCTCGCGGCCGAACAGCTCCGCGCTCGCGTAACCGATGCCGGCGGTGCCGCCGGTGATCAGACACACCTTGCCCTGTACTCGCCCCATGATCCGGCCCCTCTCAGTGCGCGGTGAAACCGCCGTCGATGACCAGCTCGGCACCGGTCATGTAACGGGACTCGTCGGAAGCCAGGAACAGGATGCCGTAGGCCTGATCGACGGGTTCGGCCATGTAGCCGATGACGATTTCGCGGTTGATGCGCTCGGCGTCCTGCGGCGAGAAGATGTCGATCGCGCTGTCCACCATCGGCGTCTTGGTGAAACCCGGGTGCACCGAGTTGACGCGGATGTTGTATTTCTTTTCCGCACAGTAGAGCGCCGCGGACTTGGTGAACAGCCGCACCCCGCCCTTGCTGGCGTTGTAGGCGGCAAACCGGGGATCGCCCACCAGACCCTCGATCGACGAAATGTTGACGATGCTGCCGCCGCCGTTGTGCTTCATCTGGCGGATGGCGTGTTTGGTGCCCAGAAATACCGCTTCCATGTTGACGCTGTTGACGAAGCGCCAGTGCGCGAGATCGCTGTTCTCCAGATCGGTCTCGACCCCCACGCCGGCATTGTTGACCAGCACATCCAGACGGCCATGGTGGCGCACCACCTCGGCGATCACCTCCGGCCAGCGCGACTCCGAGGTTACATCCTGCTCGACGAAACGAGCATCGTAGCCCTGGTCGCGCAGCTGCTTCGCCGCGGCCTCGCCCTCCACCGGGCGGATATCGGTGATCACCACCTTGCCGCCCTCGCGGCCGAACAGCTCCGCGCTCGCGTAACCGATGCCGGCGGTGCCGCCGGTGATCAGACAGACCTTGCCCTGTACTCGCCCCATGATGTTGTCCTCGTTATCTAATTAGTCGTTGTTGGAATGCCTTGAATCGGGCCGTCGGTACCGCACCAGCCTCAGTGAATCTGGCGCGTCTGTCCGCCCCAGTACTTGGCACGCAGCGCCTTCTTGTCGGGCTTGCCGTAGGCGGTGAGCGGGATCTCGGCCACCACTTCGACCACCTTGGGCACCTTGTAGGCGGCCAGCCGTTCCTTGCAGAAGGCGATCAAGGCCTGGCTGTCGAAGCGCCCCGGGTCGGCGGGCACCACCGCGGCGCAGACCGCCTCGCCCCAGTCCTCGTGGGGGATGCCGATCACCATCACCTGGCGCACACCGGGGTATTCCTGAATCCTGTTCTCGACCTCCGAGGAATACACGTTCATGCCCCCGGAGATGATCATGTCCTTGGCGCGATCGACGATGAACAGGTGCCCGGTGTCGAGCTGATAGCCGACGTCACCGGTGCGGATCCACTCGCCGACATAGACCTCGGCGGATTTCTGCGGATCTTCGTAGTAGCCCTCGAGCGTGTAGGGCGAGCGCACCAGAATCTCGCCAACCTCGCCAGCGGCCAGCGGGCGGCCCACGGCATCGCCGATACGGATATCCGCGGTAATCACCGGCTGACCACAGGAGCCCAGAAAACGCTCCTCCAGATGGTCAGCCTTGGACAATTTGGTGGCGAAATTCGGCACCTCGGTCTGGCCGAACAGCTGCAACAGCACCGGCCCGAATTTCGCGATGACTTCCTGCAAACGCGCCCGGGTGATGGGTGCCGCGCCATAGACCAGCGTGCGCAGCGATGTCAGATCGTGGCGCGCCGGATCATGGGCATCCAGCACCCGGTAGATCATGGTGGGCACCATGAAAGTCCAGGTGATGCGCTCGCGGCCGATGGTGGCCAGCACCTGTTCGGGATCGAATTTGTCCTGAAGATGGACACAGGCACCCTGCAGGAATGCCGCCTGGAGAAAGAAACCGGAGGAATGCGGCAACGGCGTGGTCAGCAGCAACTTCTCGGTCTCGGCGATCTCGCCGTTGACGATGTGCGCGAGCGAATTCACTGCCAACCCGCGATGGCGGTGCAGCACCCCCTTCGAGCGCCCGGTGGTGCCGCCGGTGTACATGATCAGCGCCGGATCTTCGGGAAGCACTTCGCGCCATTCGCAGTCGCAGTCGCCGCCGGCAAACAGTGCCGCCCAGGGCTCCCGCCCGGCGCCGGGACCAGCGCCCAGGTCGCCCACCTCGACCTGGCAGCTCAGGCAGGTCTCCGCAAGCGCAGCGGCGTCGAGCTTGTCGGTCAGCGAGCCGTGCACCACCAGCATCCGGGCTCCGGAATGAGCCAGCATGTAGCTGACATCGCTGCGGCTCAGCATCTCATTGAGCGGCACCTTGACCGCGCCGAGCTTGAGAATGGCGAGATCCACCAGCGCATATTCCGCACAGTTGCGCAGCAGGATGGCAAGCCGGTCGCCGCGCTTCAGCCCTCGCGCGGCCAGCCCTGCCGCCAGGGTGCCGGACAGGCGATCAAGATCCCGGTAGCTGTAACTGCGCCCACCGGCAACCAGCGCGGTCTTGTCGCCGTGGCGGCGCAAGGCGCTGCGCACCAGAAACTGGACGGTCTGGCTGGTATGAATCATCGCGGATCGGTTCCCCGGAAACAGCGTGCTCGGCGTGTCCGCCACAGCGGCCATCGCCACCGCGGCGGAACGGTCTCATCGCCAGAATGGGCGCCATCACAATACAGGCGGCAGGAGGTGTCAACCCGGGGACTGCCGGCGATGGTGGTGTCGACATCGCTCTGGTGGCCCACCACCTCGTCGATAACGCGAGAGTCGTGTCAGCACCTGTCAGCACCTGTCAGCACCTGTCGACCAGCCGGCCAGCCGCTGGCAGCGCGCTCAAGGCGCTGATCTGATCAGATCATCAGCCCCATGCGCATCGCCGCGTCGAGGCGGATCACCTCGCCGTTGAGCATGCTGTTCTCGACGATGTGACAGGCCATCTGGGCGAACTCGTCCGGCTTGCCGGCGCGCTTGGGAAAGGGCACCAGATCGAGGATGCGCTGAAAGCCGGCGTCGCCGGTCTCGGCGCGGGCCAGCGGGGTGTCGAACACACCCGGACAGATGGTCACCACGCGAATGCCATAGGGCGCCAGATCGCGCGCCATGGGCAGGGTCATGCCGATCACCCCGGCCTTCGACGCTGCGTAGGCGGTGTTGCCCACCGGGCCGTCGAAGCCGAAGATCGACGCCACATTGACGAACACGCCGCGCTCGCCGTCGGCGGTGACCGGCTCCAGGGCGAGCATTTCCGTCGCGGCCAACCGGCACACATCGAAGGTGCCGGTGAGGTTGATGTCCACCACCCGCTTGAAGCTCTCCAGCGGATGCGGGCCCTTGCTGCTCGCGATCTTGCGGCCGATACCGGTGCCCGCAGCGTTGACCACGATGCGGGCCACGCCCAGCCGGGTGCGCACGGCGGCGAGCGCCGCGGCGACGCTGGCGTCACTGGCCACATCCACCGGCACCGCGATGCCGCCCACTTCTTCGGCGATCTGGCGGGCCAGGTTCTCGTTGATGTCGAGCACCGCGACCTGGGCGCCGCCGGCGGCCAACCGGCGCACCGTGGCTGCCCCCAGACCGGAGGCCCCGCCGGTGACGATGGCGATCTGATTGCGAATTTCCATGACGTTTCCTCTGACCAAAAATTCAGCTGCGCCCGATGCCCATGCGGATGGCACCGTCGATGCGGATCATCTCGCCATTCAGCATCGAGTTCTCGCAGATCTGCCGCACCAGGGCGCCGAACTCCAGCGGGTTGCCCCAGCGCTTGGGAAAGGGCACCGTGGGAATGATGCTGTCGATCCAGCTCTGCGGGATGCCGCTCGCCAGGGGCGTCTCGAACATGCCGGGCGCCACGGTCACCACGCGGATGCCGAAGGGCGCCAGATCCCGCGCCATGGGCAGGGTCATGCCCTGCACCCCGGCCTTCGACGCCGCGTAGGCGACCTGGCCCACCGGGCCGTCCTGGGCCACCACCGAGGCGATGTTGACGATCACGCCGCGCTCGCCGTCCGCGTTCAGCGGCGGTTCGCCGATCATCGCCTGGGCCGCCAGCCGTGCGACGTTGAAGGTGCCGGTGAGATTGACCCGGATCACCCGCTCGAACTCCTCCAGCGGATGGACCCCCTTGGCGCCCGCGGTGCGGATCGCCACGTCGATGCCGGCGGCATTGAGCACGATGCGCGGCGTGCCCAGCTTGGCGCACACCTCGGCGAGGGCCACTTCGACCGCGGGACCGTCCACCACATCGCAGCCGAGCGCGATGCCGTTCAATTCGGCCGCCAGTTCGCGCGCCAGTTCGACATTGCGGTCGAGCAGCGCGCAACGCACCCCAGCCGCTGTCAGCACCCGCGCGGCACCGGCGCCGAGGCCGGAGGCGCCGCCGGTGATCAGTGCCGTCAACCCCTTCACTTCCATCGCGATCTCTCCTCAGCTTGCATAACTGCCTGGCCCCGCGGCCCGTGCCGCACCGCTATTTTTCCTTCGGCTCGGGGAACAGCATGCCGTAGATGTTCTGGTAGGCATCGTCGTTGGCGAGTCCCATGATCATGCCGGCGCGGGCATCGCGGAAATAGCGCTCGAACGGCAGCCGCGCGGCGAAGGCGGTGCCGCCGAACATCGTCATCAGTTCCTGGGTCACCCAGACCGCGGCTTCGGAACAGGTCACCTTGGCTTGCAGATAGGGCAACGGCGCCTGTACCAGGCCGGCGTCGCCGGCGCTGGCGGCGGCATGCAGCAGCGCGCGGGCGGCCTCGATGCGGGCACTCATCTCGGCCATGCGGCGCTGGTTGATGGGGCTGTCGAGGCGGCGCGCACCGCTCGGGTAGCGCCTGGCGGCCTCGGCACAGGCCAGTTCCCAGGCTCCGGCGGCCACGCCCAGATAGGCGGCGCCATAGGTGAGCGCCACCACCGGCATCATCACCGCACCCAGGTATTTGGCGGCGGCGTGCTCGTCGCCGATGCGGTTGGCCTCGGGCACCAGCCCGGTGAACCGCATCGGCATGGAATTGTTGCCGCGCATGCCCAGTCCATTCCAGGGCTCCAGGGTCTCCCATTTCACTTCGTCGGCAGGCACCAGCAGCGCGGTGAGCTGACCCGGTTTGGCCTCCTCGCCGACCCGGCAGAGCATGAAGTAGTGGGTGGCCTCGCCGGCCGAGGTGACATAGGACTTGCGGATGCCATCGAGGCGGTAACCCTCGGCGGTCCTGGTCACCGCCGACAGGCGCATGCCGGGGACCCAGTCGTCGCCCTTGCCCGAGGTTTCGCCACCGGCCACGGTGAGCAACACCTTGCCCTCGGCAATGCCCCTGACGATGCCCTGCCGCTGCGCGGCACTGGGCATGCGGCTGACCAGTTCGGCGGCCTCGATGTGCATCTTGTAACACATGCCGGTGGACGGGCACTTGCGCGCGACCTCCTCCACCACCAGGCAGGTGGAGAGCAGATCGGCGCCCAGGCCGCCATCCGCGGCATCCACACGCAGCTTCCACAACCCGGCATCCCGCAGTGCGGCCAGGGATTCGCGGGGGAAGGCGCGGTCGCGGTCGGTTGCAGCCGCACGTGGGCCGACCTCCCGGGTGGCCACGTCGCGCGCCAGGTCGCGCAGGGACTTTTGTCGATCATTGAGAGGCAGATAGCTCATGGCACGGCTCCCTTGTTGGCGAATGGATGTTAGTCATATGGATGTTAGTGAATGGATATTAGTGAATGGATGTCACTGAACAGACTTGGCGACCGGCCGGACGACAACCACGGCCGGATTGGGCTTGCGCGGCGCCGCCCACCACAGCGCCACGGGGGAAATCAGCGCCAGTACCAGGCTGGCGATCAGCATGGCGTGATAGGCGCCGGTGACGTCGTACAGCCAACCACCCATCCAGGCACCCAGCGCGGCGCCCAGCGACCCGGAGAGCGACATGAAGCCGAAGATGGACGGAAATGCCGGTCCGGCAAACAGATCGCGCGCGGTCGCTGGGTACAGCGGTGCGTTGGCGCCGTACCCAAACCCGATGCAGACCGCGAAGCCCATCGCCAGCCACAGCGCCGCGCTCCACCAGCCGAGTGCCGCCAGCGCGGCGATCGCCAGCACGTTGGCGACGGCGGCCAGACTGTAGGCCGCTTCACGTCCGATGCGGTCGGAAAGCCGTCCCCAGAACAGCTGTCCGACGATGGAAGCGACGCCGATGACGCCGGAGATCAACGAACCCTCGGTCTTGGGGATGCCGTGGTCGACCAGAAAGGCGAACTGGTGGATCAGCAGAATCTGCGCCACGCAGGCGCCGGTGAAAAAGGCGAAGGCGGCGCGCCAGAAGCGCGGCGAACGCAGGGCGGTCGCCGGCACCCAATGGAGTTCTGCCGCGGCAACGACGGTCCGCGCAGCGGCAGCCTTCAAGCTTGGCTCGGCGCCGCGCAGCAGCCACCAGGCGGAGGGAATCACCCACAGCGGCCCGAGCAGCGCCAGCAGCGCGAAGGCACCGCGCCAGCCAAAATGTTCCACCAGCAGGTTGATGGCCGG
>DASUDS010000118.1:0-27278 GCA_036275455.1 Porticoccaceae bacterium
GTCGGTGCCAACGTGCGCCGCGTCGATCTCGATCGGGTCACTCCCGAGGAGGTGCACGCCTGGCAGCCGGGCGATACCGTGCTGCTGTCGGGCAAGCTGCTCACCGGGCGCGATGCGGCGCACAAGAAGATCGTCGATCTGCTGGCCGCCGGGGAACCGCTGCCGGTGGATTTCCGCGGCCGCTTCATCTACTACGTCGGTCCCGTCGATCCAGTCGATGACGAGGTGGTCGGTCCCGCCGGGCCCACCACCGCCACCCGCATGGACAAGTTCACCCGCACCATGCTCGAACGCACCGGGCTGCTCGGCATGGTGGGCAAGGCCGAGCGCGGCCCGGCGGCGATCGAGGCGATCCGCGACCACGGCGCCGTCTATCTGATGGCGGTGGGCGGTGCCGCCTACCTAGTGTCCAAGGCCATCACCGCCGCGCGGGTGCTGGCGTTCCCCGAGCTGGGCATGGAGGCCATCTACGAGTTCGAGGTGAAGGACATGCCGGTGACCGTGGCGGTCGACAGCCGCGGCGAGTCGGTTCATGTCACCGGTCCCCGACACTGGCAGGCGGTGATAGAGAATCGCACCCTGACGCCGGTCTGAACCCACACCTCCCGGGCCGCGACCGACTTGGCCGCCAGCAATCCATGACTCTGGGGAATGGAGGTTTCGGGCGCGATGATTTGCAATATCGGGCCAACCCCTTACCATTACGTCCTGCTGCCGTGGATGGGTGCCACGGCGGGCAGGAAAATCGCGTTCCAACGGAGGAAGTGTAATGAAACAACAATTGACTGCCGTGGCGGGTGCCGTGGCCTTGGTGCTGGGTGCCGCGGGTCAGGTGCAGGCCAACGAAGGCGCCTACGTGGGTGGCTCGATGACGGGCTATTACCTGGACAGCAATCGTTTCGTCGGTGGCGGCAAGGATTCGGTGGTCGGTGGCATCAACCTGGGCTACCGCTTTGCCAACGACTGGGCGCTGGAAATCGGTGGCGGCAGCGATATCGATGGTGAAGCCCTGGATATCGGCAAGCTGGACATGTACTACTGGCTGGGCGAAGCCGAACCGGACAGCACCGCCTGGCGTCCGTACTGGGTGGCCGGGATCAGCTATTTCGATCTCGATGACCAGCCCAACACGCCCGAACCCCTCGATCTGGGTGGCGAGGACGAGCACACCTGGCAAGCTGGTCTCGGTTTCGGGATGTCGAAGATGTTCACCGACCATTTCGAGTTCCGTGGCGACGTGCGCGGCCTCTACAAGGTTCGCGAGGACAAGAACGACGCCGTGGACGGTGCGCTGAATCTGGCCGTGAACTACTACTTCAACGGCCCGCAGGCCGCTCCGGTGGCGCAGGCCGCCCCGGCTCCAGCCCCGGCCCCGCAGCCGGTGGCAGCACCTGCGCCGATGCCCGAGAAGCGCACCATCACCGTCCAGCTCAAGGTCGAGTTCGACTTCGACAAGGCCGTGGTGCGCAACATCTACGGCGACGAACTGGAAGCCATCGCCAACGCCATGAAGGCCCACGGTGACATCGACCTGGCGCTCGAAGGCCATACCGACTCGCGCGGTACCGATGCCTACAACCAGTCTCTGTCCGAGCGCCGCGTTGCTGCGGTCAAGGCCAAGCTGGCCCAGGACTACGGCATTCCCGCCAGCCGCATCACCACCGCGGGCTATGGCGAGAGCCGGCCGATCGCCGACAACGCCACCGACGAGGGTCGTCAGCGCAACCGCCGCGTGATCGGCGAGCTGAGCTTCGTGGAAGTGGCCGAATAATCCCCGCAGCCGCGGCGGATGAAAAACGGGACGGCGCCTGCGGGCGCCGTTTTTTTGTTCATCTTGTGATCCTTCGCCACGGTAAAGCTGGCAGGATGCGGCCATGGCGAGCACCCTGTTCTGGCACGACTATGAAACCGGTGGCACCGATCCGGCGCGCGACCGGATCTTGCAGTTTGCCGGCCAGCGCACCGATCTCGAACTGAATCCCATTGGCGCACCGGTACGGCTGTTCTGCCAGCCCGATCCCGGGCTGCTGCCCCACCCGGCCGCCTGCCTGATCACTGGCATCAGCCCCCAGCAGGCGCTGCGCGAGGGCGTTTCCGAACCGGAATTCGCCGCCCGGGTCCAGGCCGAGCTGGGCGCCCCCGGCACCTGCGGGGTCGGCTACAACAGCCTGCGCTTCGACGACGAGTTCACCCGGTTTCTGCTCTACAGGAATTTCTACGACCCCTACGAGCGCGAGTGGCGCCACGGCAATTCACGCTGGGACATCATCGACATGCTGCGTCTGGCGCGGGCGCTGCGGCCGCAGGGCATCCAGTGGCCCGATCATCCCGACGGGAGCCCCAGTTTCCGGCTGGAAGATCTCGCCGCCGCCAATGGCATTGCCCAGGAACGCGCCCACGACGCGCTCGACGACGTCCTGGCCACCATCGCGCTCGCCCGGCTGGTGCGCGAACGGCAGCCGCAGCTCTATGCGCACCTTTTCGATCTGCGCACCAAGCAGCGCGTGCAGGCGTTGCTGGACCCGGCCGCGCGGCGCCCGATCCTCCACGTCTCCGGCCGGCTGCCGCGCGAGCGCGGCTACGTCGGCCTGTTGCTGCCGCTGTTGCGCCAGCCGGGTAACGCCAATGGCGTCGTCTGCTTCGATCTCATGGGTGATGCCGAGGCGCTGCTGCGCCTGGATGCGGAGGCCATCCGCGCGCGGGTATTCAGTCCGGTGGCGGAGCTGCCGGAAGGGGTCGAGCGCCTGCCGCTCAAGACCATCCACCTCAACCGCTGCCCGGTCGTGCTCACCCCCCGGCTGCTGGATCGGGAGACTGCCGCCCGGCTGCACATCGACCTGGCGCGCTGCGAACGCCACTGGCGGCTGCTGGCCGGCGCGGAGCTGGATGCCAAGCTGGCGCAGGTGTTCGCGCCGCAGCCGGCGGCGGCGGTGACGGATGCCGATACCGGGCTTTACGCGGGCTTTCTCGCCGAGGCCGAGCGGCCGCTGCTGGCGACGGTGCGCAGCGCAACGGCTGCGGATGCGCTGACACCGGAGCGCGTCCCGTTTCGGGATCCGCGTTACCGCGAGCTGCTGTTCCGCTACCGCGCGCACCATTTTCCGGCGAGCCTGAATCCGCTCGAACAGGAGAACTGGCGGGAGTTGCGCCGCTGGCGACTCACCGATCCGGGCTCCCGGTATCTGGGGCTGGCGGCCTATCGCGCCGAGCTGGACCGGTTGATTGCGGAAGGTGGCGATCCAGAGCGGCGGGCATTGCTCGCGGCGCTGGCGGAGTGGGGCGATCGGGTGGCCGCGGACTGCGGCCTCGGCGCCGATCCGGGTTGACGGGCGGCCTGAGGCAGGCGGCAAGCTGCTAGAATCCTGCCGGTTTCGGTGGACGGATGTCGCGGGTGGATTTTCGGGGTTCCCACATTCTTTCGGTTGCCCAATTCGAGCGCGCCGACATCGATGCCATCTTCCAGGTCGCCGACGCCATGGAGCCCTACGCCCAGCGCCGTCGCGTCACCCGGGTGCTGGAGGGTGCCATCCTCGGCAACATGTTCTTCGAAGCCAGCACCCGCACCCGGATCAGCTTTGGCGCCGCCTTCAACCTGCTCGGCGGAGAAGTCCGCGAATCCGTGGGCATGGACAGCCTGTCCGTGGTCAAGGGGGAATCGCTCAAGGACACCGCCCGGGTGCTGTCCGGTTTCAGCGACGTGATCTGTATGCGCCATCCGGTGGCCGGTTCGGTCGCCGAGTTTGCCAGTGCCAGCCGGGTGCCGGTGCTCAACGGCGGCGACGGTGCCAATGAGCATCCCAGTCAGGCGCTGCTCGACCTCTACACCATCAAGAAGGAAATGGTGGGCCGGGGGCGCGGCATCGACCAGCTGCGCATTGCCATGGTCGGCGACCTGCGCTATGGCCGCACCGTTCATTCGCTCGCCAAGCTGCTGAGCCTGTTCGCTGGCATCCAGGTGGTGCTGGTGTCGCCCCCCGAACTGCGCATGCCCGCGGAGCTGATCGAGGCATTGCGTGCCGGCGGGCACCGGGTGACGGAGTCGGAGAATCTGGAGGCGAGCATCGCCCACGTGGACATCGTCTATTCGACGCGCATCCAGGAGGAGCGCTTCCCCGATCGCAGCCAGGCGGATCGCTATCGCGGCCGGTTGCGTCTCAATCAGGCCATCTATACCCGGCATTGCGAGCCCAACACGGTGATCATGCACCCGTTGCCGCGCGATTCCCGCGTCGAGGCCAACGAGCTCGATGTGGACATGGACGAAAATCCCAACCTGGCGATCTTTCGCCAGACCGACAACGGCCTGCTGGTGCGCATGGCGCTGTTTGCCTTGGTGCTCGACGTCGCCCACCTGGTCGAGCGCTATGCGCGCGCGGTGCACTGGCACACGCCAGGGCGTGGCGGCCGGTGAGCGCGCCGTCTCCGGGCGATCCGTTCGCCGACATCCGCCCCTATCGGGACGAAGAGGTACCGGGGGTCATCGCCGCGCTGGTGCGCGATCCGGAGTTTGCCGATGTATTGCTGCGCATGCGGCTGCCCCTGCTGGCGCGGTGCTGGCCGGGGTGCGGGCGCTGGCTGCTCCGGCTGGTGCTGCGGCGGCGGTTCCGCGGTATCCACACCGTGGCCGACTTTCAGGCCTTGATCGGCAACCAGCTGCGGCCGCACATGCAGCGCGTCGCCAGCAGCCTGACCGTCAGCGGCCTCGAAGGGCTGGAGCGCGGCCGCGGCTATCTGTTCATCGGCAACCACCGTGACATCGCCATGGACCCGGCGTTGGTCAACCTGATGCTCCACGATCACGGCTACGACACCGTGCTCATCGCCATCGGGGACAACCTGTTGAGCAAGCGCTTTGCCAGCGATCTCATGCGCATCAACCGGAGCTTCATCGTCAAGCGCGGCGTCACCGGGCGCCGCGAGAAGCTGGCGGCATTCCAGCAGTTGTCGGGCTTTATCCGCCACTCGGTGGTGGACGAGCGCTGTTCGGTATGGATCGCCCAGCGCGAGGGCCGCGCCAAGGACGGGGTCGATGTCACCGATACCGCGATTCTCAAGATGCTGGCGCTGAGCCGGGGATCGGGGCAGGACTTCGCGACCGCGCTGGCCGCGCTGCATCCGGTGCCGGTGACCATCAGCTACGAATTCGATCCCTGCGACCGCGACAAGGCGCATGAACTGCATGCCCTGCGCACGGTCGGTGAATACCGAAAGGCC
Source organism: Porticoccaceae bacterium (assembly GCA_036275455.1). GTDB lineage: Bacteria > Pseudomonadota > Gammaproteobacteria > Pseudomonadales > Porticoccaceae > JAGPUQ01. The sequence goes on from DASUDS010000118.1 coordinate 5,215, forward strand.
GAGCACGAGGATTTGCAGAGCATCTACCGGGGCATCATGGGCGACAAGGGCCGGGTTCACGTCGCCTTCGGGACGCCCCTGGCGGGCGCCGATCTCGCCAGCGACCAGACGCTGGCCCGCGCCATCGACCGCGCCATCCTGCGCGATTACCGACTTTGCGCCACCCATTTTCTGGCCCATGAACTGCTGCACGGTCCAGATCCGCGCGCCGAGAAACTGCGCGCGACGCTGGTCGAAGCCGACTGGCCGGCCTCCGAGCAGCGCTTTCGGGAGCGCCTGGCCGCGGTGCCTGCGGCCGAGCGCGACATCTTTCTGGCCATGTACGCCAACCCGCTGCGCAGACGCCTCGACCTGGAGTCCTGAGTGGGGCTTTCGGCCGAGCTCAAGGACCGGATCCAGACGGGCTATCGCGCATTTCTCGCCCACCGCGGCCTGCGTCCGCGTGCGGGCCAGCGGCGCATGATCGCCGCCATCGCCGGATTTTTCGCCGCCCGCGCGAGTTCCGCAGCCACGCCGCCGGTCTGTGCCATCGAAGCCGGCACCGGCACCGGCAAGACGCTGGCCTACCTGCTCGCGGCCCTGCCGGTGGCCCAGGCGCACGGCAAGAAGCTGGTGATCGCCACCGGGACCGTTGCCCTGCAAGGGCAGCTGGTGGATCGGGACATCCCCGATCTGCTCGCCGCTACCGGCTGGGAGTACGGTTTCGCGCTGGCCAAGGGCCGGGGCCGCTACCTTTGCCCACTGCGCCTGGAACAGTGCGAGGCCCAGCTCGACAGTGCAGCGTCGGGCCGGTTTCTGTTCGAGGACGAACTCGCCTTCGCCCCCGCGAGCGGCGATCGCGAGCGCGTGGCGGCGTTGGGCGACGCCTGGCGCGGCGGCGCCTGGGATGGCGATCGCGATCATTGGGGGTCGGCCTTGCCCGACATCCTGTGGCAGGCGTTGTCCATCGATGGCCGCCGCTGCGGCGGCCGGCGTTGCCGGCTGATCGCCTCCTGCCCCTACTATCGCGCTCGTGCCGCCATCGACGCGGCCGATGCCGTGGTCGCCAATCACGATCTGGTGATGGCCGATCTGGCGGTGGGCGGCGGCGTGGTGCTGCCGGCGCCCGAGGACAGCCTGTACGTGTTCGACGAGGCGCATCGGCTGGGCGAGACCGCGGTCAGCCACTTCGCCGCCCAGTGCGCGCTGGAGGCGACCGGGGCCTGGCTCGAACAACTGCAAACCCAGGCAGCGCGCCAGCAGGCCCTGCTGGCAGCGGCTGCGGACTGCGCCGCCCGCGCGGCGACGCTGGGCACCCTGGCGGCCGAGGCAGGGCGCGCGCTGCCCAAGGCCCAGGCGCTGTTCGCCGCCCTGGTGCCCCCGGCTGGGGCCGTGCGCCATCGCTTCGCCCAGGGCCGGGTACCGGATGGGCTGCGTCTGCTCAGTGGCGAGCTTGCCGCCGTCTTCACCGCGCTGGTCACCGGCCTGGAGCAGCACCGCGAGGCCCTCGAAGCGGGTTTCGATCAGACCGGCTTTCCGCTGCCGCGCCCTGAGCTGGAAGCTTGTTTCCAGGCTGCCGGACACTGGTTGGGTCGCGCCGAAGGCATCGCCCGGTTGTGGCAGTGCATGGCGGAACCCGATGGCGAGGGTGCGCCGCCGCTGGCGCGCTGGGTGACGCGCGAGGATGGTGGCGACCTGCGCCTGGTCGCCGTGCCGGTAAGTGCCGGCGCGCGGCTGGCGGAGTTGCTGTGGGCGCGTTGCGGCGGTGCGGTGCTCACCTCCGCGACGCTGCGCTCGCTGGGCGATTTCGAGCGCCTGCGGCTCGATGCCGGGATGCCGGCCGAAGGCGAGACATTGGCCTTGCCGGGCGGTTTCGATTACGCCAATCGCGCGCTGCTGGTGGTGCCGGCGGATGCTGCGGACGGCGGCGACCCGGCCACCCACACCGCGCGCCTGCTGGCGCAGTTGCCGCAACTGCTGGAAGCCGAGCCCGGCGGCTGCCTGGTGCTGTTCGCCTCGCGGCAGCAGCTGGAGCAGGTGCGCTCTGGTCTGCCGGACGCGCTGGCGGCGAACCTGCTGGTGCAAGGAGAGTTTCCCGTCGCGGAGATCCTCGCCCGCCATCGCGCGCGCATCGATCGCGGTGCGCGCAGTGTGATTTTCGGGCTCGCCAGCTTCGCCGAAGGCATCGACCTGCCCGGCGACTACTGCCGCCATGTGGTCATCGCCAAACTGCCGTTCGCGGTACCCGACGATCCGGTGCAGGAGGCGCGCGCCGAGTGGGTGCGGGCCAGCGGTGGGAACCCTTTCCGGACCCTGGCGCTCGCCGATGCGAGCCTGCGCCTGGCCCAGGCTTGCGGGCGCCTGCTGCGCAACGAGGACGATCAGGGCCGGGTGACCATTCTCGATCACCGCGCGGTCAGCAAGGGTTATGGGCGGGAGTTGCTCGCGGCCTTGCCGCCGTTCGGTCGGGCGCGCTGACGGTCGGTACCGGCGATCCCGAGCAGCGCCGCGCGCTCGGTGACGGCGCCGACGATGCCCGCCGCGTCCAGACCACTTGCGGCGAGCTGGGCCGCGCGGCTGTCGTGGTCGATGAAGCGATCCGGCAGACCCAGATGCAGCAGCGCCGCCGCGGCGGGCGTCGTGGCCAGATATTCGGCGACGCCGGCGCCGGCGCCACCGGCGATGGCGTTGTCTTCCAGGGTCACCAGCAGCTCGTGTTCCGCCGCCAGCCGGTCGATCAGGCCGGTATCCAGGGGCTTGACGAAGCGCATGTCGGCAACGCTGGCGTCCAGGGTTACGGCTGCCGCCAGCGCCGCCGGGAGCAGCACCCCGAAATTGAGGATGGCGATGCCGGAGCCGCGGCGCAGTTCGCGGCCGACACCAAGCGGCAGGGGCTCGAGGCCCGGCTCCATGGTGCTCCCCGGTCCGCTGCCGCGCGGATAGCGCACTGCCGCCGGTCCCGGATGCAGGAACCCGGTGCTGAGCAGGCGCCGGGTCTCGTTTTCATCCGCCGGTGCCATGATCGCCAGGTTGGGAATGCAGCGCAGGAAGCTGAGATCGAAACTGCCGGCATGGGTGGGGCCGTCCTCGCCCACCAGGCCGGCGCGGTCGATGGCGAACAGCACGTCCAGATTCTGCAGGGCGACGTCGTGGATCAGCTGGTCGTAGGCGCGCTGCAGGAAGGTCGAGTAGATGGCGACCACGGGCTTCATGCCCTCGCAGGCGAGGCCGGCGGCCAGGGTCACGGCGTGTTGCTCGGCGATGGCGACGTCGTGGAAGCGTTCCGGAAAGCGCTCGGCGAACTCGCCCATTCCGGAGCCCTCGGTCATCGCCGGGGTGATGCCCACCAGGCGCGGTTCGGCGGCCGCCATGTCGCACAGCCAGCTGCCGAACAGATCCTGGTACTTGGGCTGGGCCGGCGGTTGCGGTGTCGGCGTGCCGGCCGGCTCGATCTTGGTGAGCGCGTGGTAGCCGATCGGGTCCGCCTCGGCGGGCAGGAAGCCCTTGCCCTTGACCGTGGCCACATGGAGCAGCACCGGGCCGGTGACCTGCTTGAGGTTGGTCAGGGTATTCACCAGCAGCGGCAGGTTGTGGCCGTCGATGGGTCCGATGTAGGTGAAGCCCAGTTCCTCGAACACGATGCCTGGCGCGACCAGGGCTTTCATCAGCTCTTCGGTCTTGCGCACCAGCGTGGAGGTGGACGGAAAGGCCTTCAGCACCCGCTTGCCGGCTTCACGCACGAAGTTGTAGAACCGGCTCGACCAGAGCTTGGAGAAATAGGTCGAGAGGCCGCCGACATTGCGCGAGATCGACATCTGGTTGTCGTTGAGCACCACCAGCAGATCGAGATCGAGATGGGCGCTGTGGTTCAGCGCCTCGAAGGCCATGCCGGCGGTCATGGCGCCGTCGCCGATTACCGCGATCGCGCGCCGCGCGCTGCCGCTCATGCGTGCCGCCAGCGCCATGCCCAGTGCGGCGCTGATCGAGGTGCTGGAATGGCCGACGCCGAAGGTGTCGTAGGCGCTTTCGCTGCGCTTGGGGAAGCCGGCGATGCCGTCGCCGCGACGGATGCGCAGGATGTCGTCGCGGCGCCCGGTGAGGATCTTGTGCGGGTAGGTCTGGTGGCCGACATCCCACACCAGGCGATCCTCGGGGGTGTCGAACACGTGGTGCAGCGCTATCGTCAGTTCGATCACGCCGAGCCCGGCGCCGAAATGGCCGCCGGTCTGGCCGGTGGCATAGAGCAGGTAGGCACGCAGCTCGTCGGCCAGCAGTTCGAGATCCGCGGCATTCAGATGGCGCAGTGCCAGGGGGCTGTCGATGCCGTCGAGCAGCGGCGTCGGCGGGCGGATGAGCGGGATGTCGGTAAAGCTGCGCGCCATGGCATGGGGGAGGCGGGCGGGGTCGCGGATTCTACCGCAAACGCCGGTTGCCGGCTCAGTGCGAGCGGGTCACGGCGTAGTCGGCCAATATCCGCAGCGGCTGGGCCCGGGCGTCGAGGTGAGCGATTGCTGCCAGTGCCCGAGCGTGCAGTTGCCCGAGGGTAGCGCGTGCGCCGGTGACGCCAAGCAGGCTGACATACGTCGCCTTGCCCAGGACGCGGTCGGCGCCGTTGCGCTTGCCGAGTACTTCCGTGGGCTGTTCTTCGTCGAGCAGATCGTCCCGTACCTGAAAGGCGAGCCCCAGGTTGGCCGCGTAAGCTTCCAGTGCGCGCAGCAGCTCCGGGTCGCGACCGGCCGTGGACAGCGCCCCCAGCGCCACGCTGGCGGCGATCAGATCCCCGGTCTTGCGTCGATGCATGGTCTCCAGGGCGGCCGGTTCCAGGTGCTTGCCGGTCGCAGCCAGATCCAGCGCCTGGCCGAGCACCATGCCCGAGCCTCCGGCCGCCCCGGCCAGGCGTCGCACCATGGCGAGCACCAGATCGGCAGGCAGGTCATCGATTTCGGCCAGGGTCGCAAACGCCAGGGTCTGCAAGGCATCGCCGGCGAGAATCGCCATGGCCTCTCCGAATACCCGATGGCAGGTGGGACGGCCGCGGCGCAGGTCGTCGTCGTCCATGGCGGGCAGATCGTCGTGGATCAGCGAGTAGGCATGCACCATCTCCACCGCGGCGGCGGCCCGGTCGGTGGCTGCGCGGACAGCGCCGCAGGTGGCGGCGGCGGCATACACCAGTTGCGGGCGGATGCGCTTGCCGCCACCGAGCAGACTGTAGCGCATTGCGGCGGCAAGACTTGCCGCGCCGTCCTCAGGGGGCAATGCCGCTGCGAGCAGGGATTCGCAGCGTGCCCACCAGTCTGGCACCGAGTCTCCGGCAGGCATGGTCACTCGGGATCGGCCTCGTCGGTGCTGGTGAAGGGCGCGGTCGCGAACTCGCCCGTCTCGTTCTGCATCACCAGTTGCACGCGCTGTTCGGCGTCGCGCAATGCCTGCTGGCACTGCCGGGCGACACCGACCCCCTGCTCGAAGCTGCGTAAGGCATCGTCGAGCCCCAGCTTGCCGCCCTCCAGCGCTTCCACGATGGCTTCGAGCTGGCTCAGCCCGGTTTCGAAATCCAGTGTTTTCTTGCGTGCCGCCATGTCGAACGCTACGGTAACCGGGACGCGATCACCCTACCCGAGCCGCGCGGCGAGGGTCAAACCCGACGCATCAGCCCTTCAGGTGCAGAACCTGCCCCCGCGCAGGATCCTCTTCTGTGTAGGACATAGCTTACAGAAAGAGGCGGCATTTTCGGACTGTTTCACATTTTCCGTCCGGCGCACTATTGCTCCCGCAAGGACAGGCGGAACAAGGAGGTTGTCCCGGCAAACGGATTGTTGCCGGGCAGCAGGGAGGTTTCGCAGGGACGGGCAGCCAGAAGGGATGGCTGGTGCGGAGAGGTCGGGAGCGGGATCGCTCCACCGCGAAGGGAGCCCGGGCCTGAACAGGAGTTCAGGGGGAGACAGGATGGTCACAGGACCTCTCCCGCATGTTCTTTGCGCATGGATGTGAAATGCCTTTGAGGCGCCCCATGTTCTCCAGCATGCGGGCGCCTTTTCTTTTGGTGGTGCTGCTCTATTGGTGGCACTGCTCTTTATTGGTAGTGCTGCTCCCCATTGGGGCCTCCCCCCCATTGGTGCTGCTGCTCTATTCGCGCAGCGCTTCGCGGTTGTTGTTGGTGATGGTCGTCTGGTGATGGTCGGTGCGTGCCGTGCGCTCGATTCGTGCAGTTACCCTGGGTTTTCTCCATGACTGTTGCCCAGGAGTGGCCGTTGCCCATGAGTCGTCATTCTGTGATCTGTCATCCCGCGAGCTGTCATCCCGCTACTGTCATCCCGCTACTGTCATCCCCGCGACCTTGACACCGGTAAGGCACCCGGTCATATGATGCCGCAGACGCAAGTGATCAGAGGATGCCGATTTCCTTACGCCGCTGCGAGCCACTGACGGGATCACCGACAGGATAAGACGGGGCCGAGGTCTGCTCGGCAACGGTCTGGGTTCTGGTATCCACCAGCCCCTGGCAAGTGCAGGGAGTGCCAGTTGATGGCGTCGAGTGGCGGGCAACAATCTGCAACTTCCCCAACCGAGGCTTGGCGATCGGATCGTCAGCCACGCATCCTGCGCCTGAATCTCGCCGGGCAGCCCATCGAATGGCTGAACTGGCAGGAGGCGGTGTGCCTGTATGCCCGCGACCTCGTCGTCTGGTCGTTGGGCGACGTGGTGCAGCAGGTGCGTGGTGGCGTGTGCCGCGCAACTGGCAGGCGCACGGAGATCGGGCTGCCGAGCATCATCGCCTGCGGCGGTGGCCAGCTGGCCCGCCCGCGCGCCAACTACCCGCTCTCCAATCCCGCGCTGTTTGCCCGCGATCGTCACCACTGCCTGTATTGTGCGCAGCCCCTGCCGGCTGCCGCGCTCACACGGGATCACGTACTGCCGTTGTCGCGCGGTGGCCAGGACCGCTGGGAAAACGTCGTCACCGCCTGTCGACGCTGCAACCAGCACAAGGGCAACCGGCTGCTGGAGGATATCGGTTGGGAGCTGCTGGCGCTGCCCTACCGGCCCAACAATGCCGAATACCTGGCGCTGATCAACTCGCGGCGCATCCTGGCCGACCAGATGGATTTTCTGGCCGCCCAGTTTTCGCCCAATGGTCGTGCGCTGATCTGACCGTCACTTGAACACCGGTTTGCGCTTTTCGCGGAACGCGGCTACACCCTCGCGGGTGTCGTCGTCGAGAAACAGCACCGGCATCGCATCCTTGGCGTAGGTCACGTCTTCGCCGCCCAGGCCCCGGTTGTAGACCGATTTGGCATAGCGGATCGCGAGTTGGGGTTTGCGAGCCAACTGATCGGCAAGTTCCAGGGCACGGTCGAGCAACGCTGCGTGCGGGATGACCTCGAGCACCAGCCCCAACTCCAGGGCCCGCTGCGCGGAGATGGGTTCGCCGAGCATGCTGAGGTACTTGGCCTGCTGGCGGCCGACGAGTTCGGCAAGCCGCACGATGGCAAAGCCGGGCAGCAGGCCCAGGTTGATTTCCGGCACGGCGAGTCGTGCGCGTTCCGAGGCCAGGACGAAATCGCAGGCGATGGCGATCTCGAAACCGCCGCCATAGGCAAACCCGTTCACGGCCGCGATCACCGGTTTGCCGATGGTTTCCGGCAGGCGCAGTACGTCCAGCACCCGATCCATGAAGTCATAGGCGTAGGCGGTGGTGAACTGGAATCCGCTGATGTCGGCGCCGGCGCAGAAGGCTTTTTCCCCCGCCCCGGTGAGTACCACCACGCGGACATCGTCGTCGGCGCGCGCCGCGGCAAAGGCCGCAACCAGCCCTTCGCGGATTCCCGGGCTCAAGGCATTGAGCTTGCCGGGTTCGTCCAGGGTGAGGATTGCCGTGGTGCCCCGCTTTTCGTAATCGACGCTGGCAAAGCGCATGTTGGCCTCCGTTGGACCAGGAATTGGGAGGCGCATTGTGTCATGCGTCGCCCCGGAGCAGTCCATCCAGCCAGGCGGTGGGGACACCGTCGTCGTCAGCTGGCGAATTCTCCCCATGGGCGATGGAGAACACCGGTGTGGCCAGCCTGTCGGCGAGATCGCGCGCATTGTCGAGGCGCGGATCGGGCGCCGCTCGCGCGGCATTCAGCACCACGCCGGCCAGCGTCAGGCCGCGGCGCGCGATGGCCTCTGCGGTCGCCAATACCTGATGGATGGCGCCCAGCCGGTCTTCTGCCACCAGCAGCACCGGCAGGGCGAGCGCCAGGGCCAGATCGGCATTCAAGGCATCCTCGGCCAGTGGCGACAGGAAGCCGCCCGCGCCTTCGACCAGGACGAAGTCGTTGGCCTCGACACCGGCGCGGCAGGCGCCGACCAAGCCGGCGAGATGCAGGCGGTGACCGGCGAGCGCGGCAGCCGTGGGCGGGGCCAGGGGAGCGGCGAGCGCATGGAGGCAGATTTGCGCCAGGGGTTCCAGGTTGCCGGCGGCCTGCTGCAAGGCGACCGCGTCGGCGGGCAACAGCGCGCCCTCGACCAGCGCACAGCCCGATTCGACCGGCTTGCGCACGCGGACCCGCAGCCCGCGGCGGCGAAGCTGCCGCGTCAGCACGATGCCCGCCCAGGTCTTGCCGATGCCGGTATCGGTGCCGGTGATGAACAGTCCGGTCAGCATGGCGCGGCTCGCCCGTGGCGGCGATGCACCCGGATCAGGCCGAGTTGCGCCGCGCGCGCAGCCATTCGAGGCTGCCCTCGAGAATGGAATACACCGGCGGGATCACCACCAGGGTGAGAAAGGTGGAAGAGATCATGCCGCCGATCACCGCGATGGACAGAGGCCCGTTGGTTTCCGAGCCGGCGCCGGCGCCCAGGGCGGCGGGCAGCATGGCGAGAATCACGGTAAAGGATGTCATCAATACCGGCCGCAGGCGGATCGGGCAGGCTTCCTGCAGCGCTTCGTCGATACCCAGGCCGCGCTCGCGGCGCTGGTTGGTGATATCCACCAGGAGGATCGAGTTCTTGGCCACCAGGCCGATGAGCAGCACCAGGCCGATCATGGAATAGGTGTTCAGGGTTTGCCCGGTCAGCCAGAGCGCGGCGATGCCGCCCACCATGGCCAGCGGCTGGGCGGTCATGATGATGAGTGGCTGCAGGAAGGAGTTGAACTGGCTGGCGAGCACCATGTAAAGCAAGACTGTGGCCAGCGCAAAGGCGAACAGCATGTTGCTGGCGGTCTTGCTGAACTCTTCCGACTGACCCTTGAATTTCAGTGAATACCCCGTGGGCAGGATTTCCGTGGCATGTTCCTTCACCTTGGCGATGGCTTCGGCGAGCGGCAGCCCCGGCTTGCTGTAGAAGGGCGCGGCGTAGCGGAGGTCGTAGCGGGAGATCGAGGCCGGCCCCAGGGTTTCGCGGATGGTGGCCACGGTATCGACGCGAATCATCTGCCCGGCGCGGCTGCGCAGATAGATCTTGCTGAGATCCGCGGCGGTCTTGAAGGCGGCCGTTTCACCCTTGATGCGCAGGTCGTAGCGTTCGCCATCGCCGGGATCGTCGTTGTACTTGGCTACGTCCACGCCGCCGATCATGACGTTGACCGCGGTCGCCACGTCGCGGGCGGAGAAGCCGAGATCGGCGGCCCGCACGCGGTCGATTTCCAGCTGGTACTCGGGCAGGTTGAGGTTGAGATCCAGATCCACATAGCCGAGCCCCGGTTCGGCCAGCAGCCGGCGTTGCAGTTCCTGGGCCAGCGCGCCGACCTGATTCAGGTTCGGCCCGCGGATCACGAATTGCAGCGGCTCGCCGCGGGCGCCGCCCAGGTTGGGAATCGGAACCGGAAACGCGCGAATGCCGGGGATGGCGGCAAACTCGGCGGAGAGTTGCTGGAGCAATTCCTGCTGGCTGACGTCGCGAGTATCCTTGGGCGTCATTCGGGCAAAGCCCCAGGCTTCGTTGAGCTGGCGCCCGCTGGTTCCTACGCCGACGAAGAACGAGGTCACCAGATCGTCGTGGCTGGCGATCACGGCTTCGACCTCGCTGACCTTTTCCAGCATGGTATCGATGCCGACGCCGAGCGGCCCCCGCACCATCACCATGAAGCGGCTCTCGTCCTGCTCGGGTGCGAATTCCTTGCCGATTTCCTTCAGAAACCACAGGCAGCCCAGCACGATCAGCCAGGTGATGCCGATTACCGTCCAGCGGTAGCGGAGTGCCTTGCGCAGCAGCCGCCCGTAAAAGGACTCCATGGCGCGAAAGCTTCGTTCGAGCCAGTGGTACAGGCCCCGCGTGTGGTGCTCGACCTGCAGGAAGCGTGAGCACAGCATCGGTGTCAGCGTCATGGACACGAACCAGGACACCAGCACGCCGGCTACCACAACGACGGCGAAGGATTCGAAAAAGCGGCCGATGATGCCGCCCATGAAGATCACCGGCACGAAGATGGCGACCAGCGACAAGGTCGCCGCGAGCACCGCGAACACCACCTCCGAAGTGCCGTTGATGGCCGCGCTGCGTGGATCGGGGTCGAGTTCCTCGCGATGGCGGAAGATGTTCTCCAGTACCACGATGGCGTCGTCCACGACGATACCGATCAGGAGCAGCAGCGCCAGCAGGGTCATCGAATTCAGGGTGTAACCCATGAAATAGATCAGCGCCACCGCGCCCAGCAGGGAGATGGGGATTGCGGTGGCGATGATGATGGTGGAGCGGACGCTTTTCAGGAACATCCAGACCACCAGTGCGGTGAGCAGGGTGCCGAGCACCAGATGTTCTTCCAGCGCGGACACCATTTCCCGCACGAACAGGGAGTCATCGGAGGATACCGACAGCTTCATCCCCGGTGGCAGCTGCGGATTGATCTCGGCGTCGATGCGTCGGTAAACCTCGTCGACGATGGCCACGGTATTGGCGTTCGACACCTTGACGATGCCGAGCCCGACCGACTCCTTGCGGTTGAAGTTGGCCGCGCTGCGGCGGTCCTCTAGGTCATCCCTGACGGCGGCGATGTCGCGCAGAAACAACGGCGCATTGTCGCGATGGGCAACCACCAGTTGCTCCAGATCGCGCACGCGATGGTATTCCAGGTCCAGCTTGACCAGGTGTTCGCGGCCCCCGGAGGTGAGAAAACCGCCGGCCATCATGAAGTGCTGGTTGCGCAGGGCTTGCAGCACTTCCGGTGCGGTGACGTTGAAGGCCGCCATCCGTGCCGGATCCAGTTCCACGCGCACCGTGCGCTCACGCTTGCCGCCGATGCGCACTTCGCCGACGCCGTCGATGGTTTCGAGCGTCTTCTTGATGGTATTGATGGCGTAGGTGTTGAGCTGTTGCAGGGTGCGGTCGCCCTCGAGTGCCAGCCACATGATCGGCTGGGCGCCGAACTCGACCTTGGCGACGATGGGCGAATCGGCATCTTCCGGCAGCTGGTTGAGAATCTGGTTGACCTTGGCCTGGACCTCGTTGAAGGCGATGTCGATGGGCTTGTCCAGGTCGAAGGTGATCACCACATTCGAGGTGCTGGGCGTGGAGGTGGACTCGATATGCTCGATCCCGGTCACGCTGTTCACCGCGCTCTCGACGAGATTGGTGATCGAGGCGTCGATGATTTCCGGCGAAGCTCCCGCCATGGTGGTGGTGACGGCGACCAGCGGGAATTCGGTGTAGGGAAAGCGGTCGATGCCGAGACGCTGATAGCCGATGGTGCCGAACAGCACCAGCACCGCCGACAGCATGGTGGTCAGCACATGGCGGTTGATGGAAATGCTGGGCAGATTCATGGCTCAGCGCGCCTCGGGCGCGGCTACCGATACCGCGGTGCCATCGCTGAGGAAGCCGGCGCCGCTGTCGATCACCCGGTCGCTCGCGTTCAATCCGGAGCGGATTTCCACCAGACCGTCTTGGTAGATTCCGACCTCGACCACGCGCTGGCGCGCGGTCTCATTCTCGACCACGTACACCACCGTGCCTGCGGGGCGCATCACTACCGCGCCCTCGGGCACCAGCAGCGCCGCCGCGCGGCGTTCGACCACGATTTCACCGGTCACGCTGGCACCCGGCTGCCAGGGCCCCGGGTTATCGAAGATGGCGAAGACGTCGATGGCGCGATTGCCGACGCCGATGGTGGGGCGGAGCTCGGAAATCGTGCTGGTCACCCGGACGTCGGGCGCCACCGGCGACCACAGTTCCACCGCCTGGCCAACGACGATCTTGCTGGCGAGCATTTCCGGCAGGGGCAGGCGTGCGCGGAGTCGATCCACCGTTGCCACCCGAAACAGGGGGTCGCCGACTTTGACGAAATCGCCGGGGCTGATGAGCTCGGCGTCGACCACGCCGTCGTAGGGGGAGAGAACCCGGGTCTTGGTCAGTTCTCGCTCGCTTTGTTGCTGGCGCGCGCGCGCGGCTCGAACCTGGGCGTCGAGCGCATGCAGTTGGGCGATGGCTTCGTCGTAGCGGTCCGTGGAGATGAGTTTGTTGGCCGCCAGTTTGGTATAGCGCTCCACGGTCTGGCGCTGATTGCTCGCCAGTACCTCGAGGCGGCCCAACTCGGCGCGGGTGGCCTCGCTGGCGATGCGATAGTCCTCGACCTCGAGTTCGGCGAGCAGCTGGCCTTGGGTCACGCGCTCGCCGGTCTTGGCGTAGCCATCGACGACCCGACCTTCCACTTCGGCGGCGATTTCGGGGATCACCAAGCTTTCCAGCAGGCCGACGGAGCGCTCGGTCACGGCGATGTCGCGCGCCTGGGGCGGCGCCGCGGTAACCGCCATCTTGCGCGCGGGCGGCTTGGCGTTGGCCTGGCTATCCCGGTCCTGGCTACAGGCGGTCAGCAGGGGCAGGACCACCGTCAGCAGGCTCGCGGACAGCAGGGCCGCGCGCAGCAGCGGCGCGAGTGGTTGGCGCATGGTGTTGAGCATAGGGGGATGTCCTTCCCGTGAAAATCGCCGGATCCAAGGCTGGATGGTAGCGAAAATGCCGAATAAGAGCCGGACGGCATCCAGGGCCCGGGAGCGGGGGACGCGATTGGATGATATGTCGAATCGCGAGTCAAATGGCGGATATGGATAACCTGCCGTTTATTCGACTCGATGGTCGATGCGTCCGACCGCCGGATCCAGTTGACCCAGGCCAACTCGATCGCCACCTGTCGGTTGCCCCATCAACTGCCTTTGTGTTTGAATCCGGCTAGTCCTGCCGGCCAGCCATCGGTGCGGAGGTTTTCCGCGGCGCCCAGCCTTCACTGCCGAACCCGGGCGCCAGCATGGCGGTGGCCAGTCGAATGATGACCAGTCGAATGATGACCAGTCGAATGATGATCAATCGAATGATGGCCAATCATTTCCACTCGGACACGAGATTTCCAGACTGACATGCCGTTCGCGGCCTGTTTTATCCACTTCACTTGAAGACCATAGCGAGGGGAAGACATTGACCACTTGGAAAGAACAAACCGTTAACGTCGCAGGCAGCGAGCTCGTCCTGGTGCGGGGCGGACAGGGCAAGCCCCTGGTCGTGCTGCACGATGAAATGGGCTACACCGGCTGGATGGGCTGGAACGAGGAGCTCGCCAAGGTTCGCGAGCTGATCATTCCGCTGCAGCCGGGCTTCGGCAAGTCAGCGCGGCTGGACTGGGCGTGGCGCCACCGCGACATCGCGAACTTTTACCAGAACATGATCCGCGAGCTGAACCTCGGCAAGGTCGATCTGCTCGGATTCTCGGCGGGTGGTTACATCGCTGCCGAGATGGCCGCCGCCTGCCCGGAGCAATTGAACAGTCTGACCCTGGTGGGTCCGATGGGGATCAAGCCCGATCAGGGCGAGATCTACGACATGTTCGCCTGCACCATCAATACCTATCTGCGCGCCAGCGTTTCCAGCCAGGAAAACGAGTTCACCAGCATCTACGGTGGCGAGATGACACCGGAGCAGTTCGAGCTGTTCGAGGATGCCCGTGCCGAGAGCGCGCGCATTGGCTGGGAGCCCTACATGTTCAACCCCAGCCTGCCCTGGTTGCTGCGCAGCGCCGCCAATGCCAAGCTGCCGACGCTGTTGATCGGTGGCAAGGATGACGGCATCGTGCCGCAGGATTGCATCCGGAAGTACAAGGAAGCCCTGCCGCAGGCCGAGGTCGTGACCATCGACGGCGTGGGTCACCGGCCGGAGATCGAGAAGAAAGACGCGTTCGTCGCCGCCGTCAAGAAAATCCTGTCCTAACATTTTCGGAGGTCCTGAGTCATGCAAATCGCACACTTTACCGAGCGCCCGATGCGCTATATCGCGGAAGAGCCGGTACTGCAGAACCGCGCCTTCTTCGGGGTTTCCAACAAGTATTTCGACGCGGAAAAATCCGCGCACGACTACAACTTCTACCTTGACGAGGCCTGCTATTGCGAAGAGGTGGGGTTTGACGCCGTCGCGCTGAACGAGCACCACGGCAACCCGTTCTGCTCCGGCAACGTTCTCACCACCGAAGCGGCAATCCTGGCGCGCATCACCTCCAAGGTGAAGATCGTGCTGATCGGCACCCCGCTGCCGGTCATCAAGCACCCGCTGCGCGCGGCGGAAGAGCTGGCCACCATCGACATCATCTCCCGCGGCCGTCTGGTGTCCGGCTGGGTACGGGGTGCCGGCAGCGAGCAGTTCTTCAACAACGCCAACCCGGCCTACAACCGCGAGATGTTCAACGAGGCCCATGAGTTCATCATGCAGGCCTGGACTCGCGAAGGACCCTGGCGCTACGAAGGCAAGCACTTCCACTACCGCCACGTGAATCCCTGGGTCAAGCCCTACCAGAAGCCGGTGCCCCAGCAGTGGATCCCCGGTGTACTGAGCCCCGAGACCATCCTCTGGTGTGCCGAGAAGCGCTATCCCTACCTCGGGCTGGGCACGGCGCTGGGGCCGACCTGCGACATGTGGGACATGTACGCCGACAAGGCGGCGGAGCTGGGTTATCAGGCCGGGCCGGAAAACTTCGGCTATCTGCTCCCCGTGTTCTGCGCCGACACCGACGAGAAAGCCCAGGAAATCGGCAAGGGCTTCATTTACGGTGGTGGCCAGAACGCATTCTCGCGCCCGGAGCACACCCTGCCCCCGGGTTACAACTCCAAGGCGGCCATCCGCATGCTGGCAACCCAGCCGGGCGGCAGCTGGCTGGGCGTTTCCAAGGCCAAGATGATGGCCGGCCGGGACGATTCCTGGGACGCTTCGGCCTACAACGATCTGCGCCAGAAGCTGATCAAGGGCTACGAGAAAGTGCAGGAAAACCTGCAAGTAGTGGTCGGTAGCCCGGAGACCTGCATCAAGAAGATCACCGACATCCTGAGCGTGATCCGCCCTGGAGTGTTCACGGTGTTCGCGGTTCAGGGCACCGTCAGCGACAAGGATCGCCTGCGCAGCGTGGAGTTGCTCGGCAAGGAAGTGCTGCCGGCAATCCGCGCCTTCGGCAAGCAGCAGGAATTGTTCGGACCCTTTGATCGCTTTCCGGGCTCGGTCAAGCTCGCTCCGGGCACCAAGCGTGCTCCGGTGGTTGATCGCGCCGCGCTGGCGAAGCTCAATCTGCCCTGATCGATCCGGCAGAGCGAACCAGAAAAAGCGCCCGCAAGGGCGCTTTTTTTATGCCTGTCCGATCGACTTACTCCTGTCCGATCGACTTACTCCTGTCCGATCGACTTACTCCTGTCCGATCGACTTACTCCTGTCCGATCGACTTGCTCCTGTCCGCTGGGCTTGCGATTGCCCGCCGGATTTATGGCTGCCCAAAATGGGCGGCAGCGGGGATTCCGGCCTCCAGAGCGAAGCTGGCGATCATGCCGTCAGGCGCTGCGTCTGGCGAACAGCCGCGCTTCGGCAGCGCGCTGGCCGCGCGCGGCTCCGGTGACGAGCCCCACCCTGCCAGTGAGGTCAGTCATGGGCATTTCTCAATTGTCGCAGTGATGGTCGAGGTTGTTGAAATCAGGGCAGCACGAGGGTGGTCGGGCCGAGCAGGGCTGCTCCTGGACTTGCCGGGGGCTCCCGCTGCCTGGCAGTCACGAGTGCTCGAATAGATAACCGGTGCTGGCCATGGTCAGGCGGTGGCGCCGCCCCGGGATATTGGCATCCCATGCCTCGTAACCCGCATCGCCGGCCCAGAGCGCGACTCGATCGCCGTCCGGCGTTTTGCCCAGGTGCGTCACATAGACCCGCGGCGATTGCGCGTTCAGGATCGCCAGCAGTGCCGCGACCGAATCGCCCGCGGCGAGCTGGTGCAGGGTCATCCAGGTTGGCGGCACCAGATCGATCTCGCCCGCGGCATGGCGAGCCAGTGCCTGGGCGGGGTTGATCCACTGGTGGTCGTCGATCTCACCGCCGTCGATGGTGACCTCGGCGTGATGGCCCTCCGCGCGGGCAGCGAAGAACCAGGTGGCAAAGCGCTTCGGGGTGATCGGCGGCGGCGTCCAGTGGGAGAACCACACGAATGCCGCCGGATCGACCTCGATGCCGGCCTCTTCGCGGGCCTCGCGGGCGGCGGCCCGGCGCGCCGCCTGGGTCTCGTCGTCACCCGGCAAGCGATCCTCGGGATCGACCCGGCCGCCCGGGAACACCCACATGCCGCCGAAGCGGATTTCCGAAGTCTTGCGCAGCATCAGCACTTCGACGCCGGCGCTGCCGTCGCGCAGCAGCGCCAGCGTCGCGGCCGGAATCGGTGGCGGTACCCGTTCGGCGTCCACCTCGTCGGGGTTGAGCAGCTCCGCGTAGGGATCGAATTTCTTGCCTTCCGTCATGATCTCTCCTTGTCCCGCCGGGCGTTTCGGATCCTGGTCAAGGATCGATGCGCGCCGTGGCCTTGCCATCGATCACTTTCTGGCCGTTTTGGTTGACCGTGACCACGTCGAGCTGGACGAAATGCTGGCCCTCGATACTGTCGATCGCGGTCACGGTGGCAGTGGCGGTGAGATCGTCCCCGGGCCACACCTGCTGGGTGAACCGCGCGCTGTACTCGGTCAGGCGGCCGTCGCCCACCCAGTTGGTGAGCATCGTGCCGGTAGCGCCCATCGACAGCATGCCGTGGGCGAATACGGTGGGATAGCCGGCGATTTCGCGGGCGTAGACCTCGTCGGTGTGCAGCGGCATGTAGTCCCCGGAAGCACCCGCGTACTGCACGATCTGGGTTCGGGTGAGGTTGCTGGCGACGACCTCGGTATGGGTGTCGCCGATATTCAGTTGGCTGGCGCGCAATGTCATGGTGTCCTCTCCTCAGCCCTGGGTTACGGCCTGACCGGTTTCCACCCCGACCATGATCGCGGTGACCACCAGTTCCCCGTCCTGGTTGCGGAATTCGCTGATCGCCTCGCTGAACTTGAGCGCGCCACCCCGCTTGCCCTCCTTCTCCCAGCGCTTGCCGGGCTTGGTCGTCACCGTCAGCACGTCGCCGGGGCGGATGGGGCGGTGATACAGGAACTTCTGCTCGGCGTGCAGCACCCGGGCGCTTTGGCCGATGGCGCCATCCTTGCCGCTGTCCGAGGCTTTCTCCCTCGGCTTGGCTCCGGTGGGTTCGCGGCCCGAGCCGAACCAGGGTTCGCCAATCTTGGGCCGCAGCGGAAAATTGGGATCGTACTGCGCCGCCGCCTGCACGAAGGTGGGCGGTGCGACAATGCCGCCTACCTCGGTGTTGCTGGCGTAATCGGCATCGTAGTAGATCGGATTCCTGTCGCCGACTGCGCGGGCGAACAGCATGATCTGACTGGCGTCCACGGGAAACCGGTATTCGGCCATGGGGATCTCCTCTAGTCGTTGTAATGAAAATCCTCTCGCCATTCTTGATCTTTGGCATCGCGCTGACAACCTCCACGGATCGAGTCTCCACGGATCGAGTCTCCACGGATCGAGTCGAACCCTAAGGCTCGGTCATGGCTGGGGGCTTGGCGCCGCTGGCGCCGCAGCAACGGACACCGGTCCGCCGAGCAGTGGCGATGCCTGGGTCGCGGACGGCAGTTTCGCTGGGCGTCCCTGGCGCTTCAGTTTTTCCTCAGCCGGCCGCTGTACTCAATCGGCTGCTGTGCTGAAGCGGCCGCTGTACTCAATCGGCTGCTGTACTCAAGCGGCCACGGTGCTCAAGCGGCCGCGGTGCTCAAGAACGGCCAAGATGCTCAAGCGGCCACAGCAGCAGCTTGGGAGACTGGACCAAGCCAAGGAGATTTGATGTCCCTGTCATTGATCGTGTGTGACGATTCCAATATGGCGCGCAAGCAGTTGCTGCGCGCGCTGCCGGAGGCCTTGGGGGCTCAGGTCACTCTGGCGACCAACGGTCGCGAGGGCATCGAGGCGATCCGCGCCGGCAAGGGCGAGCTGATCTTTCTCGATCTCACCATGCCGGAGCTGGATGGCTACGAGGTGCTGCAGCACATGCAGCAGGAAGGCCTGACGGGCAAGGTTATCGTGATCTCGGCCGACATCCAGCCCGAAGCTCGCGCCAGAGTGCTTGCCTTGGGGGCGATCGAGTTCATCAAGAAGCCGGTAGCCGCGGATGTTCTCAACGACGTCTTGCAGCGCCACGGATTGCTGTGATGAGCGCGCACTTCACCCTCGACGAAGATCAACGGGACTGCCTGCAGGAAGTGGTCAATGTGGCGATTGGCCGCGCGGGCGATGCATTGGCCCGCTACCTGGAGGTCTTCGTCCGCCTTTCGGTACCGCGCATCCAATTGGTCGAGGCACGAGAACTGCCCGGATTGATCCAGAACTCGGCATTTTCCCGGGAGCCGGTCTCCGCAGTCCGGCAGGGCTTCTCCGGGGTGTCCCGGCTGGCCATGCGGGGCGAGGGGATCGCGATCTACAGCGGTGCGAGCTTTCGGGAAATGACGCAGCTCCTGGGCTATGGGGAGGCAGACGGTGAAGCGTCCGAGGAAGAGCTGCTGTGCGATATCAGCAACCTCCTGGTCGGCAATTGCCTGAGCAATATTGCCCAGCAATTTGGCGGGGATGTGACTTTTTCGTCGCCTTCGCCACTGTTGCTGCAAAGGCCATTGCATGAATTGACGGACCAGCTCGCCATCGAATGGGCAGCGGCGCTATGCGTCGAGATTCGCTACACGCTGGAGAATGGGACTTTTCAGTGCAGCCTGGTGCTGCTGATGCCCAACGATGCGGTGGTGCAGCTGGGCGCGCAAATCGACAGAATGCTGGAGGCGATGTGAACGTCTCCGGAGCCGGCGATCGCCAACTGGCCGATCATCAACCGCTCGATCACCCGCTGCTCGATCATCAACTACTCGATCATCAACTACTCGATCACGTCGATGTCGGCGTTTTCATCCTCGATGGTGCCTGCCGAGTGCTCGCCTGGAACCAGTTCATGGCGGTTCACAGTGGAGTGGCCGCCGCGTCGATCGTCGGCCGCAACCTGTTCGATCACTTTCCCGACCTGCCCAGGCAGTGGCTGATGCGCAAACTGGCCAGCGTCATCCAGCTCAAGAGCCATGCATTTTCTTCGTGGGAGTATCGGCCCTGGCTGTTCCGCTTCGCCCACAATCGCCCCATCACGGGGGGAATCGACTGCATGCGCCAGAACCTGACCCTGATGCCGGTAAAGGATGGCGCGGGCGCGGTGATTGCGGTATCGGTCACCGTCCACGATGTCACCGACGTCAGTATCTGTCAGACCCGGCTCAATGAGGCCAACCGGCGCCTGGAAGAACTGAGCCGGATCGATGGGTTGACCGGGCTCTACAACCGCCGCTACTGGCAGGAGTGCCTGGACGATGAATTTGGCCGTGCACAGCGTTACGGAACGGGTTTTTGCCTGCTGCTGTTCGATCTCGACCACTTCAAGCAGATCAATGATCGCTACGGCCATCCGGGTGGCGACGAGGTGCTGAGAGTGGTGGCTCGGCGCCTCGGGCCCTTGCTGCGGGCCGCCGACATCATCGGCCGGTTCGGTGGGGAGGAGTTTGCGGTACTGCTGCCGAACACGGTTCCGGATGGCGCGCTCGTGGTTGCCGAGCGAATCCGCGCAGCAATGAAAGCCGAGCCGGTTGCGTTCGAAGACTGGCAGATTCCCTTCACGGCCAGCATCGGCCTGGCCCGGTTCGATCCACAGGACACTTCCGCAACCGAACTCATCGGCCGTGCCGACGAAGCGCTCTATCGCGCCAAGCGGGATGGCCGCGATCGCGTGTGCCTATACGGCGATCACGTGTGCCTATACGACGATAGCGGTACCGCCGCGGTCACCGCGGCCCGGGAATGACAACGGGGTCGCCAGGACCCCGTCGCTGAATTCCTTCGCCGGAGGCTTCCCGAAGCGGCGACTCAACGCCCCGCGGCCAGCGGCCCGCGCAGCAGCTGCCCCGAGTACACGCCGGTGTGTTCGCCGTTGCGCATCAGCACCTTGCCGTTGACCACGGTGGCGGCGATGCCGGTGGCCTTCTGCACCAGACGGCGGGCGCCGGCCGGCAGGTCGTGGCGCACTTCCGGCATGAGCGGCGCCACGCGCTCGGGATCGAACACGATCAGGTCGGCCACCATGCCCACGCGGAGCAGGCCGCGATCGTGGAAGCCCCAGGCGGTGGCGGGCGTCAGCGTGAGCATGCGCACCGCCTCTTCCAGCGTGAACGCCTGGCGCTCGCGCACCCAGTGGCTCAGCACATGGGTCTGGAGCGACGAATCCATGATCTGGGAGACGTGCGCGCCAGAATCGGAGAAGGTCACCACCGAGCGCGGATGACGCATCATCTGCAGCACGTGATCGTCGATCTCGTTGAACAGCGGCTGGCGGAAGAACAGCTTGAGTTTGTGCGCGAGCGCCAGCTCGATCATGGCGTCCACCGGATCCAGGCCACGCTCGTGGGCGATGTCGGCGACCGAGCGATGCGGCCCGGCGATGCTGTCCATCACGAACAGCCAGTCGTAGTCGGGGCGGCGCATCTCGGCGCCCACACCCTGCTTCTCCATGTGGTTGCCGTTCGCCGCTTCGATCAATTTCGCGCGCAGTTGCGGATCGCGCAGCCCGGCCTCCTGCTCCGCAAGGGTTTTCTTGCGCAGCTCCTTCCACACCGGAAACTTGTCGAACGGCAGCCGGGTTTCGAAGGACATCAGCACGTTCAGCGCGCGGCTGTGGGCCTGGATGAACATGCGCCCGCCCATGGCCGCGGTCTCGTCGAGCAGATCGTAATAGCCCGGCCAGATGTCCGGCGCGCGGCGGCTGCTGAACATGCCAAACGTCAGCGGGCGGCCGGATTCCAGCGCCAGATCGCGCAGTCGCACCTGGTACTCGCGCTGCGCCTGCGGGTCGCGGCCCACTTCCTCGTTGGCGATCTCGACGATGCCGGCATCCAGGTCGCCGAGCACGCCGACCAGTTCGCGCACCTCGTCCCAGGTGGCGACGCGGCTCGCCACCGGCTGGCCGTCCGGGGTCTGGTGGTTGCGGGTGCGCGAGGTCGAGAAGCCGATGGCGCCGGCGCGGATGGCCGATTCCAGCTCCTGCTTCATCGCGCGCATCTCGTCGGCGGTGGGCGCCTCGCTGAAGGCGCGCTCGCCCATGGCGTAGGTGCGCAGCGCCGAATGGCCGACGTAGCCGCTGTAATTGATGCCCTTGGGCAGGCGGTCGAGGGTGTCGAGGTAGTCCGAAAAGGTCTCCCAGGTCCACTCGATGCCGGCTTCCATCGCCTCGGCGGCGATGTCCTCGGCGCGCTCCAGGTTGCGCACCACCAGCGCCTTGTCCTTGGCGGCGCAGGGCGCCAGCGTGAAGCCGCAGTTGCCCATCACCACGGTGGTGATGCCGTGCCACACCGAACAGGTGCCGAGCGGGTCCCAGTTGATCTGGGCGTCCATGTGGGTGTGGCCGTCGATGAAGCCGGGGCTTACCACCTGCCCCTCGGCGTCGATGGTCTCCCGGGCCGGCTCGCGGATGCGGCCGATGTGGGCGATCCTGCCGCCGATTACGCCGACATCGGCGCGGTAGCGGGGCAGGCCGGAACCGTCGATCACGGTGCCGTTCTTGATGACCAGGTCATAGCTCATGGCGGGGCTCCCGATGCGGTGCATCTCGATGAAAAACCGGGTGGGCAGTGCGCGGAGGGCGTGCGGGCGGATGCTCGGAGTTGCGCGTCCCGGCACGTCGCGCAGGGCCGGATCGCCCGAGCATAGCCCAGCGC
>DASUDS010000119.1:0-23005 GCA_036275455.1 Porticoccaceae bacterium
GTAGTTGATGTCGATGACGTTGTCGAGCATGCGCACCGCGGTGCGCGTGGTGCGGCGCAGCTTGGCGAGATCGAGGGCGCCGTCAGCGCCGGCTTCGCCACCGAGGATGTGGTTGACGAGGTTGATCGAGCCCAGGTTGCACACCGCGATCTCGTCGTTGGCGCGGGTGTTGAGGGTGATCTCGGTGCACAGGTTGGAGGAATGCACCACGCCGCAGTGCTGCTGGGGCGAGCGCAGGTTGCAGGGATCCTTGAAGGTGATCCAGGGGTGGCCGGTCTCGAACAGCATGGCCAGCATCTTGCGCCACAGCTCCTGGGCGCGGACGGTCTTGTGCAGCAGCTTGCCCTGCGCCGCCAGGGCTTCGTATTCGGCGTAGCGCGCGGCGAAGGCGCGGCCGTAGAGGTCGTGCAGGTCCGGCACCTCGTTGGGCGAGAACAGGGTCCAGTCGCCGTCGTCGAAGACGCGCTGCATGAACAGGTCGGGCACCCAGTTGGCGGTGTTCATGTCGTGGGTGCGGCGGCGGTCGTCGCCGGTGTTCTTGCGCAGTTCGAGGAATTCCTCGATGTCGATGTGCCAGGTCTCCAGATAGGCGCAGACCGCGCCCTTGCGCTTGCCGCCCTGGTTGACCGCGACCGCGGTGTCGTTGACCACCTTGAGGAAGGGCACCACGCCCTGGCTCTTGCCGTTGGTGCCCTTGATGTAGGAGCCGAGGCCGCGCACCGGCGTCCAGTCGTTGCCGAGACCGCCGGCCCATTTGGACAGCATGGCGTTGTCGTGGATGGCGCCGAAGATGCCTTCGAGGTGGTCGGGCACCGTGGTCAGGTAGCAGCTCGACAGCTGCGGGCGCAGGGTGCCGGCATTGAACAGGGTCGGCGTCGAGCTCATGTAGTCGAACGACGACAGCAGGTCGTAGAACTCGATGGCGCGCGCCTCGCGGTCCTGCTCGTTGATGGCGAGCCCCATGGCCACGCGCAGGAAGAAGCACTGCGGCAGCTCGAAGCGGATCGAACCGCTGTGCAGGAAGTAGCGATCGTAGAGGGTTTGCAGGCCCAGGTAGCCGAACAGTTGGTCGCGCTCGGGCTTGAGGGCGGCGCCGAGACGATCGAGATCGAAGCGGGCGAGTTCGGGGTCGATCAGCTCGAGCGCCACGCCCCTGGCGATATAGGCCTTGAAGGCAGCGGGGTACAGCTGGGCCATCTGCTGCTGGGTGGCGGCTTCGGCGACGCCCAGGAAGCCCAGGGCTTCGGCGCGCAGGCCGTCGAGCAGCAGGCGTGCGGTGGCGTAGGTGTAGTTGGGTTCGCTCTCCACCAGGGTGCGCGCGGTGATCACCAGCGCGGTGTTGAGATCGGCCGCGGAGACCCCGTCATAGAGGTTGCGCAGGGTCTCGTCGAGGATCAGTTGCGGCTCGACGTCGTGCAGGCCGGCGCAGGCCTCGCCGATCAGCACCCGCAGGCGCTCCAGATCGAGCGGCCGGCGGCTGCCGTCGGGGTGGACCACCTGGATGGCCGGCTCATGCGCCACTTCCTGCGCGACGTCCTCCGCTGCCGGCGCCTTGCGCGCGGCGCGCTCGCGGGCGCGATCCTCGCGATAGATCACGTAGCTGCGGGCGATGACGTGCTCGCCGGCGCGCATCAGCGCCAGTTCGACCTGATCCTGGATGTCCTCGATATGGATCGAGCCGCCCGACGGCATGCGGCGCTGGAAGATCTCGCCGACCATTTCGGTGAGCTTGGACACGGTCTGGTGGATGCGCCCGGACGCCGCCGCCGCGGGGCCTTCCACCGCCAGAAACGCCTTGGTGATGGCGATGGTGATCTTGCTCACGTCATAGGGCACCACGGTGCCGTTGCGCTTGATGACCTTCATCTGGCCGGGCGCGGTGGCAGCGATCGAGCTGATCTGGGTGGGTGGCGTGCGGGTGAATTCGGCTGGGGCTGCATTATCTGATCGGAAATCGGTGCCTGGGGCTTGATCCATGGTGGCGTACCTGTCTGCGTTGGTTGCGCTCGTTGCCTGGGGGGCGCTCAGGGGAGCGTCCTGTCTTATGTACTGTCTTTGCCATGCACTGTTTTTGCCATGCACTGTTTTTGCCATGCACTGTTTTTGCGATGCACTGCCTTTGCAATGCAGTGCTTCAGCTATGCAGTGCTTCAGCTATGTACGGCTATTGCTATGCACTGTTTTTGCTCGGGATTCCCTGTCGCGTGAACGCCAGGGGGGCCTTCGGGCCGGTGCTGCCGGCTCACTTCCCTGCAAGTATCACAACATAGTGTGCCGGGCGGGATAATGCAACACAAGATATGGTTGCATGATGTGAAAGAGCTGTGGATAAGCTGGTTGTGGTCACAGACTCCGAACGGAGTTGTTCACAGTCGATCGAATCGCATCGGGGCTGGGCGCACGCAGGGCATCCAGGAGGGCGCTGGCCCGGGCATTGGCCCGGGCATTGGCAGGCAACGGTGATGGGCCATGTTGCCGGGCCATTTTGTCTGGAAATGCTGCCGGGGAATGTTGCCGGCGAATGTCGGTGGGAAATGCTGCCGGGGAATGCCGACGGGAAGCTCCGACGGGAAGCTCCGACGGGAAGTGCCGAAGGGAAGTGCCGAAGGGAAGTGCCGAAGGGAGTGCCGACGCGGACATCCCGGCCACTCCCGGCGGACACCGGGAATGGCACGGGCGTGCACGGAAAAACGTTAGCGGCGCTTGTTCAGCACCCGTCGAGCAGAAAGCGCATCAGCGCCTTCTGGCTGTGCAGGCGGTTTTCGGCCTCGTCCCAGACCACCGAGTGGCGCGGATCTTCGAGCAGCTCGGCACTGACTTCCTCGCCGCGGTGGGCGGGCAGACAGTGCATGAACAGCACGTCGGTGGCAGCCTGGGCGAGCAGTTCGTGATCGACCTGAAAGCCGGCGAAGGCCGTGGCGCGCTGTTGCTGTTCGGCTTCCTGGCCCATGGAAGTGAAGACATCGGTGACCACCAGATCGGCGCCGGCGACCGCTGCTTTCGGTTCGTGGCCCAGTTGCACCCGTGCGCCGGCGGCGGCAAGCAGCTCGGCGTTGGGCTCGTAGCCTGCGGGACATGCGATGCGGAGCTCGAAGTCGAACAGTCCGGCGGCCTCGATGTAGCTCTGGCACATGTTGTTGCCGTCGCCGATCCAGGTCACGCGGCGGCCGGCGATGGCGCCGCGATGCTCGACGAAGGTCTGGATGTCGGCCAGCACCTGGCAGGGATGAAAGTCGTCGGTGAGGGCATTGATCACCGGGACGCGGGAGTGGGCGGCGAAGGTTTCCAGCTTGGCATGGGCATAGGTGCGCACCATGATGATGTCCACCATCCGCGACAGCACCCGGGCGGTGTCCTCGATGGGTTCGCCGCGCCCGAGCTGGGTATCGGTGGGGGAGAGGAAGATGGCGCTGCCGCCCATCTGCGCCATGCCGGATTCGAACGATACCCGGGTGCGGGTCGAGGATTTTTCGAAGATCATCCCCAGCACCCGGCCGGCCATGGTCGGCGGTTCGCGGCCGGCACGGTGGGCTGCCTTGAGCGCGATGGCGTTGTCGATCACCGCGTGCAGCTCGGCGGGGGATAGATCGCCAAGGGTCAGAAAATGTCGGGGTGCCATGGCTGGGTTCTCCATGGTGGGTGTGGATGTCGCCCGCGGTGCGGAGGTCAGAAGGCGCGGATCAATGGCGCCAAGGTGGCGACCAGCTGCTCCGCCTCGGCGTCACCGAGGATCAGCGGGGGCAGCAGGCGGATCACCGTTTCGGCGGTGACATTGATCAGCAGGCCCTGTTCGGCGGCACGGTCTACCAGCTCGCCACAGGGGCGATCCAGCTCGATGCCGAGCATCAGGCCGCTGCCGCGGATGTCGCGCACGCTGGCGCAAGCGGTCAGCGCGGTGCCGAACTCGGCGCCCAGGCGTTCGCCCAGCAGCCGGGCGCGGGCATAAAGGTCGTCGGCTTCCAGCACCCGCAGGGTGGCCAGGCCGGCGGCGCAGGCCACCGGGTTGCCGCCGAAGGTGGAGCCGTGCTTGCCGGGGCCGAACAGTTCCGCCGCCGGACCCCGCGCCAGGCAGGCGCCGATCGGCATGCCATTGCCCAGACCCTTGGCGAGGGTCACCACGTCGGGCACCAGGCCACGCTGTTGGTAATGAAAGAAGGAGCCGGTGCGGCCACTGCCGGTCTGGATCTCGTCGAGCATCAGCAACCAGCCGTGGCGGTCGCACAGCTCGCGCAGTCGCACCAGATAGTCTGGCGCCGGAATCTGAACGCCGCCTTCTCCCTGAATGGGTTCGACCAGCACCGCGACGATGCTGGGGTTGTTGTTCGCGATGGTTGCGACGGCCTCGATGTCCCCGTAGGGTGCGCGCACGAAACCGCGCACCAGCGGCTCGAAACCGGCCTGTACCTTGCGATTGCCGGTGGCGGTGAGGGTGGCGAGGGTGCGGCCGTGGAAGGCGCGCTCCATCACGATAATGGTGGGCACCTCGATACCGCGGGCATGGCCGTGGAGGCGGGCGATCTTGATCGCCGCCTCGTTGGCCTCGGCGCCGGAGTTGCCGAAGAACACCTTGTCCATGCCGCTGGTGGCGCACAGCGCCGTGGCCAGCTGTTGCTGGGCGGGAATGTTGTAGAGGTTCGAGCAATGCACCAGGGTAGATGCCTGCTCGGCGATGGCGCGGGTGATCTCGGGATGGGCGTGGCCGAGACCGCAGACCGCGATGCCCGAAATCGCATCGAGGTAGCGCTTGCCGCCGCTGTCCCAGACCCAGGGGCCTTCGCCGCGAACCAGCGTCAGACGCCGCTCACCGTAGTTGTTCATCAAGGCAGTGCCACTCGCCATCATTTTTGTCCGTCGGCGGACGCGCGCCTGCCGCCATGGTCGACCAGAGTTTCCGCGGTTGGGTCGTTTCACGAGGTCGCTGCGCGCGGCAACCGCGGACCGCGACCAACAACAGACCACTCACCGCGACCAACAACAGCCCGTAACCAACAGGAAGGCCCAACACAAAACGCAAACAGGCAGCCGGTGCTGCCTGTCGAAGCGCGCGATCTTACTGCGGCCGGGAAGAAAGGGCAATTGCCCAGGCTTGGCCCCGTGGCCGCTCGGCCCTGCGGCGGCCTGACGCATGGAGCTTGGCGGAGATGGACACCGCGCATCTCGGGGCCGGGTGCAGTAAACTGAAAGCCTTTCATTACGCTGTGTGAGGTCATTCTGTTCATGGATATCATCGATACCATTCGCGAGCAGATCGAAAGCAACCCCGTCATCCTTTATATGAAGGGCTCCCCTGAGCAACCGCAGTGCGGTTTTTCCGCCCGTACCGTGCAGGCGCTGATGGCCTGCGGCGAGCGCTTCGCCTATGTCGACGTGCTCAGCAATCCCGAGATCCGCGCCAATCTGCCTGCCTACGCCGATTGGCCCACCTTTCCGCAGCTGTGGGTCAAGGGCGAATTGATCGGCGGCTGCGACATCGTCACCGAGATGAACCAGAACGGCGAGCTCAAGGCCCTGATTCAGGAAGCTGTCTCCGGCGGGTGATCCGGACGGGTCCGGCGATGATCCACGCAGGCGGGCAGTGATGCCCGCTTTTTTTGCGCGTGCTTCGGCCCTCTATTCCTTACCGAGTACTGCTTGAGCGCGGCCGTGGCAACGCCGGCCGTGGCGCCTCTGCGTTGTCACCAAATTGTCATTTTCGGGTCACTCATCCGTCATAACTCCTGCCGACAATGCGTCCAGCCGAAGGGCCGGGGTCGCTGACCTCAATGTTCTGTCTACCAAGAGGGGATAGTGATGAAGAAAACCGCAATGGCAGTGGCGATCGCGTCGATGACGGCAGTTGCCGCCCACGCAGGCACCGTGACCAGCGACGGGCCCGATCTCGTACTCAAGACCAAGGGCGGTCTCGAAGCCAAGACCAGCGATGGCAGCGCCTCCTTCAAACTGGGCGGCCGGATGCAACTCGACTTCAACAGCTTCGATGGTGTGATGAACACGGTGCCTGGTGAAGACGGCAGCGATCTCTTCTTCCGGCGCGCGCGTATCGAGCTGGGTGGACATTATCAGGACTGGAAATACGAGATGTCCTATAACCTGATCGATAGCGGCTCCATCGATCTTCTTTACACCACCTACGCCGGTTTTGGCGACCTGGCCCAGGTGACCTTCGGACAACAGAAGGAAGACTTCGGGCTGGAAGATACCGGCAGCTCCAAGTGGACTACGGCCATGGAGCGCTCCATGCCTGCTAACGCCTTTGACACCGGCAACAACCTCGGCGTCAAGCTGCGTGGCTTCAACAATTTCCTGACCTATAGCGTCGGTGCCTACAAGCAGGATCTCGACGAGAACAACGAGATCGACAGCGCCACCACCGCCCGCTTCGTGGTCCGCCCGATGTACAGCGAAGACAGCCTGATCCACCTGGGTGTGGGCTATACGGCGCGCGATGGCGAGTTCACCCAACTCGGTTCGCGCCTTGGTGTCCGTGGCGGCGACGAAGGCAAGAACGCCAACCGGATTCGCGGTCGCTACACCGGCGGCGCCCTGGCCGATGAACTGCAAGCCTGGAACGGCGAGCTGGCTGGCTCGTTCGGATCGGTACATGCCATGGCCGAATACTTCGACGGTGAAATTTCCGGCGCTGCCGGCGCTCCGGATATCGAAGCCGACGGGTATTCGGTCCAGCTGGGCTGGATCCTGACCGGCGAAACGCGCTCCTATAAGCCCGAAATCGCCGCGTTCGACAAGATCAAGCCCAGCAGTCCGGATGGCGCCTGGGAAATCTTCACCCGCTACGATGAGCTCGATGTTTCCGACAACGACAACGTCGCCCCCGTCCAGCTGATTGGCGAAACCGGCAACACCCTGACCCTTGGCGTCAACTGGTACGCCAACGAACTGGTCAAGGTTGCGCTCAACTACGTCCATGCCGAAACCGACGAAGAAATCGGTGGCGAGGACAATGGCGACGCCATCGTCAGCCGCATTCAGTTCGCATTCTGAACACCGCTACCCCCGCGGTTGCTCCAACCCCGCTTCGGCGGGGTTTTTTGTGGCTGACGGGATCCCGCTGTGCCGAATGGACGGTAGTATGATTGCCAGGGGGCGACTAGAATGACGCGCCTTGCCCGCGCCACTAGCCCAAGGTGCCGCCATGGCGATGATCCTGCTGTTTGCCGGGGGTAAGCTGGGTTGCAGGGCCGGCGGTCCGATGGCCGAATATCTCACGATCGATCTGTTCATGATCCATCCATTGCTCATCCAACCTTTGCCGCGACGACAGCGATACTGCGGCGCGCCAATCAATCAAGGCATGGGCGAGATCCGCTGTCGCGCCGATGATCGTTCCCGCCTGCCTGGAGTCCGGTGGTGGAGAACAAGCGCGCACTGATCCTGTCCAGCACCCTTGCGGAGCGCGCCGAGTGGCGCGAGGCACTGCTTGCGGCCGGCTGGGAGGTGGAGGAAGTCGAGCAGCGTGCCGCGGTGCTCGAACGGATCCCCGAATTTCTGCCGTCGCTCCTGGTGCTCGATTTCGGCAGGCAGATGCTGCCGGGCGAGGTCGAGGAGAGCTTTGCCCAGCGCTGCCGGGATTCGGGATTGGCCGTTATCGTTATCCTGCGCGACCCGACGCCGGTCGAAGTGGCGGTAGCCTTTCGTCGTGGCGCCATCGATGTGCTGATCTCGCCATTCGACATCAAGATGCTCCTGGCCGCGGTCGCGCGAGCAGGGAGTTTCAAGGATCTCTATCAGGAGAACATGGACTATCGCCGCCAGCTCGAGCGGGCCAACCGTGAGCTGCGCGAGAACCTGAATGTACTGAAGATGGATCAGCTGGCCGGCCGCCAGGTGCAGCTCGACATCCTGCCGCGGGAACCGCTGTACTGCCGCGGTTACCGGATCAGCCACTCGATCGTACCCTCGCTGTATCTGAGTGGGGATTTCGTCGGCTACAACTCGGCCTTCGATCGCTACCTCCTGTTTTATTTCTGCGACGTGTCGGGACATGGGGCTTCGTCGGCCTTCGTCACCGTGATGCTGGCCTTTCTGCTGCGGCAATTGCGACGCAGGCATGTTGCGGAGACGGATTTCGCGGCCTTGGCGCGGGCCCCCGAGGGGCTTGCCGAGCATCTCAATCGCCAGATGCTGGCCATGAGCATCGACAAGCACCTGACCTTCTTTTGTGGCGCCATCGACACCGAGGAGAACCGGTTGCGCTACGTGATCAGCGGGTTGTCACCAGCGCCGGTATTGGTCATCGACGGTCAGGCAACCTTCCTGCCCGGAAAGGGCAAACCCCTGGGCCTGTTCAAGGACGCGCATTGGGATGTGCAGGAGTGCGATCTGCCGCCGGCTGCGGCCCTGGTGGTGGTTTCCGATGGCCTGCTCGAACAGTTGCACCAGATCCCCGAGGACCCCAGCCGCGACCAGACGCTGCTGCGCCTGCTGTCCGGAACGGAGCCCCGTCATGAGGCCATTTGTGCCGCGCTGGGGCTGGACGCGATCGGCGAAGCGCCCGATGATGCCTCGGTGCTGACGGTGACCCGCGATGCCTAATCCGGAGCAGGGCAAGATCCTGATCGGCGAGATCGATCACAGCTATCTGGTGAAACTGCGTGGCTACATACGGTTGACGCTCTGCGCTTCCCTGGGCCGCTATCTGGAACGAATCTTTCGCAGCCCGGACCATCCGCAGCAGGTGCTGATCGACCTCAGTGAGGCCACCGGCATGGACAGCACCACGCTCGGCCTGATCGCGCGCCTGGCGCTGCACTGCCAGGATGAATTTCACTTCAAGCCGCTGGTGTTCTGCGCCCGAGCCGAGCTGCTGCGGGATCTGCAGGCGATGGCGCTGGACGAGTATCTGGACATCGTTCCCTGCGCAGCACCGGAGTGTGCCGCGCTCGACGAGCTGCCGCCCGTGGAGGCGTCCGAGCGCGAACTGAAGCAGCGCATCGTCGATGCTCACAAGCTGCTCGCCAGCATAAATCCGGAGCGGGAGCGGGAACTGCTCGATCTGGTGCGCGCGATCGAACAGGACGTCAGTGCCTGAATTTTCGCTTCTCCGCTGCTCCCGGGTTTTTCCCGGGCCTGCATCACAGCGCTATCGTTGATCACGGCGCTATGGTCGATCACAGCGCTACCGTTGACCGCCGTGCTACCGTTGACCGCCGTGCTACCGTTTTTCGGATTGCGCTGGCACCCCATCGCGGGCCTGCCTGCGCGCCTGCACAAATCCAGAATGGGGGAGATGGAGCAGTTCGGCGATCTGACGGATCAGTGCTTCTTCGTGCTTGTTCAGCACGCCATCGGCGTAGGCGACTTCCCAGAGTTGGCGCACCAGATCGTATTTGTCCTGCGCCGAAAAGTGCTCGTTGACCAGCCCGGTGAACTGATAGAGCGAGGTCGCCTCCGCTACCTCCTGGCGCGCCAGTTCGATCAGTTCCAGCGCCTCGGCAGTGGAGAGCTGGAAGCGGCGCGCCAGCAGTTCGCGAATGTGCTCGATCTCGGCGTCATCGAGCAGCCGATCGGTCACCATGAGCTCGACCAGCAATGCCGCAGTGGCGCGCCGCAGTCCATCGAGGGGAGTGGCGGTCCGCCGGGCATCCAGCACTTGATCACGAAAAAAGGCGCGAATCCGCTCGATCATGGCTGTCTTCCAGGGCGCGCGTAGATACGTTCAAGGGGCGCGTCGACGCAGTGTTGAGTGATCTGGCCAAGGGCGGCATCCCAGACCTCGATTCCGCCGTTGCGGTGCTCCGGAGCGCTGAGCAAACGCCGAAAGGTGCGGGCGCCGGGTTGGCCCTGATGCAGGCCCAGCAGGTGCCGGGTCATGCGATGCAGCGGGGTTCCGTGCGCCAATTCGGCGACCAGATGGCTGCGCAGTCGAGTGTGAATTGTCGCCCAGGATTCGGGCGCCGCGCCAAACAGCCGGGGATCGACGGCGCGCAAGAGGGCGGGATTCTGGTAGGCGGCGCGCCCCAGCATCACGCCGTCCAGGTGCGCCAGCTGGGCGGTGGCGGCGTCGAGATCTTCCAGTCCCCCATTGAGGACGATTTCCAGATACGGAAATTCGGCCTTGAGGCGCTGGACCACCGGGTAATTCAGCGGGGGGATTTCCCGATTTTCCCGGGGACTCAGCCCCTTCAGCCAGGCCTTGCGGGCATGGACCACGAAGTGCCGGCAGCCCGCGGCCGCTATCCGGGTCACGAACCCCGCAAGCGCGGGATAATCGTCCTGGTCATCGACCCCGATCCGGCATTTGACGGTGACCGGGATGCGTACCGCCGCCCGCATGGCGGCCACGCAATCGGCAACCAGCCCGGGTTCCTTCATCAGGCAGGCACCGAAGCGGCCGGCCTGCACCCGGTCGCTGGGGCAGCCGCAGTTGAGATTGACCTGATCGTAGCCGCGCTGCTCGGCCAGCCGGGCGCAACGCGCCAGCTCATCCGGTTCGCTGCCGCCAAGCTGGAGGGCGAGCGGATGCTCTATGGGATCGAAAGCCAGATGGCGCTCGGCATCGCCGTGCAACAGCGCCCCGGTGGTGATCATCTCGGTGTAGAGCAGTGAATGCCGGGTCAGCTGCCGAAACAGTGCCCGGCAATGGCGATCGGTGCGATCGAGCATGGGCGCGACACTGAAGCGATGGGCGGGCAGGGTCGGGCGGGAGATCATCGCGAACGTCGGAGCCGGTGGCCGCCCATTCTACCGGGTCGCTCGACAGCCGTTTCACTGCCAGCGTTTCGTCGTCGCCCGTACGTTGTCGCCAATACGTCATCGCCCATACGCTTGAAGCCGGCGCGGCAAACTCGGCACAATGTCCGCAGTAGGCACCATGTCTGCCGCCCGCAATCGGCACCATGCCTGTCATAAGTCCATGCGTGCCAAGTGAATCCCCCTTTCTTCAGGATCCGGCGGCGGCGCTGGTCCGCAATTCAACCGTTCCATCTCACCGGACGTCTGACCAGACATTTCACCTCACCGGACATCTCACCAGGAGTCGTGCGCCATGCTGATCACCAAGGACCTCTTCTATATCGACGGACAGTGGCAGAAACCACAGGGTGGTGAGACCACCCAGGTCGTCAATCCCGCCACCGAGGAGCCGGTGGCCCGCGTGGCGATGGGTGATCGCGCCGACGTGGAGCGCGCCGTGGCCGCCGCGCGCGCCGCCTTTGCCGGCTGGTCGCAGACGCCGCCGGCCCAGCGTGCCGAATATCTCGACCGCATCGCCGCCGGCATCGAGGCCCGCACCGCGGAGCTGGCCGAAGCCATCACCGCGGAGATGGGTTCGCCCTGTGCGCTGGTCAAGCCGACCCAGATCGGCAATCCGCTGTTCACCTTCAAGGAAGCCGCGGAGCTGGCCCGGACCTACAGTTTCGAGGCCGACCACGGCAAGACCCGGGTACTGCGCGAGGCAATCGGGGTCTGCGCCATGATCACGCCCTGGAATTTCCCGCTCAACCAGATCGCCGGCAAGGTAGCTCCGGCGCTCGCCGCGGGCTGCACCATGGTGCTGAAACCCAGTGAGCTGGCACCGCTGGACGCCTTCATCCTGGCCGAGATCGTCCATGAAGTCGGTTTGCCCGCCGGGGTGTTCAACCTGATCGTCGGCGCTGGGCCCACGGTGGGCGAGGCGCTGGCCGCGCACCCCGAGGTCGATATGGTGTCGATCACGGGCTCGACCCGTGCCGGCGCCGCCGTGGCCATCGCCGCCGCCCCGACCATCAAACGGGTGGCCCAGGAGCTGGGTGGCAAATCGGCCAACATCATCCTGCCCGATGCCGACTTCGCGCGGGCGGTGAAAGGCGGCGTGCGTCTGGCCATGTTCAACAGCGGCCAGGCCTGCAACGGCCCGACGCGGATGCTGATTCCCCGCCAGCATCAGCAGGAGATCGAGGACATCGTCGTCAAGGCGGTAGAGAGCATCGTGGTCGGCAATCCCCAGGACGACAAGACCTACATGGGCCCCATCGCCAACCGTGCCCAGTACGAGCGCGTCCTCACCTTCATCCAGCGCGCGATCGACGAGGGTGCGCGGTTGCTGGTGGGGGGTGCCGAGCGGCCCGCCGGACTGGACAAGGGCTTCTACGTCAAACCTACGGTATTTACGGATGTGCGCAACGACATGTTCACCGCCCGCGAGGAAGCCTTCGGGCCGGTGCTGGCGCTGATTCCCTACGCCGATGAAGACGAGGCGATCGCCATCGCCAACGACAACCCCTATGGCCTGTCGAGCTATGTACAGTCCGGCGATCTGGAACACGCCAAGCGGGTAGGGCGGCGGATCCGCGCCGGGCACGTCGAGCTCAATGGCGCGCGCTGGGACCA
This sequence comes from Porticoccaceae bacterium, assembly GCA_036275455.1. Taxonomy (GTDB): domain Bacteria; phylum Pseudomonadota; class Gammaproteobacteria; order Pseudomonadales; family Porticoccaceae; genus JAGPUQ01. The sequence continues at coordinate 12,328 of DASUDS010000119.1, forward strand.
GGGCGCGCCCTTCGGTGGCTATCGCATGTCCGGCAATGGCCGCGAACATGGGGTCTGGGGCCTGGAAGAATTCCTCGAAACCAAGGCGATGCTCGGTTACAACGCCTGATCCCTCCGGCACCCGGCCGCCGGTTATTTCGCGGTGGTCGGGTGTGATTCGTGTGTCCCGCTGCCGTCAGTGGTGCAGGATCTGGTGCTGCCTTGGGGCGTTTGTACCGGCCGCGCCTCGTTCCAGAGTTGTGATCGGGTTCGCACCAGGAAAGCCTAATTCAGCGCCTGCCGGCGGCGATCTGGGCTACAGTAGCCTCGCGCTTTCAAGCAATTTCCAGCATAACATTTCGTTTGCAACAAATTGAAAAACAAAAGAACATCCCGCGCGCGGGCATGATCCAGGCAGGGCCGCGGGGGTTGCCGAAAATGGAGTTCGATCAACGCATGACAGACCAGCCGGCATTGGAAAACCGTACAGCCGAGGAAAACCGTACAGCCCAGGCGCCGCGCGACCCCCAGTGGGCGCCGTTGCTCGACAGCCTCCTGCTGGTGGCCCGCATCGAGGGCAAGATCTCTACCGCTACGGCGGTCACCGCCGGATTACCCCTCGACGAAGCCGGCCGCCTGACCACCGACCTGTTCATTCGCGCCGCCAACCGCGCCGGGCTGGCGGCGCTGCTGGTCGAGCGCGAGCTGACCGCCATTCCTCGCGATGTCTTGCCCGCCGTGCTGCTCTACGGCGAGCACGATTCCGCGGTGCTGGTCGATATCGATGCCGCGGCTGGGTATGGCGTGTTGATGTCACCCAGGACTGGCCTGCGCGAGCAGCGCTCGCTCGATGAGCTGCAGCGACAGTTTTCCGGGCATGTGTTCTACCTGCGGCCGATGCAGGAGTTCGATGCGCGCACCCCGAAGATCTACCAGGCGCCGGGTGAGCACTGGTTCTGGGGGGTGCTGAAGTCCTCCTGGCACCTGTACCGGGACGTGCTGCTGGCATCGTTCTTCATCAACCTGTTCGTGCTCGCGCAGCCGCTGTTCGTGATGAACGTCTACGACCGGGTGGTGCCCAACAGCGCCATCGAAACCCTGTGGGCGCTGGCGATCGGCGTGCTGCTGGTCTACCTGTTCGATCTGGGCCTCAAGGTGCTGCGCGGCTACATGGTGGAGCTGGCCGCCAAGCGCTCGGACGTGATGCTGTCGGCAACCCTGTTCGAACGCATGATGGGCATTCGCATGCAGCAGCGGCCGGTCTCGGTCGGCTCCTTCGTCAATCGCCTGCACGAATTCGACGGCGTGCGCAATTTCATCACCTCCTCGACGCTGTTGACGCTGATCGATCTGCCGTTTCTGGCGCTGTTCCTGGTGTTCATGGCCTACATCGGCGGCTGGCTGGTGATGGTGCCGATCGTCGCGATTCCGCTGGCGCTGCTGGTGGGATATCGCGCCCAGAAGCGTCTGCGCCCCATGGTCATGAACGTGATGCAGGGCTCGGCGCGCAAGAGCGCCAATCTGGTGGAGAGCATGGTGGGCATCGAAACCATCAAGACGCTCTCCGCCGAGAGCCGTGCGCAGCGCATCTGGGAACAGGCGGTGGGCTATGTGTCCCAGTGGGGGCTCGATTCGCGCATGGTGTCCAGTTCGGCGTTGCTCGCGGTCAACTTTCTCCAGCAGGCCGCCGGCGTCGCCATCGTCATCTGGGGCGTGTATCTGATCGCCGATCAGCAACTCACCATGGGCGGCCTGATCGCCAGCGTCATTCTGGGCGGTCGCGCGTTGGCACCGATGAGCCAGCTGGCCGCGCTGCTGACCTCCTACGATCACGCCGAAGCGGCGCTGAAATCCATGGATGAAATCATGGAGTTGCCGGTCGAGCGTCCGGCCGGCGAGCGCTTCCTCCAGGAGCATGCCTTCGCCGGAGAGATCCAGTTTCAAGCGGTGGAGTTCGCCTATCCCAACCAACCGCGGGCCGCGCTCGCGGGAACCTCGTTTCGCATCGCGCCCGGCGAAAAGGTCGGCATCATCGGGCGGGTCGGATCGGGCAAGTCCACCATTGCCAAGCTCGCGCTGGGGCTCTATCAACCGCAGCGGGGATCCATCCTGTTCGACGGCTTCGATCTCAAGCAGCTCGATCCCGCCAGCCTGCGCCGCGCCATCGGCTACGTTTCCCAGGATGTGACGCTGTTTTATGGGTCGGTGCGCGAGAACATCGCTCTGGGTCTCACCGGCGTGAGCGATCCCGAGATCGTCGCGGCGGCCGATCGCGCCGGCATCCTCGAACACATCAACAACCATCCCGAAGGGCTGTCGATGATCATCGGCGAGCGTGGAGAGACCCTCTCCGGCGGGCAGCGCCAGGCGCTGGGGCTGGCGCGCATGTTCCTGCGCGATCCCCCCATCCTGCTGCTCGACGAACCCACTTCGGCGATGGATCAGGGCAGCGAACTGCGCTTCAAGCAGACGCTCGGCGCGTTCGTCGGCGACAGGACCCTGATCCTGACCACCCACAAGATGAGCATGCTCGAAGTGGTAGATCGGATCCTGGTCATGGACCGTGGCCGCATTGTCGCGGATGGCCCCAAGACCGAGGTGCTCGCCGCGCTCAAGGCCGGGCAGATTCGCGGTGCGGCCTGAGGTGATGAGGTGATGAGGTGATGAGGTGATGAGGTGATGGCGATGAAACCCGATACCGCACGCAGCCCCCAGTCCGGTGCCGGTAGCCTCGAGCGCCTGCGCCGCACCCTGCAGGCGAATCCGACCACCGATCTCAAGTACATGTCCTATGCCTCGGAGGCCGTGCTGTTGCAGGCCCCGGGGTTGCACCGCCTGCTGCTGTGGGGCGTCTGCCTGCTGGTGTTGCTGCTGCTGTGCTGGGCCTATCTGGCCGAGATCGACGAATTCACCCGCGGCGAGGGCCGCGTGGTGCCCTCCAGCGAAGTCCAGATCGTGCAGAACCTGGAGGGCGGCATCCTCGCCAAGCTGTTCGTCGGCGATGGCGACCTCGTCGAGCGCGGCCAGCCATTGCTGCTGATCGACGACACCATGGTGTCGTCGTCGTACCGCGAGCGCTCGCTGCAAGCGGCGCAACTGGGCGCCAAGATCGTGCGCCTGCGCGCCGAATCCCTCGGCACCGATTTCGAAGGCGAGTTGGCGAAGCTGAAAACCCCAGCTGACGCCAAGCTGATCCAGACCGAACGTGATCTGTTCAACTCGCGTCATCTGGAAGCGGGCGGCAAGCTGGACATTCTCCGGCAGCGGGTGGAACAGAAGCGCCAGGAGCTTTCGGCGGTACGGCTCAGCCGTGCCAGCCTGGCCGAGAGCCACGAACTGCTCAACAGGGAAATGCTGGTCACCCGGCCGCTGGTGGAAAAGGGCGCTGTGTCCCATGTCGAACTGCTGCGCCTGGAGCGGCAGCTCAACGACCTCAAGGGCGAACTGGGCAAGGCGACCATCGCCATCCCACGGCTACAGGCGGAATATGACGAAGCTCGCAAGAGCGTCGAGTCGTTCAACCAGACCTTCGCCGCCGAGGCGCGCAAGGAGCTGAACGACGCCATGGCCGAGCTGGGTCGCCTGGAGGAGGGCAACGAGGCCTATGCCGACCGGGTCGCCCGCACCGAAGTCAAATCCCCGGTGCGTGGCACCGTGAAGCGGCTCCTGGTCAACACCATCGGCGGCGTCATCCAGCCGGGGATGGATCTGGTCGAGATCGTGCCCACCGACGATTCCCTGCTGGTCGATGCCAAGGTGCTTACCAAGGACATCGCCTTCATCCATCCCGGGCAGGAGGCGATGGTCAAGTTCACCGCCTACGATTTCTCGATCCACGGTGGACTCAAGGCCAGGGTGACGCAGATCAGCCCCGACTCCATCGAGGACAAGGAGCAGGGCGTGTGGTACTACCAGGTGCGGTTGGAGACCGAGAGCACGGTGCTGGGCAGCCCCGGGAAGCCGCTGCCGATCATCCCCGGGATGACCACCCAGGTCGATATCCTGACCGGAAAGAAGACCGTTCTCGATTATCTGTTGAAGCCGATTCTCAAGACCAGGGAGCTGGCATTGCGCGAACGTTGAGTCGCGCCAACGACCAGCGGCACTATTTCAAGAGCGAGCGGTAAGCTGCGGTTTTAGTGGCAGATTGCGCCGATAAACGGTATCTTCCCAGCGTCCGCGTCGTGATACAAATCACAGTACTGGCATGGATCAGCGCTCACGAAGGGCGCGGATCGGCTGGAGGTTGCGCGGCCAGCAAGCAATCCCGATATGCACCACCAAGGAGGAAGGTTTCACCATGATCAAGTCAGTGACCGATATCGCCAAGCGCCGCCGCAACCGGTGGTTCGGGGCAACCCTCACCAGTATCACCACGATTGCCGCCTTCGCAGCCCCGGCCCAGGCGGTGGACATCCGCAGTGTCATCGCCGAAACGGTGAAGAGCAATCCGCTGGTGCTGGCGGAACTGCGTGAAACCGATGCGCGCGATCGCCAGGTGCGCCAGGCACTTGCCGGCTATTATCCGACCCTGGATCTGATCGCCGGTTATGGCTTTCAGGAGCGCGACCCCGCCAACCGCACCTTCGCCAAGCCCGATCGCACCCGCAACGAACTGGAGCGCCGCGAGCTTCAGCTCAGTGCCCGCCAGCTGGTCTTCGACGGCTTCTACACGCCCTACGAAAACAAGAACCAGCAGGCGCGCCAGCGCAGTGCCCAGTTCCGCGCAACATCGGTGGGCGAGGACATCTCCCTGTCCGTCACCCGGGTATTTCTCGACGTGCTCAAGCAGGAAGCCATCCTCAAGCTGGCCAAGGAAACGCTCGACTACCACCAATCGGTGTTCGACCGCATGGGCGAACGTTTCCAGTCCGGAGTGGGTAGCCGCGCCGACTTCGATCAGATTTCCAGCCGGCTTGCCCTGGCGCGCGCCAACCTGCAGAACGTCAGCGCCAATCTGCGCAATGCCCGCATCAACTATCAGCAGGTCGTGGGCTCCTTCCCGCAGGACGGCAGCCTGGAGTTCCCCGGTTCCTACAACAAGTATCTGCCCGCCGATGTCGAGGCCGCCGTTGGCCGCGCGACGGAAAACCATCCGATCATGAAAGTGGCAGAAACCGATCTCGAAGCCACCGGCTACACCTACGAGCAGACCAAGTCGTCCTTTTACCCGCGTTTCGACGTCGAGGTCGAACGCGATCTCAACGACAACATCGACGGCTCCGAAGAGCAGGTGGACGATCTCCGCGTAATGCTGCGCATGCGCTACAACCTGTACCGCGGCGGCGCCGATCAGGCGCGCACCCAGGAATTTGCGCATCTGGTCGAAAAAGCCAAGGAGATCCGCAACAACGCCCGGCGCGAGGTGGAAGAAGAAGTCCGTCTGGCCTGGGTAGCGCACGACACCCTGGTGGCGCAGATTCCGGTGCTCCTCCAGTACGTCGATGGCGCCGAATCCACCAAGGCCGCCTATGTCGATCAGTTCGATCTCGGTCGCCGCACCCTGCTCGATCTGCTCAACACCGAAAACGAAGCGGTGAATGCCAAGCGCGATCTCATCAATGCCAAGCACGACCTGATGCTGAACGAGTACCGGATCTTCCACGGCATGGGCGATCTGATGGCAACCGTAGGCGCGTCTCTGTAAAGGGGATGCTGGGTCTCCGCAAGAGACTGTTGAATAGCCGTAAGGGACTGCTGAATAACTGCAAGAAGATGCTGACATAACTTCATGTTTTTGACGCATCCAGGCAGCGTGATTCATGGGAACTGACTGGCGCCGATGGCGGCGCCAGTCAGCATGACGAGGGAAGGTATCCGGCCGTTTGGATTGGCCGGACGGGTTCTGCAAATTTCATGGGAGAAAGGCGATGAACGACGAAGTCAAGCAAGGCGAGGCGATTGCCGCTGCCGCGGAGCAGGAAACTGCGCAGCGCGCCACTGAAGCCGCACAGGGCAACGCCACAGCACAACAAGCCGACATGGAGCGCCGGGAAGCCGCGCCGGCCGCGGCCGGCACCGAGCCTGCCGCCCAGGCCACCGCAGAATCCACCGCTGGAACCCAGGCCAAGCCAGCTGCTGGCGAGAAGGCCGAGGCCGCGGTTCCCGAGCTTCCCGAAGCCGAGAATCCGGAATTCCGGGAATTGCAGGAAGCCGTGGCCAAGGGCCGCGACCTCAGCAAGGAGCTCGAACCGCCAGCCGCCGGGGAAGGCGGTGCCGGTGGTGGCGATTCCATCGCCGGGGGCGTGCGCTTTGAATTCGATCCCAACATCCGCGATCCCAAGGCCGGTTTCGATCCCGATTACATTCCGCCGCCGCAACCCGATCCGACCGCCAATACCACGCTAGTGGAAGAGGCGATTCTGCCGCCTCCGGACAATGGCGTGGAGCTGGGTGGCCTGACCCCGGCAGCCGACGGCGGCGATGTAGTCGTCAACGAGGCCAACCTCGCGGATGGCAGCAGCCCGAATCCGCCGGCACTGACCCAGACCGGCAGCTTCACCCTCAACGCACCCGATGGCCTGGGCAGTCTCACCATTGGCGGCGTCGTGGTGCTGAATGCCGCTGGAGTGACGGGTAATCCGGTCGCCACGCCGCTGGGCAATACGCTGGTCATCACGGGCTACGATCCGACCACCGGTACGGTCACCTATCAATACACGCTCGGCGACAACGAAACCCACCCGCAAGGGCAGGGTGCCAACAACCTGTTCGACAATCTGCCGGTCGTGCTCACCGACAGTGATGGCGATACCACCGAAGACGTGCTCGCGGTGCGCATCGTCGACGACCTGCCCAACGCCATTTCCGACATCGATGAAGTCGGCACCGGCGGCAGCACCGGCGGCAATGTCTTCACCGGCACCGACGACGATGCCCTCGACCGCGTCCAGACCGACGTACCCGGCGCCGACCGCACTGGCGCTCCCATCACCGGCGTGGTGGCGGGCAGCCACCTCGATACCCCGGTCACCGATGGCAGCGGCGTCGGCAATGTCGTCAACGGCCAGTTCGGCACGCTGGTGCTGAACGCCGATGGCAGCTACGTCTATACCGCCAACGGTGGCTTGACCAGCAATCAGATCGAAGTCTTTACCTACACGGTAACCGACGCGGATGGCGACACCGATACGGCAACGCTGACCATTGAAATCACCGGGCAGGCACCGCCGCCGCCCCCACCTCCGCCGCCTCCGCCGCCGCAGGATAATCCGGTGAACATCACCGGACTGACGCCCCAGGCAGATGGTGGGGATGCCAGCGTGAACGAAGCCAACCTGGCCGATGGCAGTGACCCGAATCTACCTGCGCTGACTCAGACCGGAACCTTCAATATCAGTATTCCTGATGGGTTGGGCACGCTGACCATTGGCGGAGTCGTGGTACTCAACAGCGGCGGATTGACCGGAGCCACGGTAACTACCTCGCTTGGCAATACGCTGGTGGTCACTGGCTACAACGCCGCCACGGGCGTCGTCACCTACGCCTACACCCTGGCGGACAACGAGGCTCACGCCAGTGGCGATGGTGCCAACAATCTCTTTGACAACCTTGCCGTAGTACTCCGTGACCGGGATGGCGATACCGATACAGACACCCTGTCGGTGCGGATCGTGGACGATCTGCCGGTGGCGCGGGATGACGCGGACAGCGTGACGGAAGATGGTCCGCTGACGGCGGACGGGAACGTGCTGACCGGCGTGGGCGGCGGTGATGCCAACGCGACCGATGGCGTGGCTGACACGGCCGGTGCGGACGGTCTGGGCAGCATTGCCTGGACGGGCGCGGTGGGCAACACCGTCGCGGGGCTGTACGGCACCCTGACTGTGGGTGCGGATGGCAGCTACAGCTATGTGCTCAACAACAGTCTGGCGGTGGTGCAGGCGCTGCAAGCCGGCGGGACGCTGACCGAGAACTTTGGTTACACCCTGACCGATGGCGATGGGGATCCGGACACGGCGATCCTGACGATTACGATCAACGGTGCCAACGATCCGCCGACCATCACCACCGACTCGGGCAACCCGGAAGGGGCGAACGACATCGTCTACGAAGCGGGCCTCGCATCGGGCTCGGGTGTGGGTCCGACCACCATCACCGTGGGTGGCACCTTTACCCTGTCCGACCCGGATGGCCTGGGCGACATCGAGTCGGTGACCATCAACGGCACCACGATTCCCATTGCGGCTCTGGGCACCAACAATGCCATCGTCGGCCCGAACGGCACCCTGACGGTGACTGGCTACAACGCGGCGACCGGCGTGGCGACCTACAGCTACACGCTGACCAGTCCGACGACGGATGCGGCGGGCACGGAGACCAATAGCTTCACGCTGACCACGTTCGACGGTACGGCGACCTCGGCACCGGCGAGCATCGTGATCGAGATCGTGGACGATCTGCCGGTGGCGCGGGATGACGCGGACAGCATTGGCGGCGGCAGCGTAGGCCCTGCAACGGGCAACGTGATCACTGATATCGAGGGTGACGGTGGAGCGGACACCCGGGGCGCGGATGGTGCACAGGTATCGGGCGTGGCGAGCAACAACGTGCCGGCCAACAGCGACACCAGTGCCGATGGCAGTGGCAACTTCAGTGTGACGGGGCAGTACGGGGTACTGACGCTGAACGCGGATGGGAGCTACAGCTACCTGCGCAATGCCTCGGTACCGACCGGCAGTCTGAGCGACGTGTTTACCTACACCCTCAAGGACGGCGACGGTGATACCGATACTGCAACACTGACGATTTCGCTCAGCGATGGTGAACCTACACTGAATGTTCCGACGCCCGGTCGGGAAGACACCCAGGTTTCCGAAAGGGGATTGGGGCCACGCGTGAACGAGCCTGCGGGCACGGCGGAAATGGCCGACGACAACCCCAACAACGACAGTGCCAAATCGGAGACCACGACCGGAACGATCACCTATACCGCGGGCGATGCTCCGGCAGTGGTGAAGATCGATGGCGTCACGGTGACTGGAGCTGGGCAGACTATTACGACTGGCAGCTACGGCACGCTGACCATTACCAGCTTTACCAGTACCAGTATCGGTTACCGCTACACACTGACCGACAACACCAGTGGCGACAATACCTTCGATGATTTCGCCATCCTGGTCACGGATGCAGATGGCGATACGGCTTCCGGCACGCTGCGCATCGACATCATCGACGACAGGCCGTTTGCCACGGATTTCAACGGCACGATCAAGGATCAGGCCGGGCAGACGTTGACGGGGCTGATCGACTACGGGCTGGGCGCGGATGGTTTCGGCGGTGTGACGCTCAGCTATGCCGGCGCAACCTCAAATGGCTCCTCGATCAATCTGACCTCGAAAGGCGCGGCGGTGGCGGTCGTCAACGGCGATGTCAATGGCGATGGGCTCCAGGAAATCATTGGGTACGTCAATACCAATGGAACTGCGGGATATCAGGTAGGCAGCGATCGCCTGGTGTTTGATTTGAGCCCGACTGCGGCCAGTGGGGCCTATGGCGAATACGCGCTGAAGCTGCACGATGTGCTGGACTTGCAGGCCGAAACGCAAACATTCACCGTAGGAACCATTGCCGCAGGAGCTCCCACTTCCGGGATTGTCATCACCGACGGCAACAACAGCGGGATCGGTTTGCTGGCGACACCGGAGTCCGGCCATCAAGTCAACTCCAACACCGGAGAACTCGGGGTCGACAATACGATCCTTAACGCCGATGTGGGGGCCGCAAACTACGACGAAAAGATCACGCTGCAATTCGGAACTACGTTCTCCGGGACGACGATAACCCAGAAAGCCTACTTGAACGACGTTCGGATCACCGGAGTGGATGTAGGTTCTGGCACTGACAGCTTCGACTGGGTTGCCCTCAAGGACGGCGTACAGGTTGGATCTGGCAACAGTTACAGCATGTCCACGGTGAGTGGACAGAATCTGATTGCCAACCCAATCCACGTCGATGGCGGCTACGACACCTTGGTGCTGACCATGGTCAGCGGCGATTTCAAGATGTCTGGCTTCACCTATTCGCAACAGGGCGAAAGCTTCGACACCATCCTCAACTTCGGCTATCAGGCCACCGATGGCGATGCGGATGCCGTGGCGGGCAGCTTCCAGGTCACCGTAACCGACGACGCGACTGCAACCACTGCGTTGTCCGGTGTTGGAGATCTGGCGACCATCCTGAATCAGCAGAATCAGGTCACCGCCTGATTGCGATACCTTACAGCGCACGATGTTTGTGGCCGCCCTTCGGGGCGGCTTTTTTTTGGGCAAGTCAGGGGGCGCCCAATGCGTGGGCGAACCGCTCCCGCAACTGCCGCCAGTGGGACAGCGAAGCCGCTTCGCCGGATCGCACCTGCTCGCGGCGGCTGCGCGCCAGCCACAGATCGGTGCCGTTGAAGCTGTAGACGGGAATCAGATCGGGCCGCTGGCTGGCGGGCAGGATGCGCGGCTCGATGTTGTCGAGGATCAGCGGATCGGCGGCGGGGGTCTGGTACCAGGCCAGCACCATGTGCGGCTGGTCGAGGCTCAGGGCCTTGACGTAGGTGATGCGCAACGCGGCATCGGCCACGCCCATGCGCGCGAGGGTGAAGTACTTGGCGATGGCGAATTCCTCGCAGTCGCCGGCGTCCGCGATCAGGAATTCGACCGGCGTCGCCCAGTGGTCTTCCCGTTGCCAGGCTTCGCGATCGGTGGTGAAA
>DASUDS010000120.1:0-3485 GCA_036275455.1 Porticoccaceae bacterium
CCCGCTCTATGTCGCCAAGGAATGGGCGAGCCTGGACGTGCTGTCCCGCGGCCGCGCCATCATGGGTGTGGGCATCGGCTGGCTGCGCGAGGAAATGGAGACCGTGGGCGTTCCCTTCGCCGAGCGCGGGCCGCGCACCGAAGAGTCGATCCGTGCCATCCGCTCGTTGTGGCAGGGTGAGCCGGAGGCGTTCCATGGCCAATACTTCAACTGGGGGCCGCAGAATTCCAATCCCAAGCCGGTGCAAAAGCCCGGCGTGCCCATCGTGGTCGGCGGCAACGTCGAGGGCGCGGCGCGCCGTGCGGCGCGGGTCGGCGATGGCTTCTATCCCGCCTCGGGCAGCCTGAAGACCCTGCCGACACTGCTCGACGCGATGCGCGACGAGTGCGCCAAAATCGGCCGCAACCCGGCCGAGATCGAGCTGACCGTGGCGGCGGGGCTGCCCGACCTGGGCCGCGTGCGCCAGTACGAGGAGATTGGCGCCACGCGCATGATGCTCAATCCGCCGGCCTTCGATGCCGACGGCATCCGCCGCGGGCTCAATGAGTTTGCCGATAGCGTGATCGCTAAACTGTGATCTCTATACCGTGATCGCGAAACCGTGATCGCGAAACCGTGAGGGAACAGGGTATGGCCGAGCCCATCACCGGCGGCTGCTTTTGCGGCGCCCTGCGCTACCGCATCGATCGGGTGGAGCAGGTCGCCAACTGCCACTGCTCCATGTGCCGGCGCACCTCGGGCGCGCCCTTCGTGACCTGGCTGGTGGTGCCCAAGGAGGCCTTCGCCTACGTCCAGGGCACACCGGCGCATCTCAAGTCGTCGGAGCGCGGCGACCGCTATTTCTGTGCAAGCTGCGGTACCCCCATCGGCTGCGTGATCTCCAGCCAGCCGGACCACATCGATGTCACCCTGGGTAGCCTGGATCATCCGGAACAGTTCACGCCGACGCTCGATATACACCGCCGCAGCCGCCTGCCGTGGGTCGAAGTCGGGCGCGCCCCGACGCACTGAGGCGGGGCTTGCCAGCGACCAGCCTTGGGGTTTTACTGAGTGCCATCACAATAAGACACCTCGGGGGCGGATCATGAAAATCGGATTTGTGGGCCTCGGCAATATGGGTAACGCCATTGCCGTCAACCTGCTCAAGGCGGGTCATCAGCTGTTCATCAACGATCTTGCGCGCGAGTTGCAGAGCAATCTGGAGATCCAGGGAGCGCGCTGGCGCGATGACCTGGCCAAGCTGGGCGGCGAGGCCGAGGTGGTGTGCACCGCGCTGCCGGGCGCGGCGGAAGTGACGGCGGTAATGCTGGGCGAAACCGGGGTGCTGGCGGGCATGAAGGCGGGTTCCTGCTACATCGATCTGGGCACCAATGACGATGCTACCCTGGCCAAACTGGCGGCCGCGGGCAAAGCCAAGGGCGTGCAGGTACTGCACGCGGCGATGACGGGCGGAGTCGCCAATGCCCGCGATGGCAGCCTGACGCTGGAGGTGCGCGGTGATGCTGCGGGTTTCGAGTCCTGTGCGCCGCTGTTGGGACAGTTGGCGCGGGAAGTCAATTATCGCGGCGTGCTGTGAGCCGCAGTGCAGTGCCCCGAAAACCGCGATGTCGTCTTTCTCGCCGCTCCTGCCAATAAAAAGTATTGCCGACAGCAAGCATTGCCAGCGAAAGCATTTTCAGAAGAAAGTCACAGAAAAAACATTTCCAGCAAAAAATATTTCCAGAAAAAAAATCATTTCCGACAAAAATGTTACCGACAAAAATGTTACCGAAAAAAAGCACCGTCGCCTTGCGGCTGACGGTGCTTTCGCGCGTGCCTTGCGCTGGTGGAGCGATCAGCTTGCCAAGGCGAAGCCCTTGTAACCTTCGCCCACGACTTCCTCGCACTTCTGGCGATAGGTCTTGGTGCCGCCCAGGTAGGGCATGATGCCCTGCGGCTTGCCCTCGACGTTGGAACCCAGATACCAGGAGTTGCAGCTCGGTGCCGTCATCATCGAGCCCTTGCCGGCGTCGTTGACGTGCTGGATCCAGGCATCCTCTGCGGCCTGCTCGGGCTCGATGGTCCGGATGTGGTTTTCGCGCAGGTAGGCGATGCAGTTGTCGATCCATTCCACGTGCTGTTCGATGGAGTGCAGTACGTTGCTCACCACCGACGGGCTGCCGGGGCCGGTGACCGTGAAGAAGTTGGGGAAGCCCACCGCTTGCAGGCCCATGTACATGCGCGGGCCGTTCTTCCACTTGTCGGCCAGCAACTGACCATTCCGGCCCCGGATGTTCATGCGCATGATGGTGCCGGTCATGGCGTCGAAGCCGGTGGCATAGACCAGGACGTCGAATTCGTACTCTCCCGCCGTGGTGCGCAGGCCGTTGGGCGTCACTTCCACCACCGGGGTCTCGCGCAGATCGACGATGGATACGTGCTCCTGCTTGAAGGCCTCATAGTAGTTGGTGTCGATCACCGGGCGCTTGCAGTGCAGCGGATAGTTCTTGGGTGACAGGGCATCGGCCTTCTGCGCATTGCCGAGCATTTCCTGCAGATATTCACGATAGAGCTGGCAGGCGATCTGGTTGGCTTCGGGATTGAAGAAGGTGTCCACGTAGCCCGACAGCACGTTGATGCCGAATTCCTTGATCTCGGCCTTGCGTTGCTCCGGCGTCAGTTCGAGGATCTTCTTGCTCTGCTTGGGCTTCTCCGGCCTGCTCGGGTCGGCGGGCTTCTTGGGGCCGTTGTAGTTCGCGATGCCCATTTCGTTGGCGCGCTGGCGTTCGCGGATGTCGGCGTAGTCCTTTTTCGCCTGGGCAAGGAATTCCGGCTTCATCGGCGCGTTGCGGGCCGGGAAGGTGTACACCGGGCTGCGTTGGAAGGCGATCAGCTGCTTGGCCTGCTTGGCGATTTCCGGGATCGCCTGCACGCCCGAGGAGCCGCAGCCCACAATGGCGACGCGCTTGCCGGTCAGATCGACGCCACCGGCCGGCCACTTGGCGGTGTGGTAGACCTCGCCGCGGAAGGAGTCGGCATTCTTGAAGCCCGGGTAGTTGGGCTCGTTCAGGCAGCCGGTGGCGAGGATGCAGTAGGTGGTGGTGTAGGTGTCGCCCTGGTCGGTCTTCACCGTCCAGCGGTTGGCTTTTTCGTCGTAGATCGCATCGGTGACCTTGGTGCCGAAGTGGATGTGCTTGCGCAGATCGAAGCGGTCGGCGACGTGGTTCAGGTAGCGCTCGATCTCGGGTTGCGGCGCCATGACTTCGGACCAGTTCCAATCCTGCTCGAGCTCCTTCGAAAAGGAATAGGAGTATTCGATGATGGGCAGGTCGGCGCGGCAGCCGGGATAGCGGTTCCAGTACCAGGCGCCGCCGACGTTGGCGCCGGCTTCGATGGTAATGAAGTTGAGCCCCTGGTCCTTGAGGCGCTTGGTCATGTAGATCCCGGCCATGCCGGCGCCGACCACGATTGCATCCAGTACTTGAGTGTTTGAGTCAGCCATATGG
>DASUDS010000121.1:0-8380 GCA_036275455.1 Porticoccaceae bacterium
AGGGCGCCGGCGAAGGCAGCCTGGTGATCAAGGCGTCCTGGCCCGGCCAGCTCCGCACCGTGTTCGGCGACCACCAGCGCATGCTCGACACCTACTTCGCCACCTACCCGGGCTACTACTTCACCGGGGACGGCGCGCGCCGCGATGCCGACGGCTACTACTGGATCACCGGCCGGGTGGACGACGTACTCAACGTCTCCGGCCACCGCCTGGGCACCGCCGAGATCGAGAGCGCCCTGGTGCTGCACGCACAGGTCGCCGAAGCCGCGGTGGTGGGCTTCCCTCACGATATCAAGGGACAGGGCATCTACGCCTACGTCACCCCGATGGCCGGCGTCGAGCCCTCCGAGCAACTGCGCAAGGAGCTGATCGAGCTGTGCGTTCGCGAGATCGGCGCCATCGCCAAGCCCGACATCATCCAGTGGGCGCCGGGCCTGCCCAAGACCCGCTCCGGCAAGATCATGCGCCGCATTCTGCGCAAGGTTGCGGCCAGCGAGCTCGATAACCTCGGCGATACCTCCACGCTGGCCGACCCCGGGGTGGTCGACGACCTGATCCGCAATCGCCAACCCCGATGACCGGAGCCTGGCCCATCCCATGACTGCCTTACGGGTCAGACGCAGCCATGGTTTGGCGCACGAAGAATTGCGCAGCCGGGTCGAGCTGCTGGCGGTGCAACTCGTGGAGCGCTATGGCGGCGACTACCGGTGGCAGGGCAATCGGGTGCGCTACCGGCGCCTGCTGGGCGGCGTCGATGCCGAGATCCATTGCGGGGGTGACGAGCTGTGGATCGAGATCACCCTGGGTCCGCTGGCCGGGTTTCTGCGCGGCACCATCGAGCGCGAGTTGAACGCCGCGCTCGATCGCTACTTGCCATCAGCTTGACCTTAGGCTCGCCCCGGAGCCCGCGCTCAGCCGCCCGCTGCGCGCTGCCGGGCCGCGTCCGTGGGCGCACGATCCCAACGATAGAGCCGCATCGGCGGGATATTGAGAAATTCCACCTGTCGCCGCGGCTCGCCCATTACCGGCCGCGCCAGCCGCGCCACCTGGGCGCTGACCTGATAGGCGACGAAGCGTCCACCAGGCGCCAGTGCGTCGGCAATGGCGGCGAGGATGCGGGTGCCGAGCTGCGGGTCCATGGTGGAAAAGGGGATGCCGGAAATGACGGCATCCGGCGCCGGCAACTGGTGCTCGCGCAGGATCTCGGCCAGGTGCTCGGCGCTGCCGAAGTGCGGAATCAGCCGTGCGTCCTGGACCCGGGCGAGCAGCTGCTGAAAGCGCGGGTTGATCTCGATGCCCACCAGCCTGGCATCCGGCGCCATGGCGCGCAGGATGGCTCGCGTGATTCCCCCCGTGCCCGTGCCCAACTCCACGATGGTCTTGGCGTTGGCGACTTCCGCCAAGGCGACCACGCGGCGCTCCATGTATCGGGAGCTGGGAATGATGGAACCGACCTGGCGGGGATGCTTGAGGAACTGTTGCAGAAACACCACCCGGTCGTCCGGGGCTTTGGCAGAACGCGAACTCATTGGCGCGACCTCGGTGAACACGGTTGTTGTAGTTGGGTCCAGTAATCGGGGCGCCCGGCCACCGGCCCGGTGGATGCCCAAAGTCGCGCCATTGTTGCCCAAAGCCCGCGGTATTGCATAGCCGGGCGCGTGGCGGCGCTATCATGGCCGCGGCCGGTCGACGGCGGCCGCTGTCTGGATCCTGGCCTGTCTCGATGGGAAGGTTGCTGATGCTCGAATTCGCGGCCAGGCGCGTGACCTGGGCTGGTATCGTCCGCCGACTGCTGTGGCTGGGCTGGTTGTGCAGTGCCGCGGCCGGGGCCGTGACCGACGAGCGCTTGCCCACGGAGGCCGAAATCGTCGCGCGCATTGCCGCGGTCCAGGAGGACAGCGCGTTTTCGGCGGCGCAGCGGGACAAGCTGCTGGTGGAATACCGCGCGGCCCTGGAGTCGATCCGCGAGACCGCCCGCTACCGAGAGCGCATCCAGGAGCTGCAGCGCGAGGTGGCCGCGGCGCCGGCCCAGGTCCGGAATGTGGAGCGGCGTCTGGAACGCGGCCCGGACCTGCCTCCACTCGATGACGGCGCTTCCTACGAAACCCTCGACAAACTGTTGGCCGAAGCCCAGGTCGCGCTCGGCGCCGCCCACACCCGCGCGCTGGATGCCCGGGACAAAGTCGAACAACTCGAGCGCGCACCGCTGGATTTGCAGCAGGCGATCAACGCCGCGCGCGGCGAGCGCGAGGCCGCCGCCCAGCAGCTCGCCGAGCTGCAGCCGCTGCAGGCGGCGGCCGAACAGCAGGCGCGGCAACAGGCCTTGCGCGCGGCGGTGGCCGCCAAGGACGCGCAACTCGCCGCGCTCAACGCCGAGCTGGAGACCTTGGCGCCGCGCCTGGACTTGGCCACGGCACAGCGCCGGCTGGCCGACGCCGAGGTCGAATGGGCGAGCGACCGGGTGGCGCGATTGCAGGACCTGCTCAGCGGGCGGCGCGGCGACGTGGTCGACCGGGTGCGCCGGGAGGCCCTGCAGCTGACCCTGCAGGCCGATGCACAGCCCGAGCCGGTCGCTGCCGAAACCCGCGCCAACGTCGCGCTGGCCGAGCGGCTCGCGGATCTGATCGCCAAGCTCGGGGAGGTCGCCGACCAACAGCGCGTGCTTCGGTCCCGCGTCGAAGAGATCCGCGAGCTGCGTGCCACCGCGGCCGATCAGCTGGAGATCGCCCAGCTCGGCGGCACCCTGGGCAGAGTCCTGCACCAGCAGCGGCAGCGGCTGCCGAACCTGGTCCCGGATGCGGGCGAGCTGCGCCGGCGCGGCGAGGTCATCGCCCTGGCGCGTTTTGCGCAGCTGGAGTTACGCACCGAACTCAAGGCCCGCGAACGCGCCGGGCCGCAGTTCGAGGATATCTTGCGAGACTTGCCCGCAGCCGAGCGCGCGGTGCTGGACCGCCAGTTGCGCGAACAGTGGGAGCGGGGCACGGGGTTGCTGAACCGCCTGGATCGGACCTACACCGCCTACATCGCCGACTTGAGCGCGCTCGACCAGCTGGAACGGGAACTGATCGATCTTGCCGGGGATTACGCCGCGTTGCTCAATCGGGATCTGGTGTGGATCGCCGACGCGCCAAGGCTTTCCTGGAGCTGGCCGCTCGCCGCAGTCAGTCCGCTGCTGGCGATAGCCGACACCGGTCTGTGGCGGCAGCTGGCGGGCGCATTCGCCCAGGGCTGGGAGCGCAAGCCGCTGGTGCTGGCGCTGGCACTGGTGGCGGTGCTGGCCGGATATTACTACCGTCCGCGGCTGCGGCTGCGGCTGACCGAGCTGGGCGGATCCGTGGGCGACCCGGACCGCGATCGCTTCAGCGCCACCCTTGGAGCCCTGCTGATCAGCTTTCTGCTGGCGTTGCCGTTACCGCTGGCGCTGGGCTTCGTTGCGTTCACGCTGCGCGCCGGCGGCGATGACTTGACGTTCGCTGCGGCACTGGCGCGAGGGCTGCTGGACGCCGGGGTGATCGCGCTGGTACTCGGGTTCGCGCGCGTGGCGAGCCGCAGCCATGGCTTGCTCGATCGCCATCTCGGCTGCCACGCCAAGGCGCGCGAAATCCTCCGGCAATCGTTGCACTGGCTGCTGCCGCTGCTGGCGGTCTGCGCGTTGGTAGTCGGAGCGACCAATCTGTCCGGCCGCCACGTCGATACCCTGGGGCGCGCGGCATTCGCCATCGGCGCGGCTTCGTTGTCGCTGTTCATCTGGCGCGCCCTGCACCCGGAGACCGGGCTGCTCTCGGAGTACTTCGTCCAGGCGCGCCGCCATGGCTGGCAGTGGAATCTGCGGCGCCTCTGGTTCGGCATCCTGGCGTTGCTGCCGGTGGCGTTCGGGGTGCTGGCGCTGTCGGGCTACTACTACACCGCGCAACAGTTGCTGTCGCGGTTTTGCGCCACCGGACTACTGCTGGCGGCGGCGGTACTGGGCCGGCAGATCGCGCTGCGCGGGCTGGCGTTGTTCGAACAGCGGCTGGCGCGCCAGCAGGCGCTGGCGCGCCGCGATGCCGCGCGGCGGCGCGAGGAGGAGAAGGAGATCGAAGCTCAGAGCGAGGCCACCGTCGAGGTCGCCGAAGCCCAGGAAGTCGACGTCGGTGCCATCCATGCGCAGGTGCGGGCGTTTCTCCGCGTCGCGCTGGTGCTGGTGTTGGGTTGCGGATTCTGGTGGATCTGGGCGGAATTGCTGCCGGCGCTGGCCGCGCTGCGCGAGATCGTGCTCTGGGAATACACTTCAGGCAGCGGGGAGCACCAACGGCTGACCGCGGTCACTGCGGCCGGTTTGGGGCTGGCTTTGCTGGTGGCGGTGATCACCTATCTGGCGGCGCGCAACCTGCCCGGGCTGCTGGAGGTCGCGGTGCTGCAGCGACTCGAAGTCGATGCCGGTGCGCGCTATGCGGCCAATGCAGTCAGCCGCTACCTGATCATCGTGGTGGGCGTGCTGGTGGTGGTCAATATGCTCGGTCTGGAGTGGAGCAAGCTGCAATGGCTGGTGGCGGCCCTGGGTGTCGGTCTGGGCTTCGGGTTGCAGGAGGTGGTGGGCAATTTCGTGTCGGGCCTGATCATCCTGTTCGAGCGGCC
Source organism: Porticoccaceae bacterium (assembly GCA_036275455.1). Classification (GTDB taxonomy): domain Bacteria; phylum Pseudomonadota; class Gammaproteobacteria; order Pseudomonadales; family Porticoccaceae; genus JAGPUQ01. Next base: position 4,618 of record DASUDS010000121.1, read on the forward strand.
GTTCCGCATCGGCGATACCGTCACCATCGGCCCGGTCAGCGGCACCGTCACCCGGATTCAGATTCGCGCCACCACCATCACCGATTGGGATCGCAAGGAACTGATCGTCCCCAACAAGACCTTCATCACCGATCAACTGGTGAACTGGACGCTGAACGATCCGGTGCTGCGGGTCGTCGTGCCGGTGGGCATCGCCTACGGATCGGACACCGCGCTCGCCCGCCGCCTGCTCATGGAGATCGCCGAGGCCAACCCGCGTGCGCTCCAGGACCCGGCGCCGCAGGTATGGTTCGTCGGATTCGGGGAGAGCAGCCTCAACTTCGAGATGCGGGTGTTCGTGATGGGCCTCGCGGAAATCCTGCCGATCACCCACGAGCTGCACGAGGCGATCGACGCGGCGTTTCGCCGGCACGGCATCGAAATCGCCTTTCCGCAGCGCGATCTCCACCTGCGCAGCCTCGATCCGCGGGTGGCGGAACTGCTGCGCGGGCAGTCCCGGCCGGCGCCTTCTCCCGAGGCGCCGGCCTGACCGGCGCCGGCCCGCGACTCAGCCGCGGTCCGCGAGGGGAACGATGGAACGGCGCTGCGCGCCGGTGTAGAGCTGGCGCGGCCGGCCGATCTTGTAGCTGTTGCTGATCATCTCGTTCCAGTGCGCGATCCAGCCCACGGTGCGCCCGGTGGCGAAGATCACCGTGAACATCTCGGTGGGAATGCCGATCGCCTTCATGATGATGCCGGAGTAGAAATCCACGTTGGGGTAGAGTTTCTTGTCCACGAAGTAGTCGTCTTCCAGGGCGATCTGCTCGAGCTTCTTGGCGATTTTCAGCAGCGGATCGTCGTCGATGCCGAGCTCGGCGAGGACGTCGTCACAGGCTTTTTTCATCACCTTGGCGCGGGGATCGAAATTCTTGTAGACGCGATGGCCGAAGCCCATCAGGCGGAACGGATCGTTCTTGTCCTTGGCGCGCTTGACGAATTCGCCGATGTGCTTTTCATCGCCGATCTCGGCCAGCATTTCCAGCACCGCCTGGTTGGCGCCGCCGTGGGAGGGTCCCCACAGCGCGGCGATGCCCGCGGCGATACAGGAGAACGGATTGGCGCCGGAGGAGCCCGCCAGGCGCACCGTGGAAGTCGAGGCATTCTGTTCGTGATCGGCGTGGAGCAGGAACAGCAGGTCCATCGCCCGGGCGAGCACGGGGCTCACCGGGCGATTTTCGCAGGGTGTGCCAAACATCATGTTGAGGAAGTTTTCCGCGTACCTCAGCTCGTTGCGCGGATACATGTAGGGTTGGCCCACGTAGTGCTTGTAGCACATGGCGGCCAGCGTCGGCATCTTGGCGATCAGCCGGTGTGCGGTGATCAGCCGGTGGTGCGGATTGGTGATGTCGATCGAGTCGTGGTAGAAGGACGACAGCGCGCCCACCACGCCGCACATCATCGCCATCGGGTGCGCGTCGTAGCGAAAGCCCGACAAAAACTGCTCCACCGAGCGGTTCACCATGGTGTGGGTGGTGATGATGTTTTCGAACTCGGCTTTCTGCTTGGCGTTGGGCAGCTCGCCGTGGAGCAGCAGGTAGCAGGTCTCCAGATAATCCGACTTTTCCGCCAGCTCCTCGATGGGATAGCCGCGGTGCAGCAGGATGCCCTGATCGCCGTCGATGTAGGTAATCTTGGATTCGCAGGACGCGGTGGCGGTGAAGCCGGGATCGAAGGAGAAGTAATCGTGTTGGGCCAGCGGACCGATGTCGATGACATCCTGCCCCAGCGTGCCTTTGCGAATCGGGAGTTCGATGGGCGGCCGTCCGGGGACGGAGAGAAGCGCCTTGGACTCGGTCATTGGTTCGGTCTCCACAGCAGCGGACCCGCCGCACAAATTCAGCGAAAAATCGTGTTTACGAGCGGGCAGCGAGCCTAACGCCGTGGCGCCGGAGTTGTCAATTTCGTGCCCCCGCGTCGCGTTGTAATTGGCGCAAGGTTGTTCCTATAATTCCTCGCCGCCGTCGGACCGCTTCTGCCGCGCACCATGCCGCGGCCTTGCTGTGCGCCCGACCCCGGGGCTCCTCCCTTCGTCCCTTTTCACTGTTAAGGCAGCGCCGCCGTGAACGATAAGAGACCCGTCAATCTGGATATCGGCAGCATTCGCCTGCCGATAACCGCCTACGTTTCCATTCTCCACCGGGTGTCCGGGATGGTGTTGCTGGTCCTGGCCGGCGTCGGGCTGTGGATGCTCGATGTCAGTCTGAGCTCCGAGGCCGGCTTCGACGCGCTCCAGGAAGCACTGGCGAGTTTCTGGGTCAAGCTGGTGCTGTGGGCCCTGGTGGCGGCTCTGGCCTATCACCTCACCGCAGGCATCCGCCACTTGGTGATGGACCTGGGCATCGGCGAAACCCTGCGCGGCGGAGTGCTGGGTGCGCGCCTGGTGCTGGTGATCAGCGCGGTGCTGACGATTCTCGCGGGAGTTTGGCTATGGCGGTGAAACCGGTAACGTCCTTCGGCCGCAGCGGCCTCTCCGACTGGCTGATGCAGCGCATCAGCGCAGTGATCATCGCCGTCTATACCCTGGTGATGGTGGGTTATCTGGCAACTCACGCGGAGTTGAGTTACGCCCAGTGGGCCGCGCTGCACCAGCAGTTCTGGGTGCGCCTGCTGACCCTGTTCACCGTGCTCGCCATCGCCGCGCATGCCTGGATCGGCATCTGGGCCGTGCTCACCGATTACGTGACCGTGCGCCTGCTGGGGCCGATCGCCACGCCCCTGCGCCTGGTGCTGGTGCTGGGCGCGATCGCGCTCATTCTGGCCTACGTGGTGTGGGCGATCGACATTCTCTGGGGAGTCTGAGGCGATGGCGAAAGTGCATACGATTTCCTTCGACGGCGTCATCGTCGGCGGCGGCGGCGCGGGCATGCGCGCGGCGTTGCAGCTCGCCCAGTCCGGTTACAAGACGGCGGTGATCTCGAAAGTCTTCCCGACGCGGTCGCACACCGTGTCCGCCCAGGGCGGCATCACCTGCGCCATCGCCAGCGCCGATCCCCAGGACCAGTGGCAGTGGCACATGTACGACACCGTCAAGGGCTCCGACTACATCGGCGACCAGGACGCCATCGAATACATGTGTTCCGTGGGTCCCGAGGCGGTGTTCGAACTCGAGCACATGGGCTTGCCGTTCTCGCGCACCGACGAGGGGCGCATTTATCAGCGGCCCTTCGGTGGCCAGTCGAAGAATTTCGGCGAGGGCGGCCAGGCCGCGCGCACCTGTGCGGCCGCCGACCGCACCGGGCATGCGTTGCTGCATGCCCTGTATCAGAACAATCTCAAGAATCGCACGGTGTTTCTCAACGAATGGTTCGCCGTCGATCTGGTCAAGAACCAGGACGGCGCGGTGGTGGGCGTCATCGCCATCAACATCGAGACCGGCGAAGTCGTCCATGTGAAATCCCGCGCCACCGTGCTGGCGACCGGCGGTGCCGGTCGCATCTACGCCTCCACCACCAATGCCCACATCAACACCGGTGACGGCGTGGCCATGGCGCTGCGTGCGGGCTTTCCGGTGCAGGATATCGAGATGTGGCAGTTCCACCCCACCGGCATCGCCGGCGCCGGGGTGCTGGTCACCGAGGGCTGTCGCGGCGAGGGCGGCTATCTCATCAACAAGGACGGCGAGCGCTTCATGGAGCGCTACGCGCCCAACGCCAAGGACCTGGCCGGCCGCGACGTGGTGGCGCGTTCGATGATTCTGGAGATCATCGCCGGGCGCGGCTGCGGC
>DASUDS010000122.1:0-12189 GCA_036275455.1 Porticoccaceae bacterium
ACAGGCCGGCATTCTAACCGACTGAACTACCGGTCCGATGGTGGGTGGTACAGGGGTCGAACCTGTGACCTACGGCTTGTAAGGCCGTCGCTCTCCCAACTGAGCTAACCACCCGTTGAGGAGACGCGCATTCTACCGGAACGCCCCTTGCTGTCAACGCAATCTGCACGCGTACCCTTATAATCTGCGCCTCATTCGCGAACCCGCTGGCGCCAAACCCGGCTGCATGATGGAAATCTTCCGCGCTTTCACCTTCGAAGCAGCACATCTTCTACCCAACGTACCGCCCGACCACAAATGCCGGCGACTGCACGGCCATTCCTTTCACGTCACCGTCCGGGTCGCGGGCCCGGTGGGCGCGGAAACCGGCTGGGTGATGGACTTCGCCGAGCTCAAGGCAGCTTGCCAGCCGATCCACGCCGCATTGGATCACCGCTTCCTCAATGATGTCCCGGGACTGGAAAACCCCACCAGTGAAAACATCGCGCGCTGGATCTGGGTCCGCCTGCACGACACGGTCGCTGGACTCACGGCCGTCGAGGTGCGCGAAACCTGCACCAGTGGCTGCACCTACCGCGGCGACTGAGCGGCCGCGATGCGGCTGGTAACCATGGTGGTGAGAATCCTGCGCCTGACCATCAGCTTTCAACTGCCTGCCTGCCACTCCCTGAAAGACAAGCGGCGACGGCTCCAGGGCCTGCGCGACCGCTTCGGCAGCAAGCCCAACATCGCGGTCTCGGAATCCGACTGGCACGACGTGCACGATCGCGCGCACTGGACCTTTGTGGTCATCGGCGAAAATCCACGCGTGCTGGAGGCCGTACAGGACTCGATCCTCACCTACGCGAGCCAGTGCCTGGACGCCATCGTCACCCACAGCGATCGGGAATATCTGAGCTGACAGGATGCGCGCGTTCATCGGTTGCCCGTTGCCCGCCATCGATCGCGCCACGCTCGGCGCCTGGATGGATGCGCACCTGCCACGCGGCTGGCGGCCGGTGCCGCTGGCCAATCTGCACCTGACCCTGGGCTTCTTCGGCGATCAGCCGGAAGAACCGCTGACCGCGCTGGCGAACCGATTGCGCGCCATGCCGCCACCACCCGCCTGCGGCGTCCGCGGCCACCGGGTGGTGCCCTTCCCTGACTCCGGCGCACCACTGCTGGCGCTGGAGTTGCGTGCCACGCCAGAACTCATGGCGCTGCATGCGGCGGTGGACGCAGCATCTGCGTGCAGCGGGCTGCCGCGGGATGCCCGGCCATTCCGGCCCCACATTACCCTGGCGCGCGGCCGCGGCGCTGTCGTCGATGCGAACTTCGACCTGGAGCTGACCCTCGCCGAGGTCTGCATCTATCAGAGCATCCCTGCGCCAGAAGGAGCGCGCCGCTATCTGGCGCAGGCCTGCATTGCGCTCGCGAGCCAAGGCGGCTGAGCACACGCCTGCTGCAGTGATCCAACGCCCGGTCAGGAATCGGCGCCCACCGTCACCGGCCGCAGCTTCGCGGCTTCCTGCTCGGTAAACAGCCGCGAGCGAATCAGAAAGCGTACGCCGAGGGGGATTTCCAGGGAAAAGCTGGCGCCTCTCCCGGGCACCACGTCGACCGTGGTGTGGCAGTTGCGGTAGTACTCGAATTGTTCGGGCGACATGTAGAAGCGGCAGCCCTGGACTTCGCCCAGGCAGACATCGCGACTGCCTACGCGAAAGTCATCGACCGCCAGGCACATGGGCGCCGAGCCATCGCAGCAACCGCCGCTCTGATGAAACAACAGCGGGCCGTGCTGCGCGCGCAGCTGATCCACCACCGCGCGCGCCGCGTCGGTGATGGCCAGCCGCTCCGCGTATTCGCTCATGGCACGGCCCGCCGCCCGGCTCAGAAGAAGCCGAGCTTGTCCTTGGCATAGGAAACCAGGACGTTCTTGGTGTTGCGGTAGTGATCGAGCATCATGGCGTGGTTCTCGCGTCCGATGCCGGATTTCTTGTAGCCGCCAAAGGATGCGTGTGCCGGATATACGTGGTAACAGTTCACCCACACCCGACCGGCCTGGATACCGCGCACGAAGGTCTGCACCTGATGCATGTCGCGCGACCACACGCCCGAGCCCAGGCCATACAGCGTATCGTTGGCGATCGCCAAGGCCTCGTCGTCGTCCTTGAAGGTAGTCACCGCGAGCACCGGCCCGAAGATCTCCTCCTGGAAGATGCGCATCTTGTTGTGGCCCTTGAACACCGTCGGCTGAATGTAATAGCCGCCGGGGTATCTGGCATTCTGATGGGCCGCGCCCCCGGCCAGCAGCTGGGCGCCTTCCTGACGGCCGATATCGATGTAGCTCAGGATCTTCTCGTACTGATCGTTGGACGCCTGCGCGCCCATCATGGTGGTGAGTTCGTAGGGATCGCCCATCTGGATCGCCGCCACCCGCGGCAGGCATTTCTCCATGAAGCGCTCGTAGATACTCTCGTGCACCAGCGCCCGCGACGGACAGGTACAAACCTGACCCTGGTTGAGAGCGAACATCACCAGCCCCTCGATCGCCTTGTCGAGGAAGGCGTCGTCCTTGTCCATCACGCTGGCGCAGAAGATGTTGGGCGACTTGCCTCCCAATTCGAGGGATACCGGCACGATGTTCTCGGCGGCGTACTGCATGATCAGGCGGCCGGTGGTGGTCTCGCCAGTGAAGGCAACCTTCTTGACGTCGGGATGGGACGCCAACGGCTTGCCGGCCTCGGCACCGAAGCCGTTGACCACATTGAGCACACCCGGCGGCAACAGGTCGCCTATCAACTCCATCATCACCAGGATCGACACCGGGGTCTGCTCGGCGGGCTTGAGCACGACGCAGTTGCCGGCCGCCAGTGCGGGGGCGATCTTCCAGGCCGCCATCAGCAGCGGGAAGTTCCAGGGAATGATCTGGCCGACCACACCCAGCGGCTCGTGGATTTCCATTGCCACCAGGTTCTCGTCGATATCGCTGACCGATCCCGACTCGGTGCGGATGGCCGCGGCGAAGTAGCGGAACTGATCAATGGTCAGCGGCAGGTCGGCGCCCAGGGTTTCGCGGATCGACTTGCCGTTGTCGCAGGTTTCGACCATAGCCAGCCGCTCGATATTGGCTTCGATCGTGTCGGCGATCCTGTTGAGGGTGGCCGAGCGGGCCGCGGCGGAAGTCCGGCTCCAGGCTGGAAACGCGGCCCAGCCTGCCTTTACCGCAGCATCGATATCCTTGGCGGTGGATTGCGGCACCCGAGCGATCAATTGACCATCGATCGGGGAGGTATCTTCGAAGTATCGGCCGTCGGCAGGCGCGACCCACTTGCCGCCGATGTAGTTCTCGTATTGCGCTTTGAATTGTGGACGCTGAAATGCCATCCATCACCTCCCATACCTGCTGTTTATGTTGTTTTCGCCCAACCATTACCAAGGCATTTGCAAGCAATTTCCAGCACGCTGGCCGCCGGTCAAGCGCTTCGATTATGCGCCCAGCCCCAACGAACCGGCAACCAACGCATTGCCGCAAATTCCTCGCCTTGCCTATGGCGGAGAAGGCGGATCCAGCCAGGAACCCGGCCCGCCAGGAACACGACCGGACCAAGAACACGACCCGTTCAAGCACACGACCCGTTCGGAGGCACGACCCGTTCAAGAACACGACCCGTTCGGAGGCACGACCCGTTCAAGAACACGACCAAGGATTGCTGGCCAACAGGTGGCCACCCATAATGCCGGCCGCCCGCCAATCCCCGGAAACCCATGCCCGAATCCCGCGCTCCAGTCGCGCCGACCACATCGCTCGACGACAAGCTTCAGGCGCTGCGCGTGCTGTTCGGCGATTGCCTTCCGGCCGCGCTGGAGATTCATCGCTCACCGGAAACGGGCTACCGAATGCGCGCGGAATTCCGCATCTGGCATCAGCATGGGCAGTGCCACTACGCCATGTATCCCAAGGGCGGCGGCGAACCCTATGTCATCGCCGATTTCCCGCCGGGTTCCGCGACCATCGCACGCCTGATGCCGGCGCTGCGCGCCGCCATCAATGCCGAGCCGATCCTGCGCCTGCGCCTGTACAGCACCGAATTGCTCACCACCACCAGCGGCGAGGCGGTGATCACCCTGGTCTACCACCGGCGCCTCGATGACCCGTGGCGGGCGGCCGCAACCGAACTCGCGACCCGGCTCGGCTGCCATGTCATCGGCCGCAGCCGCGGCCAGAAGGAAGTGGTCGGCGCCGACCATGTAACCGAATCGCTCCGCATCGGCGACCGGACCTTTCAGTGGCGCCAGTACGAATCGGCATTCACGCAGCCCAATGCCGCCATCAATCGCGAGATGCTCGACTGGGCCGCGCGCCACTGCCGGGGCTTGGGCGGCGACCTCCTCGAACTGTATTGCGGCAACGGCAATTTCACCCTGGTGCTGGCCCAGGAATACCGCCGCGTGCTGGCCACCGAAGTGGCCAAACTCGGGGTGCTGGCCGCCCGCCACAACCTTGCCACCAATGGCGTCACCAATGTCGAGCTGGTGCGCATGGCCAGTGCCGAAGTGGGCGAGGCCCTGGCCGGAGTGCGGCCGTTCCGGCGGCTGCGCCATCTGGATCTCGCCAGCTATCGATTCACCACCCTGCTGGTGGACCCCCCTCGCGCCGGGCTCGACGACACCACCATCGCGCTCGCCAGAAACTTCGACAATATTCTCTATATTTCCTGTAACCCAATAACATTACGAGAAAATATAGAACAATTTAAAGTGACACATGAAATAAAATCGGGCGCGGTTTTCGATCAGTTTCCCGGCACCCCGCACCTGGAATGCGGGCTGCTGCTGACCCGCCGCTGACCACAGTTTCTGCCGATCGACGCCCGGCGCGGACCGCATTCAACCCTGCGGATGCTCCGGCAGCCGCCAGTCGATGGGACTTTGGCCATGGTCAAGCAGCCACTGATTGGCGCGCGAAAACGGCCGGCTGCCGAAAAAGCCGCGATGCGCCGACAGCGGTGAAGGATGTGGTGAACGGATCACCAGATGTTTCCGGGCATCGATGAAAGCGCCCTTCTTCTGCGCGTAACTGCCCCAGAGAATGAACACCAGCGCCTCCCGCTCGGCGTCGAGCAGGGCGATGGTGCGGTCGGTGAAGGTTTCCCAACCCCGGCCCTGATGGGCACCGGCGCGGCTGCGCTCCACGGTCAGGGTAGCGTTGAGCAGCAGAACGCCCTGCTCCGCCCAATGCGTCAGGCAGCCGTGTCTGGCGGGCGGTATGCCGAGATCGCTTTCCAGCTCGCGGTAATCGCTTTCCAGCTCGCGGTAGATGTTGACCAGCGACGGCGGAATCTCGACCCCGGGCGGCACCGAGAAGCACAGCCCGTGGGCCTGGCCCGGGCCGTGATAAGGATCCTGGCCCAGGATCACCACCTTGACCGCTTCAAAAGGGGTGGTGTCGTAGGCGGCAAACCAATGGTCGGCAGCCGGGTAGATGACCTTGCCGGCGCGCTTCTCGGCGCGTAGAAACTCGCGCAGCTCACGCATGTAGGGCTGCCCGAACTCGGCTTCGAGGCGGCGCAGCCAGGACGGGTGCAGGCGGACCGGGCGCGGCTCCGCCACGCGACTCAGACCTCGCGCTCGGGGCGCAGGTGGGGAAACAGCAGCACGTCCCGGATCGATGGCGAATCGGTGAGCAGCATCACCAGGCGATCGATGCCGATGCCCTCGCCCGCCGTCGGTGGCAGACCGTATTCCAGGGCGCGGATGTAGTCGGCATCGAAGTGCATGGCCTCGGCATCACCGGCATCCTTCTCCCGCACCTGGGCGAGGAAGCGTTCCATCTGGTCCTCGGGATCGTTCAGCTCGGAGAAGCCGTTGGCGAGCTCGCGGCCGCCGACAAAGAATTCGAAGCGGTCGGTGACGAAGGGGTTGGCGTCGTTGCGCCGCGCCAGCGGCGACACCTCGGTGGGATACTCGGTGATGAAGGTGGGCTGATCGAGCCGATTCTCGACGGTCTTCTCGAAGATCTCGATCTGCAGCTTTCCCAGACCCCAGGAAGCCTTGCAGGGGATGCCCAGACCCTCGGCGATGCGGCGCGCCGCGGCGGCGTCGGCGAGATCGGCGGCGCACAATTCGGGATTGAAGTGGAGGATCGACTCCACCACGGTCAGGCGTCGGAAGGGTTCGGCAAAATCGTACTCGGCGCCCTGATAGTTCACCCTGGTGGTCCCCAGCACTTCGAGACAGAGCGCGCGCAGCATGTCTTCGGTGAGGCCCATCAGTTCGCGGTAATCGGCGTAGGCCTGATAGAACTCGAGCATGGTGAATTCGGGGTTGTGCCGGGTGGAAAGCCCCTCGTTGCGAAAATTGCGGTTGATCTCGTAGACCTTCTCGAAGCCGCCCACCACCAGCCGCTTGAGATACAGCTCGGGCGCCACGCGCAGGAACATCTCCTGCTCCAGGGTGTTGTGGTAGGTGACGAAGGGCCGCGCGGTGGCACCGCCCGGGATCACCTGCATCATCGGCGTCTCCACTTCCATGAAGCCGCGCTGATTGAGGTAGTGGCGAATGAAATCGATGATCCGCGAGCGGCGCTGGAACACCGCGCGCGACTCCTCGTTGATGATCAGATCGACGTAGCGCTGCCGGTAGCGCTGCTCGCGGTCGGCGAGGCCGTGGTACTTGTCGGGCAGCGGCCGCAGCGACTTGGTGAGCAGCTCGTAATCCTGCATCAGCACATAGAGATCGCCGCGCCCGGACTTGTGCAGCGGGCCGCGGACGCCCACCAGGTCGCCGATGTCCCACTGCCCCCAGCGCGTGGCGATGTCCTGCTGTACCGCCTTGTCGGCGTAGAGCTGGATGCGCCCGGACATGTCCTGCAACACCAGAAACGGCCCGCGCCGGGCCATGATGCGGCCGGCGACACTGACGCGATGATCGCGCGCTTCCAACTCCTCCTTGTCGAGTTCGCCATAGTCGAGTTGCAGCTGGCCGGCGAAATCATCGCGGCGGAACTCGTTGGGAAACGCACAGCCACGCTCGCGCAGCATGGCCAGTCGGGCGCGGCGCTCGGCGATGAGCTTGTGTTCGTCGGTCGAATCCGGGATGTCGGTCATGGCGTCATGAAAGCTCAGAGGCCGGCCTTGAGGCTGGCTTCGATGAAGGGATCGAGGCCGCCGTCGAGCACGCCCTGGGTGTTGCGGGTCTCGACGCCGGTGCGCAGATCCTTGATGCGCGCGTCGTCGAGCACGTAGGAGCGGATCTGGCTGCCCCAGCCGATGTCCGACTTGCTGTCCTCCAGCGCCTGCTGGGTCTCGCGACGCTTTTGCATCTCCAGCTCGTAGAGCTTGGCGCGCAGCATCTTCCAGGCCTTGTCGCGGTTCTGGTGCTGGGAGCGCTCGCTCTGGCACTGCACCACCACGCCGCTGGGCCCATGCGTCAGGCGCACCGCGGAGTCGGTCTTGTTGACGTGCTGACCGCCGGCGCCACTGGCGCGGTAGGTATCCTCGCGCACGTCGGCCTTGTTGATCTCGATTTCGATGGTGTCGTCCACTTCCGGCGATACGAACACCGCCGCGAACGAGGTGTGGCGGCGATTGCCGGCATCGAAGGGCGACTTGCGCACCAGGCGATGAACGCCGGTCTCGGTACGCAGCCAGCCGAAGGCGTGATCGCCCTGCACATGCACGGTGGCACTCTTGATACCGGCCACCTCGCCGGCCGAAGCCTCCACCAGCTCGGTCTTGAAGCCCTTGCGGTCGGCCCAGCGCAGGTACATGCGCAGCAGCATTTCCGCCCAGTCCTGGGCCTCGGTGCCGCCGGAACCGGCCTGGATGTCAAGGTAGGCGTTGTTGGGATCGGCCTCGCCGGAGAACATGCGGCGGAATTCGAGTTCGGCGAGCCGGTCATCCAGCCGCGCGACATCCTCGGCGACCTGCGCCAGAGTGTCGGCATCGTCCTCTTCGGCAGCCATCGCCACCAGCTCACCGGCGTCGGCGATGCCCTGCTCCAGGACATCGATGGTTTCCACCACATTGGCCAGCGCCGAGCGTTCGCGGCCCAGCGCCTGGGCGCGCTCGGGATCGTCCCAGACCTTGGCGTCAGCCAGCTCCAGTTCGACTTCGGTCAGCCGTTCCTTCTTATCCGCGTAGTCAAAGATACCCCCTGAGCACGCCGGTGCGCGCCGCAAGATTCTCGAGCCGGTTGCGGATGGGGTTGATTTCGAACATGGGCGAGTCCGTCGAAAAAAGGCGCGCAGTTTAGCAGTCCGAGTGTCGGACCGCTGCCAGGCGCTGCGCGCGCCGTCCGGGTTACTTGAAGCTGCCCATCATGCTCTTGACCGCGGCGGGCAGATCGCCCGGGAGCAGCACCAGCTTGCTGTTCTCGGCACTGGCGATCTGCTGCAACGCGGCGACATAGCGCTCGCCGAGCAGATACAGTACCGGCAGTTCCTTGTCGCCCACCGCGGCATTGACCAAGCTCAGCGCACTCTTGGTACCCTCGGCCAGGACCACGGTGGCCTCGGCATCGCGCCGCGAGGCCTCCAGACGCCCTTCCGCCTCCAGGATCGCCGCCTGCTTCTCGCCATCGGCGCGGGTCACAGTGGCGCGGCGCTGGCGCTCGGCGGAGGCCTGCTCCTCCATGGCGCGCTGCATGGTCTCCGAAGGCTTGATGTCCTGGATTTCCACCGTCTTGAGGGTGATGCCCCAGTCGGCGATGTCGTCGGAGATCCCCGTCTTGAGCTTGGCCTTGATCTGGTCCCGCGACGACAGGGCGTCGTCCAGCGCCATCTCGCCGACGATGGCGCGCAGCGAGGTCTGCACCAGATTGCGGATCGCGATCTCGTAGTCTTCGACACCGTAGACCGCCTTCTCCGGCGCCAGGATGTTGATGTAGGCCACCGCGTTGGCAATGATCACCACGTTGTCGAGGGTGATCACCTCCTGCGAGGGAACATCCAGCACGATGTCCTTGGTGGTCACCTTGTAGGCCACGCTGTCCACGTAGGGGATGATGAATTGCAGGCCCGGCGCCAGCGTGGTGTGGTACTTGCCCAGGCGCTGCACCACCCACTTGCTGCCCTGCGGCACCTGCCGCACGCCCTTGGCGAAGGTCACCGCAATGGCGACCAGCAACGCCCCCACCACCCAGATGCTGCCCATGATGAATTTCCTTGTCAGTGCATGTAATGAACGAATGAACCCCTGATTGCCAGGGCCTGCCCAAGGCTACGGCCTGCCCGAGGCTCCCGCCCCCCCGACCGGCACCACCACCAGGGTATTGCCGGAAAATTCCCGGATCGCGACCCGCTCGCCAGGAGCGACGGCTTCCGTGCAGATGAACTCCCATTCATCGCTGCCCAGTAGCGGCACGCTGAAGCGGACGACGCCGCGCCGGCCATCCTGCGGGGCCTTGATGACCTGCCCCACCTCGCCGATCAGCGCCTCGCGGGCCACTCCGGCGCGAGTGCGATCCACCATGCGCGGCTTGAAGTAACGAAACCAGATCACCGCCATCGCGGTCGACGCCACCAACCAGATCGCCAGCTGGGCAGCAAACGACAACTCCGGAATCAGCCACAGGCACGCACCGACTGCCAGTGCGCCGACACCGAACCACAGCACGACGAAACTGGCGAGGAAGATCTCCAGCACCATCAGCGCGATGCCCAGCACCAGCCAGTGCCAACAGAGCAGATCGAAAGGCATGTAAAGGCTCCTTACCGTTGCCGTTGCCGTTGCCGTTGCCGCGCTATTTGAGCTGCACCCGCTCGCGGATCTCGATGCCCCGCGGCGTTGCCAGCACGTCCATTTCGATGCGATCGATCCCTTGCATCACCTGCACCATCGCCTCATCCAGACTAGATGGTGAAGTTCCACTTTCACCCTGGGGCAGCGCGGCCATGTTGCTCATCCCACCCAGCAACTGCGCATAGAGGGCACCGTCATAGGCCATGCGGAACAACGGCGGGACCTCCGGGGCAGTTGCCCCCAGCCGGGCCACCACCTGTTGCGGCGCATCGTCGCCCACGGCGATGCCGATGCCCTTGTCGGACATGGCGATGTAGGGCGCCTGGGTCGCCGCCGGCAACAGCCCCCCGGCCGGGCCGAGGTCGAGGCGCTGGGGTTCGCCGCCAGGATGCAGATTCATCCCGGCGAGTTGCGGCAGAAAGCCCTGCACCATGCCGATCAGTGCGCCCGGATTGGGCGAGGCCACCACGGCAGTACCGGACACAGATTCTGGCGCCACGCCCGCCCAGCGCAGCTCGGTCAACGTCAGGCGCATGCCGGTGATGGAACCGGCGGCCATGTACAGGGGCGCCAGTTTCTGGCTGTCGCCCGCGACGTTGAAGGGACGCAGCCATTCACACTGGAAGGGTGCGGCCGCGACGGCGGCACTGCGCGCCTGCAGGAAATCGGCGAACTTGTCGAGATGTGCGCCGAACCCGAACTCCAGGCCGACGCGGTCGCCGCCGCCCAGCCCCGGTACCGGCGCCGGCACGGCCTGCAATGCGGTGGTGAGGTCTTCGCGCAGTTCCACCACCGCGTTCAAGCGCAGCTGCTTGGCTTCCAGCTGCTCATACCCGACAAGGGTACGGGGCACCGCCTCCGCCAACCCCGCCAATTCCGCCTGACACGCGGGCGACGGCAGCAGCGCGGCAGCGGTCTGCGCATCCTTGCCGGACAGCGCACCCGCCAGGCGACGGTTGTCCAGCAGGAAGGTGCCGTAGGGCGTGAAATCGTAGGCGTCGTTGAGCTCAGCCAGTTCGCCGCTGTCGAGGACGCTGCGCTCGGGACGGCGCAACCCCAGCAGCTCCGCCAGCGAAGGACCCTTGGACCCAATGTCCACGGTCACTACCAGGTGCTGTTCGACGATGGCGAGAATCAGCGCGGGCGTTTCAGGCTCCGGGCTCGCCAGCCGCCAATAGTCCTGCTTCTCGATCTTTTCTACCGGCAATGCCGCACCTCGCTTGTGCTCGTAGTCGGCCACCAGCTTGCGGAATTTATCGGCATCGCCAAGCTCCATGCGCAGCACCGGCACCAGACCAATTCCATAGAGGGCCGAGAGCCCTTCGGGGCGCAGACCCATCTCCTCGAACCCGGCATAACTCAACTTGCCCTGGGTGACTTCGAGCAGCGGCACCAACGCCTGCACCACCGGAGGCAGCGCCCCAAGATCGGCCCGCAGCGCCGCCAGCATTTCTCCCTGAACCTGGTTGTAGGGCGCCGCCAGGGCCAGCCAGGACTCCAGGACCGGCTTTGGCAGAGGCTTCAGATTGGCAAATACATAGGGGGTGGCAGCCGGCGCGAAGGCCAGTGGCGAATCGGCGTCGGGCTGCCTGCTGCAACCAGGCAGCAGCGCTATCGCAACAACAAAAACCAGGGGTTGGATGAATCTCATGACAACTTCCTTGCTATGCAGTGGTGACTGAATCCGTAATCCCGCCAGGCTATTTCGGGTGCTGCCAGCGGCGACCGTTATCCGGCCGCGCCATCATAACCCGGTCTGTCCAGTGCAGTTGGTGAAGCTGAGCAGTTCCGGCAGCGGCGAGCACCGAGCCCGATGGGCGGCCGCCGCGTTTGGCAAATCACCGATCGCCGCACTACTCCGCTGCGGCAATCACCGCCAAGAACGCCTCCCCGTAACGCTCCAGCTTGGCGGCGCCGACGCCGTTGATCTGCGCCAGTTCCGCCAGCGTCCGCGGCCGCTCGGCCGCCATCTGTGCCAGCGTCGCGTCGTGGAAGATCACATAGGCCGGCACGCCGTGGGCGTCCGCCAGCCTTCGCCGTTCGGCGCGCAGCGCCTCGAACAACGCCTGCTCGGCGCTCGCCAGCAGCGGCGCTGCACTGCCCTTGCGCCGGCGCCGCTCGCGGGCGGTGCTCTCCTCGCGCAGAGAGAGCTGCTGCTCGCCGCGCAGCACCGGCCGCGCCGCCTCGGTCAGACGCAGTCCGCCGTGGCCGTCGATGTCCACGCTCACCAGACCCAGCGCGGCGAGCTGGCGAAACAGCGAGCGCCACTGCGCGGCCGAGCGCTCCTGCCCGCGACCGTAGACCGCGAGCCGGTCGTGGCCGAGGTTCGCGATGCGCGGATCATCCCCGCCGCGCAGCACCTCGACCAGATAGGCGACGCCAAAGCGCTGCCCGGTGCGGTAGACGCAGGAGAGCGCGAGCTGCGCGGCCTCGGTGGCGTCGAAGCTGGTCGGCGGATCGAGGCAGT
>DASUDS010000123.1:0-6535 GCA_036275455.1 Porticoccaceae bacterium
TTGCAGGCGGTGGGAAACAGCAGCCCATCGGCCACCTTTTCGAGCTGGCCGGTCTCCGGATCGACGCGCCAGATCTCGCCGCGGGGCACCAAGGGAAAGTAGAGCTTGCCGTCGGGCCCGCCCGCCAACGCATTGGGGCCGTCGAGGTCGGCGGCAATCAGGCGCGGCGCCCGATCACTAGCGGGGTAGAGCTCGAACAGGCGTCCGCCAGGGCGGTGCTCGTCGATGAACAGGCGGCCGTTGAACACGGTGACGCCGTTGGCGCTGGGCAGGTCGTTGGCGACGAAGTCGACGCGGCCATCGGGGCGGCGGCGGCTGACCCGCGCGCTCATCACCTCGGTGGCGTAGAGGTTTCCCTGCATGTCGAAGGCGACATCATCCGGGCCGGTGATGGGGCCGCCGTTGCTGGCAATGTGCTCGAGTGCAGCGGTACCGGTATCGATGGCGGTGATCTGGCTGCCCATGGCCTGGGCCACGTAAAGACGGCCATCGGGCCCGAACTGCATGCCGTTGGCGCCGAACAGTTGGCTCGCGGGCGTGATGCGTTCGAGCCGCCAGCCGGGGGCGAGTCTCGCGGTCCCGGCATCGCTGCCGTGCAATGCGGTAAAACGGTTCATGGCGGTTCCCCGGTGTTGTTATGGAGGACCGGGATTGTTGCGGCAACGATGGGTTTTCGGCAATCGACCAAGAATCGCAGGGCAAAAAAAAGCCGCCGCCCATGGGGCGACGGCTTTACGGGTAGCGCCGATCAAATCCGAGCGGGTCAGATCTGAACGGGGCAAATCTGAGCGAGTCAGATCCGAGCGGGTCAGATCTGAACGGGCAGATTGAACAGGCGCTTCACGTTGTCGTGGAAAACGGCGTTCTTCTGTGCCTCGCTCAGGTGCGCGGTTTGCTCCTTGACGATGTCCTGCGACCAGGGCCAGGTGGCGTCGGTGTGCGGGTAATCGTTGGCCCAGATCAGGCAGCCGCTGTTGACCACGTCCTGGTTGAGGTAGGCGGTGGCGTCGTCCTGGAAGGTGAAGGCCACGTTCTTGGTGATGTACTCGCTGGGCTTCTTGCTCAGCTTGGCTTCCGCCAGGGTGCCCAGGCGCTTGACGGCGTGGTCGGCGCGGTAGGCGTAGTGGGGGATCCAGCCGGCATCGGCTTCGGCGATCACCATCTTCAGCTTAGGATGCTTGTCGAACACGCCGCCGAACAGGAATACGCCGAGCACGTCCTGCACGCCGCGCATGATGTTCATAAAGCCGTTGGCGGCATGGCCGCGCTTGGGCGCCAGGGCCTCTTTAACGCTGTTGTCGTCGGAAGTCAGGATGTGGAAGCACACCGGCAGGTCGAGGTCGGTGGCGGCCTGCCACAGGGCGTCGTAGTCGGAGTGATCGTAGTCTTTGTGCTGCGGGCGGCCCGGCATCATCATGCCGACCATACCCATCTTCTTGGCTTGCTCGAAATCCTTGATGGCCTCATCGACGGATTCGACCGCGGTCTGGGCCAGGCCGAACAGGCGGTTCGGGGCGCCGTTGCAGAAGGTTTCCAGCCAGCGGTTGTAGGCGCGCATGCAGGCGGATTTGTACGCGAAATCCTTGTGGGTGCAGAGCACCATGCCGATGGAGGCATAGATGATCTCGGCGCAGACGCCGTCGCGATCCTGGGCTTCGAGGCGGAATTTGGGATCCCAGGCCGCCTTGGGGATGTCTTCGAACTTGCTGTTGCGGAACTTGGGGAGATCTTCCGCGGGTACTCCAGCGGCACCCAGCAGGGCTACCGGAATGACGTCTTCCACGCCGGGGATGTGGAAGATGTGGCCGCCGCCGGGCGCCTCCACGATCCGGGGAGCCTGATCCCGAAATTTCGGTTCGATGAAGTCGGTATAACAGTTTGGCGGCTCGACGATGTGAGAGTCCGCGGAAATCGCCGGCTTTAGCATGGATGCTGCCTCCTGGAAGCTGGACGGTTGGGATATTCGTTGGGTGGTGATACAGAATTGCGGCCGGGTCTTCCCGGCGGCGGCAAGTACCCCATAAATCTACCGGCAAGTCAACTTTGATACTGTGGCGTATACCGACGGCTCTGTGAACCGGCGGTCGCACTCCATGCCGGGGCGATGCGTCAACCACTTGCGACCTCGGGAATGTCCTCCCGCAGCAGGACTCCCTCGCGTTCGAGTTGCTCCACCTGGGCGGCGGACCAGCCTAGGCAGGAATGGAGTACCGTGAAATTGTGTTCGCCCCGATAGGGCGTTTCCAGCTCCTCGATACCGGGATGGTTGTGAAAGCGCAGCGGCATGCCCGGCATCTCGAAGGTGCCCGCACCGCGCTGGGTGACGGTGCGCACCGTGCCGCGCGCTCGCAGATGAGGGTGAGCCATGGCCTCGGGCACCGACAGTATCGGCGCTACGGGAATGCGCGCGGCTTCGAGACGACGGATCGATTCGGCATCGCTCGGCTGGCGTTGCAGCCAGTCCTCGATGATGGCGATCAGCTCGTCGCGGTTGCGGATGCGGTCGTTGATGTGGGCGAAGCGGGCATCCGCCAGCAGCTCCGGCATCTCGATCGCCTTGCAGAAGGCCGGCCACTGTTGCGGCGTGGCCACGATCATGATGTAGACGTCGCGGCCCTTGAACGCCCCGGTGGGGCAGAGCATGCGGGCATGGGAGCCGTTGCGCGCCGGGACGACCTTGCCGTTGCTGGCGCTGTAGACCCCGACCGACATCTCGTGGCAGTGGAAATAGCTGTCGAGCAGGGTGATGTCGAGGTAGTCGCCGCCGCCACCCATGGCGCGGTTGAACAGGGCGCCGTTGATGGCCGCCAGCGCATGGGTCCCGGTCATGGTGTCGCCGAGCGCCGCGCCGGGCAGGCTCGGCCCCCGGTCGGCCTCGCCGATCAGGCTGCTGATGCCGGAATAGGCCTGGCCGATATAGTCATAGCCCGGCAGCTCGGCCAATGGGCCGGTCTGGCCGAAGGTGGAGATCGAGCACATGATCAGCTCGGGATTGAGCTTGCTCGCCACCTCCCAGCCGCAGCCGAGGCGGGCGATGGCGCCGGGGGCGAAATTCTCGATCAGCACATCGACTTTCTCGATCAGGCGATGGAGGATGTCCCGGCCGCGCTCGGTCTTGGGATCCAGGCAGAGGCTCTGCTTGCCGCGGTTCTGCTGGAGAAAATAGATGCCGCGCCCGCCTTTCTGGTAGCCCAGATAGCGAACCTGGTCGCCGGTGGGCGCCAGCTCCACCTTGATCACCTGGGCGCCCAGCTCCGCCATCATCCGGGTGCAGGAGGGGCCGGCGACGTGCTGGGTGAAGTCGAGAACCTTGATGCCTTCGAGGACGTGCTTGCGCTTCATGGGTGCTTTCCCGGTGTTGGAATTATCGGCTGCCCCGAACGCTACTGCGCGACCTTGCGATGCGTCAATCGCGGCGCGCGCCGCCCTGGCCGGCGCGCCGGCTTCGGTTATCATGCCGCGACCAGCTATTCGGGCTGTCGGCCGCCCTGTCGTGCGTGCGGATTCAGCTTCCTTCTCCTTCAGCCTTCCCCTTCAGCCATCCGATCAGGAGCCATCATGGATTTCGCCTATTCCGACAAGGTTCGCGAACTGCAACTGCGCGTGCAGCAGTTCATGGATACCCATATCACGCCGCACGAGGAGCTGTACCACCAGCAGGTGGAGGAGGGTGGTCGCTGGTGCGTGCCGCCGATTCTCGATGAGCTCAAGAGCAGGGCGAAGCAGGCCGGATTGTGGAACCTGTTCCTGCCCGAGAGCGAGCGTGGCGCCGGGCTGACCAACCTGGAATATGCCCCCCTGTGCGAGATCATGGGCAAGTCGAAGTGGGCCTCCGAGGTGTTCAACTGCTCGGCGCCGGATACCGGCAACATGGAGACCATCGAGCGCTACGGCACCGAAGCCCACAAGGAAAAGTGGCTCCAGCCGCTGCTCGATGGCGATATCCGCTCGGCGTTCTGCATGACCGAGCCAGCGGTGGCGTCGTCCGATGCCACCAACATCGAGACCGAGATCCGCCGCGACGGCGATCACTATGTCATCAACGGCCGCAAGTGGTTTTCGTCGGGCGTACATGATCCGCGCTGCAAGATCTGGATCGTGATGGGCAAGACCGACCCGACCGCGGCGACCCATTTGCAGCAATCGATGATCCTGGTGGAACCCGAAACCCCCGGCATCACCGTGGAGCGCTGGGTGCCGGTGTTCGGCTACGACGACGCTCCCCACGGCCACGCCCAGGTGCTGTTCGAGAACGTGCGCGTGCCGGCGGCCAACATGCTGCTCGGCGAAGGTCGCGGCTTCGAGATCGCCCAGGGCCGTCTGGGGCCAGGGCGCATCCACCACTGCATGCGGGTGATCGGCGTCGCCGAGAAAGCCCTGGATCACATGTGCCGGCGGGTGCAGAGCCGGGTCGCGTTCGGCCGCAAGCTGTCCGAGCAGACGGTGTGGCTGGAGCGCATCGCCGACGCGCGCATCAACATCGAGATGGCGCGCCTGCTGACCCTCAAGGCCGCCTACATGATGGATACCGTGGGCAACAAGGTGGCGCGCATGGAGATCGCCATGATCAAGGTGGCGGCCCCCAATCTGGCGCTGAAGGTGATCGACGACGCCATTCAGGCGTTCGGCGGCGCCGGCGTCACCGAGGACGTGGGCCTGGCGCGCGCCTGGGCGCACACCCGCATCCTGCGCATCGCCGACGGCCCGGACGAGGTGCACCGCAACCAGATCGCGCGGCTGGAGCTGAAGCGGCATCAATGATTGCGCGTTCAACCCGTTATCGCCGCACCGGCGAGGCGGAGTTCAGGCCACCGGCAATGTCCAGCCGCGTGGCCTTAGCGGCCGGGTTTGACCGCTGGTGGTCTGGTGACGAATCGCCAGCAGCTCGCAGCAGTGCGTTACGACAATCGTCCTTGCGGCGCTTCTCCTCAGCCGCCGAAGCCACCACTCACCCGGTGCCCGCCCGCGCGCCAGCGCAGCATGCCGCCGCTCAGATTGGCTACCCGCTCGAAGCCCGCCCGCTGCAATACCACCGCGGCCTGGGCGGAGCGCCCGCCGGCGCGACACACGGTGACCACGGGCTTGTCGGTGGCGACTTCGGCGACGCGTGCCGCCAGCGTGCCCAGCGGAATCAGCTGGGCGCCGGGAATGTGCCCCAGCGGCCCTTCGAATTCATCGGGCTCGCGCACATCCAGAACCGTCACCGCTTCCAGATGCTCTTCCAGCCAGCGGGAATCGATTTCCCAGAGCCCCGCAAAGGTGTAGGTAAGCGGCGCCCAGTGCGGAGCATCGTCCGGCACGGTGCCCGAGTCCGGACGGCCGCACTTGAGGTTGGCGGGCACCGCGATATCGATCTTCTTGGGGTGGGCGAGGCCCAGATTGTTCATGTAGCCGGCAAAATCCCGTTCGCTGATCTCCCCTCCACACCGCGGGTTGTGATGCTTTTCCTCGCTCACGCTGGTGACCGTCAGGCCGTGGTAGTCGTGGCCGGGATACAGCCGGGTTGCGTCCGGCAGCGAAAAGATCTGCGTATGGATAGAGCGGTAGAGACGTCCCGCGTCACCCTGCTGGAAATCCGTGCGGCCGCAGCCGCGAATCAGCAGGGCGTCGCCGGTGAAGGCCATGGTCTCATCGTCGAGCACATAGGTCAGGCAGCCGTTGGTATGGCCGGGCGTCTCGCGCACCTCCAGATAGCGCTTGCCGAAGGCGATCCGATCACCCTGGCGCAGGTAGCGGTCCGCGCCCTCGACGCCCGAGTTGGCGGCGATCAGGATCTCGGCATCGGTGCGCTGCTTGAGCAGCCAGGCGCTGGTGACGTGATCGGCGTGGCAGTGGGTGTCCAGTACGGCGATCAGCTTCAGGTCCAGTTCGGTCACCAGCGCCAGGTCGCGGCGCGCCTGTTCGAAGACCGGGTCGATCAGCACCGCGGTGCCGGATTCGCTGTCGCCGAGCAGATAGGTATAGGTGGACGATTCGTGGTCGAAGAGCTGGCGAAAGATGAGCATGGCGGCCTCGCAGGCAATGGGGAGGTGGTCTTATGTTAGCAAAGTCTAATACACGGTTCATGACGCAGATCTATTGATGCCGCATTGGTGGGTGGAGCGCTGCCGATTCGGCGCTACGGACACGGCATACGGGATACCTGAAGTCGGGGTCCGGAAATCCCGGGCTGAGCATAGCGGAGGGCGCTGGTCAGCGCTGGATGCGCCGCGCATGCGCCGCGAGATGGAACGCAAGCCGCTGGAGCTTTGTGGGGAAAAAAGAAGCCTCCTTGGGAGGAGGCGGGGCGGGGAGGGCGCAAGCAAGGGCTGCCCCTGGGCAGCCCTTGCTCGGGATCGGTTTTCAGCTTCAGTTGCAGGCTCAATGCCAGCTTCAGTTGCAGCTTCAGCTCAGTACAAAGCCCTCGTAGCCCTTGGCGGCGATGGCGTTGGCGCGCGCCTTGTAGTCCTGCTGCCCGCCGGCGTAGAGCATGAAGGTGCGCTTCTTGGTGGGGTCGTTGACGTTGACACCCATGAACCAGGAATCCGCGGTCGGG
>DASUDS010000124.1:0-31340 GCA_036275455.1 Porticoccaceae bacterium
GTTGATGATGATCACGCCCAGGATCGCCGCGCCCAGCGCGGCCATGCCCTGCCCCGGCTGGTAGCGCTCGGCGACGAACGCCAGCGCTGCCGCCAGCCACAGGATCAGCGCAAAGAAATGCGTCACCTGCCGCGCCGCCCCGCGCCACAGCGGCTCCCGCGCCGCCGCTTCCACCTCGTTGGCGCCGAAGCTGGCGAGGCGCCGGGTGGCTTCCGCCTCGCTCAGCCCTTCCGCCGTCGTGTTGAGGCGGGCGAGGGCTTCGTCGATCGGCAGGGCGTGGAGGTGCATGGGTTCGAGTCAGCCGGGGCGGGTCGGAGCGCGGGCGTGCGTGGCACGGGAACGGGGCATGGGCCGGGCAAGCCACCATTCTGCGCCCGTCGCGGCGGATTGTTGACGGGCACCATCGAGGGTCGTTGCGCTGGGGCGGGTACGCTTGCAATCCGCGCTCGGCTACTCGAACGGCTCGGCTTCCGTTGGCAGTAGCGCGGCGCCGTGCAGGGAGCCGTCAGCCCACCGGCGAAAAGGCCCCAGAAACCTCAGGGGGCGGGGCTTTGGATGGTGGGCCCAGCAGGACTCGAACCTGCAACCAACGGATTATGAGTCCGCTGCTCTAACCGATTGAGCTATAGGCCCCGGCGGCGATCCGGGCCGCCCCGCGCCGGTGGCCCGGACGGGGCGCGCACGTCATTCGTCGAGCGTGTCATTCGTCGAGCGTGTCATTCGTCGAGGAAGCTGCGCATGTGTTCGGAGCGGCTGGGGTGGCGCAGTTTGCGCAGCGCCTTGGCTTCGATCTGGCGAATTCGTTCGCGGGTCACGTCGAACTGCTTGCCGACTTCTTCCAGGGTGTGGTCGGTGTTCATATCGATGCCAAAGCGCATCCGCAGTACCTTGGCTTCCCGCGCGGTGAGCGAATTGAGCACCTCGCGGGTCGCCTCGGTGAGACTCTCCTGGGTCGCGGCCTGGATCGGGGAGGCGATGTTGACGTCCTCGATGAAGTCACCCAGATGCGAGTCTTCGTCGTCGCCGATGGGCGTCTCCATCGAGATGGGTTCCTTGGCGATCTTCAGCACCTTGCGCACCTTGTCTTCGGGCAGGTCCATGCGCAGGCTCAGTTCTTCCGGGGTGGGTTCGCGGCCCATCTCCTGGAGGATCTGCCGGGAGATCCGGTTCAACTTGTTGATGGTTTCGATCATGTGCACCGGGATGCGGATGGTGCGCGCCTGATCGGCGATCGAACGGGTGATCGCCTGGCGGATCCACCAGGTGGCATAGGTCGAAAACTTGTAGCCGCGGCGGTATTCGAACTTGTCGACCGCTTTCATCAGACCGATGTTGCCTTCCTGAATCAGATCGAGAAATTGCAGGCCGCGGTTGGTGTATTTCTTGGCGATGGAGATCACCAGGCGCAGGTTGGCCTCGACCATTTCCTTCTTGGCGCGGCGCGCCTTGGCTTCACCGATCGACAGGCGGCGGTTGATATCCTTGAGCTGGCCGATGGTGAGGCCGGTTTCGTCCTCCACTTGCTGCATGCGCTGCTGGATGCGTTGAATATCGTCCTGCAGATTCTTGATCACTTCGGCGTAGGGCTGCTTGCGGCGCGCAATGTTGGCTGCCCATTTCAGATTGGTCTCATTGCCGGGGAAGTGTTCGATGAAATCGGTGCGCGGCATGCCGGCCCGCTTCACGCACAGCATCATGATGTTGCGCTCGTGCTTGCGCACCTCGGCGATACGCTCCTGGACCTTGTGGGTCAGGGGGTCGAATTGCTTTGGCGTGAGCTTCAGGAACTTGAACATCTCGCCCAGTTCCTGAAGATTTTTCTGCACAGGCGCGCTCTTGCGGTCGCCCCGCGCCAGCGAGCGCTTGGTCTTGTCGTTCTGGCGACGGATTTCATCGAAGCGGCGGCGCGCTTCTTCCATGTCGAGCCCGCCTTCGTCTTCGGCGTCATCGTCGCCGCTGTCCTCGTCGACCTCGGCGTCGTCGTCATCGAGCCCCGCAGCGGTTGCCGCAGGCTCGGCCGCCTTGTTGGCTACGGACAGGGCGGAGGGCACGTGATCCATCGGGTTCAGATAGCCGGCGATGATGTCGGCGAGGCGGCGCTCGCCACTTGCGATGAGGTCGTATTCGGCGAGTACGGCATCCACTGCGCCGGGCCACTCGGCCAGGGCGGCCATGATTTCCCGGATGCCTTCCTCGATGCGCTTGGCGATCTCGATCTCGCCCTCGCGCGTGAGCAGTTCCACGGAACCCATCTCGCGCATGTACATGCGCACCGGGTCGGTGGTGCGGTGCTGCTCGGTTTCCACAGCGGCCAGCGCGGCGGCCGCCTCGGCGGCGGCGATCTCGTCGGGTGCCGCGTCGCCGCTGGTCAGGAGCAGGGTATCGGCGTCGGGCGCGGCCTCGAACACGTTGATACCCATGTCGTTGATCATCTGGATGATGTCTTCGACCTGATCCGGATCGGAGATGTCCTCGGGCAGATGGTCGTTGACCTCTGCATAGGTCAGATAGCCTTGCTCACGGCCCTTGCCGATGAGTTCACGAATCCGGGACTGCTGCTGGAAGTTTTCGCTCATTGCTCGCTCTTGAGATGGAGGGCGCGGGATTCAAAGCCGCCCATTGTAGCCAATCAATGGGGGTGCGGGCCAGCGATTACAACCCTCGAGGCACCCTGATCCGGCCTTCCGGGTCGTTTGCAACCTATTGTTTTGTTTGTTTAATCAGTTGGCCGGCTTCCTGGATCAAGGGGTCCTGCGGGTTTTCCCGACTCAGTTCCAGGATCAGCGCCCGGACTCGCGCCTGATCCTCCGCGGGCAGCCGGTCGCGCCCCAGCAAGGTCCGCAAACGTGTGGCCGCGGGCTGTTCACGGTGCTGCGCCTCCAGGAGGCGGGCCAACAGTGCGCGAGCTTCCGCCAGGTTGTCGCGTGCGACGCCCGGAGCGGCACGCACCAGATCGCTGGCCGCCACTCGCGCCAGCAGGTCGCGCTGCGCGGGTCCGTGCATGCCCTGCCAGTAACTCAGCAGCTGGAGGAGCGAATAGCTGGGATTGCCGAGCAGAAGCTGGTGTACCTGACGCAGCATCTTGAGCTCGGCGTTGTCGGCCTGGAGCGCGCTCAGCTCGGCGGCCAGGGACGCACAGAGACTGGTGTCGTTGATGAGCAGCGCCAGCAACTGATGGGCCAGTGGCATGCGGTGGCTGCGCCGCGGTGGCGGTTCCGCTCGCGATGGTTCCTGTCGCGATGGTCCTTGTCGCAATGGTTCCCGCCGCGCTGTGCTGGAGGGCGCCTCGCGTGGTGGCATTTCGGTCGGTTCCGGAGTCGATGCGCTGAATTGGCGCAGCGTGTCGAGACTCAATCCGGCGCGTTCGGCCAGCTCGTTCAGCAGCAGGTGCTTGAGCATGCCCTGGGGAAGGCGATCGGCCAGCGCCAGCGCGCGGCGGCAGAAGCGCGCGCGATGATCGGGCAGCGTCCAGTCGAGGTCGGCGCCGGCAATCTGAAAGAGAAACTCCGAGAGTGGCAGGGCGTCCTGCATCAGTTTGCGAAAGGCATGGGCGCCCAGGCGGCGCACCATGGTATCGGGGTCGTCGCCTTCGGGCAGGAACAGGAAACGGGCGGTGTGGCCGTCGTGCAGTGCGGGCAGACTGATGTCCAGCGCGCGGCGCGCGGCGCGGCGCCCGGCGGCGTCACCGTCGAAACAGAAGATCAGGTCGCTGGAGTGCTTGAACAGCTTTTGTAGATGGCTCTCGGTGATCGCCGTGCCCAGGGTCGCCACCACGTTGCGGATGCCGAACTGAGCGAGCGCGACTACATCCAGGTAGCCTTCGACCACCAGTGCCGGCGTATCGCCGCGTAGATGCTGACGGGCCTCGTACAGCCCGTACAGTTCCCGGCCCTTGTGAAACACCGAGGTCTCTGGCGAATTCAGATACTTGGGCTGGTCGTCGCCAAGCACTCGGCCACCAAAGCCCAGGACGCGCCCGCGCAGGTCGCGGATGGGGAACATCAGGCGCTGGCGGAAGCGGTCGTAATGGCCAGGGCCGGGGTCTCGGGGAATGGCCAGGCCGGCGTCTACCAGCGGCGTGATCTGGGCGAGGGTGCCTTCGGGCGCGAATTCGCTTAGCAGGTTGTCCCAGCCCGGCGGGGCGAAGCCGATGGCGAACTCCCGGGCGATTTCGGGGCTCACGCCGCGTCGCTGGAGATAGGTCGTTGCCACGCGCGCGGCGGGATGATCCGCCAGTTGACGCAGATAGTATTGCTGGGCGTGATCGAGGACGGCCAGCAGGGGCGCATTGTGGTCGGGTATGGCAGTGGCGTCGCGCGGCACTTCGAGGCCGGCGCGCGCGGCGAGCAGCTGCACCGCTGCAAGAAAATCGAGGTGGTCGTAGGCCATCACGAAACCAATGGCGTTGCCCCCCGCATTGCAGCCGAAGCAGTAGTAGAACTGCCGCTCCTGGTTGACCGAGAAGGACGGGGTCTTTTCGTCGTGAAACGGGCAGCGCGCCACGTGGTTGCCGCCGGAGCGGCGCAGTTCCAGACGCTCGCCGACGATCTCGACGATGTCCGTTCGATCCAACAGATCGTCGAGAAAGGATTGGGGAATGCGGCCGGCCATGCCTCATTGAAGCACGGGGGGTGGTTGGGGGAAACCGCCGCGCGCGGCGTCAGGCCAATCGCGCTTTCAGCAGTGCGCTCACGGCGCCGAGATCGGTGCGGCCTTGCAATTGGGGTTTGAGAATGGCCATGACCTTGCCCATGTCGCGGGCCGTGGTGGCGCCGGCTGTGGCGATCGCGGCATCGATCATGGCGTCAATTTCGGTGGCGCTGAGGGGGGTGGGCAGAAAGCCGGCGATGACCTCGATCTCCGCCTGTTCGCGGGCGGCGAGGTCAGCGCGTCCCGCGGCCTCGTACTGGGTAATGGCGTCGCGGCGTTGTTTGGTCATCCGGTCGAGAATGGCCAGCACGCGGCTGTCGTCGACACTGATGCGCTCGTCGACCTCGACCCGCTGGATCTCGGCCTGGATCAGGCGAATGGCGTCCAGGCGCGCCCGGTCGCGGGCCCGCAGGGCGGCCTTCATCTCATCGGTGAGGTGTTGCTTAAGGCTGGACTGCGTCATGGGCAGCGTCGTGCAGTAGTGGGTAACCGCGACACCAGGGCCGCGGTTACGCCCTCAGTACATCCATAAATCAGTACATCGAAAACCAGTACGTCGATAAGTCAGTACATCAATGCATCAGTACATCTTCTGGAACTTGCGTGACTCGCGCTGCAGTTTCTTGGCGTGGCGCTTGACTGCGGCTGCCGCCTTGCGCTTCCGCGCCCAGGCCGGCTTTTCGTAGTACTCGCGACGGCGAACTTCAGCCAGTACCCCGGCTTTTTCGCAGGAACGCTTGAAACGACGCAGGGCAACGTCGAAGGGCTCGTTCTCTTTGATCCGTACTGAAGGCATCTATCCTCTATTCCCGAATGGCCGGGTTGCTGGGCTGGGGCGCGAATTTTACTGGCTACTGCGCCGGCTTGCAAAGCACCCCTTTCCGCGCACTCCGGAACCAGGGCCATGATGGCGTGGCGGCTGTGGACTGTGGAGTGTGGAGTGTGGAGTGGGGTGGCTACAGCCGTGGCGCGGACCGCCATGGTTTCGCGGCACGGGTAGGGGGATTATCATGCCGGCCGGGTTCCGGGAGGGCGGATCGACATGCGCGTGCTGGGGATCGAAACCTCCTGCGACGAGACTGGCGTGGCAATCTACGACAGTGCCGCCGGCCTCCTCGGCCACGCGCTCCACAGCCAGATCGATCTGCATGCCTGTTACGGCGGCGTGGTGCCGGAGCTGGCGTCCCGCGACCATGTGCGTCGACTGGTGCCGATGATTCGCCAGCTGTTCGCGACCACGGCTACGGCGTCGCAAGAGATCGATGGACTGGCCTATACGGCGGGCCCGGGTCTGGTCGGTGCCTTGATGGTGGGCGGCGCCGTGGGGCGGGCACTGGCGTATGCTTGGGGCGTGCCCGCGATCGGCGTGCACCACATGGAGGGGCATCTGCTGGCACCGATGCTGGAAGCAGATCCACCCAATTTCCCGTTCGTCGCGCTGCTGGTCTCCGGTGGCCATACCCAACTGGTGAAGGTCGCCGGGATTGGCCGTTACGAGCTGCTTGGCGAATCCATGGACGATGCCGCTGGCGAGGCCTTCGACAAGGCCGCAAAGATGCTCGGGCTGGGGTATCCCGGCGGCCCGGAGATTGCCCGGCTCGCCGAGCGTGGCGTCCCGGATCGTTACCGCTTCCCGCGGCCGATGGTGGATCGGCCCGGGCTCGATTTCAGCTTTTCCGGGTTGAAGACCTTTACGTTGAACACCATTGCAACGGAACGTGGGGATGCTGCGTTGCCCGATGCGCAGACCTGCGCCGACATCGCCCGGGCGTTTCAGGATGCCGTGGTTGATACGCTGGTGATCAAGTGTACGCGCGCGCTGACGGAGACCGGGCTGTCCACCCTGGTGATCGCCGGCGGTGTTTCCGCCAATCGCCAGTTGCGCGAGCGCCTGGAGCAGGCACTGGCGCCGCGCGGGGCTCGGGTCCGCTATGCGCGCCCGGAATTCTGTACCGACAACGGTGCCATGATCGCCTATGCCGGCTGTCAACGGCTGTTGCACGGCGGGGGTGACGATCTTGCCATCCGCGCCTTGCCGCGTTGGCCGATGACCAGCTTGCCGGCACTGGAGATGGCGGGATGAGCGCCAAGCCTATGGACATCGTCTACATCCGCGATCTGCGCATCGCGACTACCATCGGCATCTACGACTGGGAGCGGGAGGTACGCCAGACCGTGTCCCTGGATCTGGAGATGGCCACGGACATCGCCGCCGCTGCGGCGAGCGACGACATTCAGTACGCGCTGAACTACAAGGCGGTGGCCAAGCGCATCATCGCCCACGTCGAGAGCAGCGGCTGCCTGCTGGTCGAGCGGCTGGCGGAGGAGATCGCCGCACTGGTGCTTGCCGAATTTCCGGTGCCCTGGCTGCGCCTGCGGCTGAGCAAGCCCGGCGCGCTGCGCGGTGCCCAGGATGTCGGCATAGTCATCGAGCGGGGCGCGCGCCGCTGATGCCGCGGGTCTACCTCAGTCTGGGTTCGAACATCGATCCGCGCCGCCATCTGGCCGCGGCACTCGATGCGCTCGCGGCACATTTTGGCGCGCTGGCGCTGTCGCCGGTCTACGAAAATCCGGCGGTGGGTTTTATCGGCGACAATTTCCTGAATCTGGTGGTCGGGATCGACACCGAACTCGCGGTCGGCGAACTGGCTCAGGTGCTGCGCCGCATCGAGGATACCAACGCGCGTTGTCGCACCACGGCCAAGTTCAGTTCGCGAACCTTGGATATCGACATCCTCACCTATGGCGAATGCGTGGGCGTGATCGACGGCGTCACCCTGCCACGCGACGAGATCCTCAAATACGCCTTCGTGCTGAGGCCGCTGGCCGAACTCGCGCCGGATGCCCTCCACCCCGAGGCACGAAAATCCTACCGCGAATTGGCCAGTGCACTGCGCTTCCCCGACCAGCAGCTGTGGCCGGTGGCCTTTCGCTGGCCGGCCGCGACGCCCTGAGCGCCGCGACCGGTTTGGTCAGCCGATTTCGATGCGGCGTTGCTTCGGTTTCGGTTCCTTGGCCTTGGGTACGATGACCTTGAGAATGCCGTTGTCGAAATTGGCGCTTACCGCCGCTTCCTGAATATCGCCACCCAAATTGAAGCTGCGCATGTACTTGCCGTAGCGTCGTTCCTGGCGGACTACGCGGCCCTCCTTGTCCTCGCGTTTTTCACGGCGACTTTCCGCAGTGATGGTGAGAATGCCGTCATCGAGTTCGACGTGGATGTCCTCGCGCTTGACGCCCGGCAATTCGGCGCAGATCTCGTAATGGTCGGCGATTTCGTGCACATCGACCCGTGGCGCGAAGAAACCGTTGTCGGCCTGTTCGAGGTTTTGCAGTGGCGACAGAAAATTATCGAACATCTTGTCCAGATCGAAAAAGCTTCCGCGTGGTACCAGTGGCATGTTGAACCTCCCGGTGATGGTTGCCCTGTAGGCAAACTTATTCGGGCCGCGGTCGAGGTTTTCAAGGGTATCCGCCGAAAAGGGTGATCTGGATCAGTTGTTCCTGATTGGTATGGCAGGGTGCGTGGCATTCAGTCGCAGGTGGGATTCAGCCGCAGCTGGGATGCAGTCAGAGGAGGGATGCAGCCGCAGGCGAGATTCAGCCGCTGCTGGCGGCCTCGCGCTTGAAGTCCGCGATGGCGTTGCGGCGATCGGCTTCCAGCGCCGTGGCCAGCTCGGTCCCGCCGAGTCCAGCGGCGAGGTGCGGTGCCGCGGACACTGCCCGCACGCGCGCGGCCAGCGCGCGCAGCCAGGCGGCGCTGGTGTAGGTGCGTGCGCCGAAATCGCCGCCTCTGCCGCGGGCATCGGCCTCGCACGCCAGCAGGAAGGGCTCCAGAATTTCCGGTCGCCGGTAGATATCCAGTTCGCGCAGCATCCGCAGCAGGGTGTCGGGTCGCAGCTCGCCAATCTTGTGGCACAGCAGGTGCCAGCGGGTGACCAGGCGGGCGAGCCGGCGATACGGGGTCGGCACCCGCAAGCGGTCGCACAGGGCCTCCACCAGAGGGATGCCGGTCTGCTCGTGGCCGATATGGCGCGGCAGCACCTCGGGAGGCGTGATGCCCTTGCCCAGGTCGTGGACCAGCACGGCGAAACGCACACTGGGATCGGCGGTCAACGCTGCCGCGCAATCCAGCGCCATCAGCAGATGCACGCCGGTATCGATTTCCGGGTGGTAATCGGCGCGCTGCGGAACCCCGAACAAGGCGTCCACCTCGGGCAGCAGGGCACCCAGGGCGCCGCAGTCGCGCAGCACCTCCACATAAGCGCGCGGCATCGCCGCCGCGAGCCCGCGCTGGGTTTCGTTCCAGATCCGCTCGGCGGACAGATGCGCCAGTTCGCCACTCGCCACGATGGCACGCATCAGCTCCCGGGTTTCCGGGGCGACGCGAAACCCCAGGGGTTCGAAACGGGCGGCGAAGCGGGCCACGCGCAGCACCCGCAGCGGATCCTCGACAAAGGCGTCGGAGACGTGGCGCAGCAGCCGCTGGTCGAGATCCCGCCGCCCGCCGTAGGGGTCGATCAGCTCGCCGGAAGCGGATTCGGCCATCGCGTTGATGGTCAGATCGCGGCGGCGGAGATCTTCCTCCAGGGTGACTTCGGGCGCGGCATGGAAGACGAAGCCCGTATGCCCGGGAGCCGCCTTGCGCTCGGTGCGGGCGAGCGCATATTCCTCGCCGGTTTCGGGGTGCAGAAAGACGGGGAAATCGCGGCCCACCGGGCGGAAGCCCTGCTCGCGCAGCGCCTGCGGGGTGGTACCGACCACCACCCAGTCGCGCTCCGTCACCGGCAGGCCGAGCAGGCGATCACGGATGGCGCCGCCGACCAGAAAGGTTTCCATCGCCGTGCGCACCGCCTCTGCAAGAAATTCGCGATGGGCCATTTTATCGGGTAATGCCGCGCCAGCGGGGGCCTTCGCTGTCACGTCGCAGTCATCGCGCGTGCTTACCGTTCGGGCACCACGATGACATCGGCAGTTAATGACATCGGGCAGTTAATGACATCGGGAGTATCGCCATGATCGAGCTGTTGCGCCGCTGGTCGGCACTGTTGGCATTGTCCGCGGCAGCGCCGCCGCTCGCGGCGTTGGACATTCTTGTTACCAATGATGACGGCGCGACCGCCAATCTGCGCGCGCTGTACCAGGAGCTGACCGAGGCCGGTCACGATGTGCTGGTTGCCGTGCCCTGCCGCAACCAGAGCGGTCAGGGCGCAGCGTTGCGCTTGCTGCAGCCGATCGGGCCGCTGGCGCAGGACTGTCGCGGCGGCGTGGCCGTGGCCGGTGCCCCGGGCGTGGGTGTCGCGAGCGGGGAGCCCTACCTTCACTATGTGGACAGCACGCCGGTGGCGGCCCTGCTGTACGGGCTCGACGTGCTGGCGGCGGCACGTTGGGGTGATGCCCCGGATCTGGTGATCTCCGGCCCCAACGAAGGCAACAATGTCGGCCAGGTGAATCCCAGTTCGGGCACCGTGGCGAACGCGGTCTATGCCATCAACCGCGGGTTGCCGGCGCTGTCCGTCAGTGCCGATGGCAATACCGCCAATGATGCCGCGCTGGCACGGGAGGTTGCCCGGATCACCAACCGGGTGGTTACCGAACTGGAACGCCAGTCAACGCGGCAGCCGCTGCTGCCGGAAGGTACGGGCCTGAACGTCAACGTGCCTAAATTCACCGCCGGCGCGGGCGCCACACTGCCGTTCGCGCGGACTTCGGTCGGGGTCTACAGCACCGTGGTGCCGCGCTTCGTGATCAATCTGGCCGACGATCCCATGGCCAAGGCTGCGGGCATCACCCAGACACTGCCCGGCATCACCTTCGTGAACGGCGATCCCGCTGGCGCGGATATCGACAGCGAGGCCCTGTTGCTGGGCCAAGGCAAGGTCACGGTGAGCGTGATCGAGGGTAATTTCGGTGCCGGACCGACGGCCAGAGCCCGTGCCCAGGCCCGGGTCGGAGCCTTGTTCCGCTCGCCTTGAGCCAGGCTCCGCTGGCAATGCGCTAGCCGCGCCGCGGGGCAGGAATTCCGGATCCGGGCTGCCGAACGGCGTGGGAATGCCGTTCGGCAGCGGTTTCGCGACGCTGCTCAGCCCCGCCGGGGCAGTACGTCCTTGAGTTTTTCGCGCATGGCGCGCAGTGCGGTTTCGGTGGTCGGCCAGTCGATGCAGGCGTCGGTCACCGACTGGCCGTAGACCATCTCGGCGCGATTGGCGGAGAGCTTCTGGTTGCCGGCCACCAGATGGCTTTCGACCATCACGCCGATGATCGAGCGGTTGCCCTCGATGATCTGATTGCTGACGTTGTCGATGACCAGCGGCTCCAGTTCGTGGTTCTTGTTGGAGTTGGCGTGACTGCAATCCACCATGATGTTGGCGGCGATGCCGGCCTTGGTCAGCGCCTGCTCGCACAGCGACACGCTTACGGAATCATAATTGGGCTTGCCGTCGCCGCCGCGCAGTACCACGTGGGCGTAGGGGTTGCCGTGGGTCTTGATGATGGCGACCCGGCCCTCACCGTTGATGCCCAGGAAATGGTGGGGCTTGCTCACCGACTGCAGGGCGTTGATCGCGACCGTGAGACTGCCGTCGGTGCCGTTCTTGAAACCGACCGCGGAAGTCAGGCCGCTGGCCATTTCCCGGTGGGTCTGGGATTCCGTGGTGCGGGCGCCGATCGCCGACCAGGAAATCAGATCCTGCAGGTACTGCGGCGAGATCGGATCCAGTGCCTCGGTGGCGGCTGGCAGGCCCAACTCGGCGATGTCGAGCAGCAGGCGGCGACCGATGTGCAGGCCCTCTTCGATGCAGAAGGAATCGTCCAGGTGCGGGTCGTTGATCAGGCCCTTCCAGCCCACCGTGGTGCGCGGCTTCTCGAAGTACACCCGCATGATGATGAACAGGGTGTCGGAGACTTCGTCGGCCAGCGCGCGCAGCCGCCGCGCATAGTCCATCGCGGCCTCGACGTCGTGGATGGAACAGGGGCCGACCACCACCATCAGCCGGTGATCCTGGCGATCGAGAATGTTCTGCACCGCGCCGCGGCCACCGACCACGGTGGTGGCGGCTGCCGCGCTCATGGGCAGATCGCGCTTCAGATCATCGGGCGTCAGCAGAACCTGCTGCGAGTCGATATTGAGGTTTTCCAGGGCTTTTTCGATCATCGGGTCAATGCCGGCGCCGTGCCGGTGCGGTCGGGTATCGGGCCGCGGATTCTAGCAGCTTGCCGTTGCCGGTTGGCCGTCGACTGCTCCTGCCCTGCGTTCGGGCGTCCGTTCAGGCTTCGGTTCATGCTTCGGTTCAGGCTTCCGTGCAGGTTTCCAGGTGCGGAAGCAGGGGAAAATAGAGCGCGGTGCGCACCGGCGGCTCGCCAGGGCCGCGAAACAGTGCCGCATAACGCGCCAGTTGCGCCGCGTAGAGTTCGCGCTGGCGGGCCACAAATACCGACACGGGCTCTCCGGCCGCGGGCTCGGCGAGCTTGTAGTCGATGATCCAGCGCACGCCGGCCGCGATGAAGGTGCGATCGACGATGGCGACGCGCGCACTGCCGGTCTCCTCCCGGTAGCCCAGCTCCTGCTCCGCGCCGCCGTCCTCATGCTCGGCGAGCAGCCAGCGCCCCCGGGGATCGGCGAGCAGGTTCTCCAGGCCGCGGCGGATGCGGGCGATGCCCTGTTCCACGGCCTCGGCGCTGTAGCCGGCGGCGGTGAGTTCACCCTGCCAGACGCGCTGCTGGCGGGCGATGCGGGCGCTGTCC
Source organism: Porticoccaceae bacterium (assembly GCA_036275455.1). Lineage (GTDB taxonomy): Bacteria > Pseudomonadota > Gammaproteobacteria > Pseudomonadales > Porticoccaceae > JAGPUQ01. Next base: position 12,394 of record DASUDS010000124.1, read on the forward strand.
CAGGTCGCTGCGCCTTCGCGCAGCAACTGGCGGACGCTGCGGTGGAAGAGCACGCCGGCGCGGCGTGCCAGGGGTGCATCTTCCGGGGCGGGGATGGCCGGTTCCGGCGGTGCGACGGGGCTGGATTGAGCCGCCGGCCAGGGTGGTGGTTGCCAGTCGGGCGGCAGGCGCACGCCGTGGGTCAATGGCGAGGGCGCGGCGGCAGCGGCGCCAGTGTCCGGCGGCGGATGCTGGATCACTTCGGTTTCCGGGCCGGGGTTGGCGAGTTCGGGTGCGAGCGCCGGCCAGATCCGTGCCAGCAGGGAGTCCTCCGCTGGCGAACCATTCTCCGGCAGGCGGAAGATCAGGTTCAGGCGCTGGCGCGCCCGCGTACAGCCCACGTACAGGGTGCGGGCGTTTTCGAGCCTGCGGGCAAATTTTTCCTCGCGGGCGAGCCAGGCGTGGAGCGGATCGCGGGCCTCGCCGCTGGGCTGGGGCGGGGAGATCAGCAGGTCGCGGTGTCCGCTCGCGGTGACGCGCTCGCGCCACAGCAGCAGCGCTGGTTCGTCGTTGCGCCCGCGCCGTTCCAGCGCGGGCAGGATCACGGTGTCGAACTCCAGGCCCTTGGCCTTGTGCAGGGTGAGGATGTGCAGCCGGGCAGCGACCGCCGTGGTGGGCGCCACATAGCCGTCCCGGACCCGGGCCACGAAGCCGGGCCAGTCGTCGCGGGCTTGGTCGGCGGCCCGCTCGAGCAAGGCGAAATACTGTGCGCAGGGATGCAGATCGGCGGGGTCGAGCAGCGCCGCGGGGCCGCCCAGCGCGAGCCAGGTGCCTTCCACCTGAGTGCGCAGTGGCTTGCGGCCGCGCTGCATCCAGGCGGTGGTCAGTACCGGTGCAACCCTCGCCAGAATGCCTTGCCCGGTGGCGCCGAGGCGGGGGTTGTCGGCCCAGCGTTCCAGGCGCGGCAGCAGCGGGCCACGCAGATCGCCGGCGGCGACATCGGCCAGGGCCAGCAGGTCGGCGTGTTCCAGACCGCACCAGGGTGCGCGCAGCACCGCGAGCCAGGCGAGTCGGTCGCCGGGGTTGAGCAGTGCGCGAGTCAGCGACAGCAGATCGATCACTGCCATGCGTTCACCGAGGCGGTCGATGTCGGTCGCCTGCCAGGACAGGCCGCGCTGGCGCAATGCCGGCAGGATGGTGCGCAGATGGGGACGATTGCGCACCAGGATCGCCACCGAGCCCGGCGCTTCCAGCGCCTGGGCGGCGCGCGCGGCCACCAGTTCGGCCACCGCAGCGGCATCCGCGGCGCAGTCCAGGGCATCGATGCGGACCGCGGCACCGGGCAGCGGCGGGCACGCCGCGAGCGCCGGGGCGTAGGGCACCGCGCCGCGACCGGGATCTTCACGCACGGGAAAGGCGCTGGAAAAAATCCGGTTGAACCAGTCGACCAGGCGTGCCTGGGAACGGAAGTTGGCGCTCAGGTCGAGCGGCTGCAACCGGAGCGCACCCAGCGGATGGCGGCGGCTGTCGAGAAACAGCCCGACATTGGCATCGCGAAAGCCATACAGCGACTGCATGCCGTCGCCGACCAGAAACAGGGTGCGGCCGTCGCCTTCCTGCCAGCCGGCGGTGAGCCGGCGCAGCAGATCGAACTGCACGCCGGAAGTATCCTGGCATTCGTCCACCAGGATGTGGCGCAGACGGTAATCCAGGTGCAGCGCCAGATCGCTGGGCGCTTCCTCCTCGCCCAGGGCGCGCAGTGCCGCCAGCGCGATGGCGGTGAAGTCGCACTGGCCGCGGCGCTGGAAGACCAGATCCAGGCGCGCGGCCAGCTCCGGCAACAGCCGGATCAGGGCTTCGAGTACCTGCCACTGGGCCGCGGCGATCGTCGCAGGTGGCAGTGCCATGACGTCGTCGGCCAGGGCGAGCAGCGCCGGGCGCGCGGCGAGCTGGTCGCGCTGCGCCGTCCAGACCGTCTTCCAGGTATCCGCATTGGCGGGATCGACCGATTCTTTGGCGGTGGGCATCCCCTGGCGCTTGTCTACCTTCTTGCGCAGCTCGTTCTTGCCGGTGAGGAACAGCGCCAGGAGCCCGTGCCATTGCTCGAGGTCGGCATGGCTGGCGCCGGGAAGCGCCGTGCCCATCGCGTCGGACCTGCCCAGATTGGCCTGGGCGTAGCCAAGCAGGCCGGGCAGATCGCCATCCAGGGCGGCGAACCCGGCGTGCAGCTCGGCGAGGTTGTCCTCGATCAGCTGTTGCAAGGCTCGCTGCAGGGTGACGCGGCCGTTGCGGCTGGCCAGCAAGTGGCCGAGCCATTGTTCGCGGCGGCCGAGCAGCTGGATCAGCAGGCCTTCGAGCCGGGGCAGATGGTTGTCGAGATGGCGCAGCAGGGTGGCCAGTGCTGCGCCGCGGTCGCCCGGCGCTTCCAGCTCCGCGCACAGCTCGCGCACCGCTTCGCGGTACAGAGTCTGGGGAGTTTCGCTGGGCGCGAGGCCCGCCGCGCCGTCCGCCGCGGTGGCGAGACGCCGGGCGAGGCGCATGCCGTAGGCGTCGATGGTGTGGATCTGGAGGCGATTGGCGGCCGCGGTCAGTTGCCAGCCGAGCGCGGCATCGCGCTCGACCACGGCGCGGGCCAGCTCCCAGGTCAGCCGCATGAAATCCTCCTGCGGTGGCTCGGGATCGCGCGCGCGCTGCAGCGCTTCGAGGATGCGCCGATGCATCTCGCCCGCGGCCTTGCGGGTGAATGTCATGCACAGCACTTCCTCGGGCTGCTCGCAGTCGGCGAGCAGGCGCAGCATGCGCTGGGTGAGCAGACCGGTCTTGCCCGAACCCGCCGGGGCGGCGACCGCAAAGGAGCGGGTGGGGTCCAGCGCGGCGTGGCGCGTTTCGCTATCTGGTGTCATCTTTGGTTTACAACATTCTGAATCGATTCGATTTCCGCAAGCCGATTCAGGGCGCCCAGAAGGTCGGCGTCGGCGCTGGCGCGATGCTGGTGGCCGATGGTGGCGATACCGTCGCGAAACTCCCGCGCGAGGCCGCCGAGCACCCGTCGCCAATGCGCCAGGGCGGCGGGCCAGGTGTCGGGAAGGTCGAATTCGGTGAGGGGCTTGCAGCCCGGCAGTTCGCCATCGGCGATACCCAACAGACGGCTGCCCATGGCCTGGTCCATGCGCACCCGGGCCAGGGCGATACCGGCCAGCTCGCCGGGCGCCGCGAGGGCATAGAGCGGCAGTTGCGGATCCTCGGGGCGCTCGCCCTCCCAGCCGGCCGCACGCACGGCACCAGTCTTGTAGTCGAGCAGCAGCAGCCGGCCATCGCCGAGGCGGTCGATGCGGTCGATGCGCAGCCGCACCCCCAGCCCGTCGAGATCGAGGTCGAGCCGCTGTTCGCGGGCGATGACCGCAAACGGCGGACGCGCCAGCTCCACCGCCAGCCAGGCTTCCAGCTGGCGCAGCAGGCAGGCGGCTTCTACCGCGCGCAGGCGCGGGCCGTGCAGTTCCGGATGCCGGCGGGCGAGTTCGTCGAGGGCGGTGCCGATCGCAGCTTCCAGCTGCTGGCGCCGCGCCGCTTCATCCAGGGCCAGCAGTGCCGCCTGGTCGGCTAGCTGCGCCCAGAACAGCTCCAGTGCCCGATGCACCAGCTCGCCGCGCAGGGCGCGCGACAGCCCGGGCTCTGGCTCCGGCAAGGGCCGCGCCCCCAGGCGCCAGATCGCGAAGGCGTTGAACGGGCAGCCGGACTGATCGCGCAGCCGGGCGCTGCCGCCGGTGGCCAACTCCTCCGGTCGACAGGGCGGGGCATCGCCCCAGGTGACGATTTCATGGGCGGTTGCGGCGGCCAGGGCGGCGATCAGCGGCTGGGGTTGCGGCTCGCCCGCGAGCGTCGCGGCGGGCAGTTCGGCCACGGCGGCGAAGGGTTGCAGTTCGACTTCGCCATCTCGTTGGGGATAGCTGAAGATCACTTCCGGCGCCGCGGCGCGAAACGCCGCGATGTGCGCCAGTGCCATGGCCAGCTCGTGGGCCGCCTGGGCGCGGGGCATGGCCAGGCGGCGCTGCAATCCGGTCGGCAGCAGTGGGTGGGGATCTAGGGGTTCCGGCCAGCGCGCATCGGTGGTACCACACACCCAGAGTGCGTCGAAGCGCAGCCCGGCGGCCTCCAGCACGCCAAGCACCTGCAGGCGGGCATCCGGCGTGCGCGGCTGAAACGGCGTCGCGGCGGCGAGGCGGCGCAGTTCGCCGACCGCCTCCGCCCAGCCTGGTTCCGCGCCGGTGACGGCCAGTGCCGCAAAGGCTTCCAGCAGCTCGCGCCAATGCTGGAGCTGCTGAAACTCGTGGCTGTCCAGGGTCCGGCGGCCGGGCCAGTCGAGGCAGCGCAGATAGTCGTCGAACCATCGTGTCCAGGTGTTGAAGCCGGCGCGGCGCGGCGCTCGACGCAGCAGCTCGGCGGCATCCTGAAGACGCCGTGCCGGCAGCGCCGGCGATTCCGTTGCGGTCGCCGCCTCGGCCAGGGCCTGGCGCAGCTCGGCCGCACCCACCCGGATCCGTTCCCGATCGCGCAGCAGTTGTTCGGCGCGGACCCTGATCGCCAGTTCGCTGGCGGCGTCACCCCAATGGGGATCGTGGAGCAGGGCGCAGAGTTCACCCAGCGGCAGCGGCGCCAGACTCAGGGCGAGCAGCGCCAGGGCACTGCGGGGCAGGGGCAGTTCGGCCAGCGGTTGGCCCGCGGAGAGGTTGCAGGGCGGCGGGCTCCAGGCCGTTGTCGGCAGGCCGTGGCTGGGGGTGAACAGATCGCGCAGCTGGCGCTCGACCCGGTCGCGGCGGGCGATCAGATCGGGCACCACGATGGCGACGCGGTGCTCGGGATGGCTGCGCAGTTGTGCCATTGCCCACTGCGCCGCGGCGGCGAGTTCGGCGTCTGGATCGGCGGCGACGAGCAACTGTGCATTGCCCGCTACGCTGGCCGGCGTGCAGGCGATCAAGTCCCCGCACAGGCCCGTCAGCACCCGGCGGTGGCGCGGCGGCAGCCTGGCGAAGCCGAGCAGGTGAACGCGGCCGGCGGCGGCGATCACGCCCGCCCGGTGCGCGGCGAGCAACAGTTCCAGGCTCTGCTCGCGGGTGAGCAGGCCGCAATGGGCCATGGCGGCGCGCCATCGGGGCAGCCAGCCCGCGAACCGGTCGCTGCCCTGACCGCCGCCAGCCAGCGCCGCCGGTTCCAGATCCCAGCGCTCCAGCAACTGCCGGGCGGCGTGGGCGAGGGTGGCGAAGGCCGCGGGATCGCCCGGCAACGGCTCGGGGTCGGCGGCGATGACCTGGCGCCACAGCCGCTGCTCGACCGCGGTGCTCGCCAGGGTACCGGCGAGCGCCGGCGCGAAGGCGGTGTCGCGCAGCTCCTGCCACTGGCGTTCGAACCAGGCTTCAAGCGCCTGAACGCGAGGCCGCGCCCAGGTAGCCGCGCCGGCCGCGATGCGTTCCTGGGCCCAGGCCTGCTCCACGGCGCGCGCCAGACGCTGGTTCGCGGTGAGGATCAGTTCGCCGGCGGCCAGTGCCGGGCGCAGCGGAGCGATATCGACAGGAGAACTGCTCATGGTCGACCGGGCCTGTGCCTTGCCGCGAACGGAGATGCGGCGATTGTAGGGGGCGGCGTCGGGCCGTGCAGTGCTCCGGTGCGCCGCTACAATGGCGGCTTGAATGGCCGCTTGCCGCAGCAACCGGCCCCATCCGGGCGCACCAAGGAGAGCTCATGGCCGAATCCCCGCTGCCGGTGCAGCCCCGGCCTTCGGCGAGCCTGGTGATAGGGCGCGATGGCCCGGCCGGTTGGGAGATCTTCATGGCCCGCCGCCACAACGACACCGCCTTCGCGGGCGGTGCCCTGGTGTTTCCCGGCGGTGCCCTGGAAGCCGGGGACGAAACCGGAGCCGTGGGCGAAGCTGGAGCCGGGGACGAAACCGCAGCCGTGGGCGAAGCTGGAGCCGTGGACTGGCTGCATGCCCACCGGCTGGCGGCGATTCGCGAGACCTTCGAGGAGGTGGGCATTCTCTACGCCCGGCACGCCGACGGAACCTGGCCGGCAGCCGCGCTGCTCGCCACGCTGGGCGAGGCCCGTGCCGCGCTGGCGGGTGGGCAGATCGCCTTTGCCGAGTTGCTGGCACGCCACGGCTTGCGGCCGGCGCTCGATGCGCTGACGCCCTTTGCGCACTGGATCACCCCGCCGGAGCGGCCCAAGCGCTTCGACACCCGGTTTTTTCTCGCTGCGCTGCCGCCCGGGCAGGACGGCGTGCATGACGGCGGTGAGCTGGTCGATTCCTTCTGGGCACCACCGGATCGCGTGGTGGCCCTGGGCATGACCGGCGCATGCCTGGTGATGCGGGCCACCGAGGTGAATTGTCGGCGCCTCGCTGGCTACGCCAGCTGCGCCGAGGCCATCGCGGATTTTCGCGCCCATCCGCACACGCTGGTGACGCCCAGCTACTTCGCGGCTGGGGGTATCCGGTACTTCAGCGTCCCGGCGCGTGGTGGCCGCGGCGTGCTCACCCTGCCTGCCAAGGTCGCGTCACCGACACCGTCCTGACGGTGCGGCCGGGGCCGCGGCGGTTCAGGCAGGTGCTGGATGTGCGGCTCCGGCCGGGAAAGCGGCCGGCGGGTCGTGGCGGCCGCCATCGCCATCGCGGACTTCGACGGCGGTGCAACCCAGTTCCGCCAGGGCCGGGTACAGGGCGGCGATGTCAGCGGGGCTGGTAAAACAAGCGCGAAAGCCGGCATCTGCGGCCGCCTGCCAGCCGGGCAGCAGGGAGGCGACCCGTCGCGCGATGGCGTCGCCGGAATCGATCCAGCGCAACGGGCGTGGTGCGGCAGCCGCCAGCGCCGCACCCAGCAGCGGAAAATGGGTGCAAGCCAGCACCACGGTATCGAGCGCCGGCGCGGCGAACAGGGGCGCCAGGATGGTGCGCAGTTGGTGGAGGTCTGGCGCCACGCCGCGCAGCGCGCGCTCGGCAATCTCGACCAGCTCGGCGCTGCCCAGGGGGATCACCTCGCAGTGCGCCGCGAACTCGGCGATCAGCTCCCGGGTGTACTGGCGGCGCACCGTGCCGGGGGTGCCCAGGAGGCCGATGACCCTGGTGGCGGAGAGCTGGGCCGCGGGTTTGATGGCGGGTACCACGCCGACCACCGGCTGGCGCAACTGTGCGCGCAGGCGCGGCAGAGCGACGGTGCTCGCGCTGTTGCAGGCGATGACCAGCAGCTCCGGCTGGAAGTGCCGCACCAGCTGGTTTACCACGCGATCGACGCGCGCGATCAGCTCGGCTTCGGACTTGGTGCCGTAGGGAAAGGCGGCGTTGTCGCAGGCGAAGACGAAGTCGCATCCCGGCAGCTGGGCGCGCAGCGCGGCGAGCACGCTGAGGCCGCCGACGCCGGAATCGAACACGAGAATCTTGGGGGGAGCGAGCATGGCGGGGGATTCTAGCAGGGCATGAATGGGCTCGAGGTCGTGTGGTTTGCGCTCGGCAACGTGGCGCCCATCTATCTGGTCACCGGGCTGGGCATGGCGCTGCGTCGCGCGGGCATGCTCAGCGACGATTTTCTGCGCGACGCTTCGCGGCTGGTGTTCAATCTGGGTGCGCCGAGCATGCTGTTCTTCTCGCTTGCCGCGGCCGATATCCAGGTGGCGCAGGCGCCCAGGTTCCTGTTCGTCAGTTCCGGGCTGGTGATCGCGTTGGCGCTGCTGGCATGGCCGTTGGCGATCCTGACCGTGCGCGAGCGGGCACAGCGCGGCGTGTTTCTGCAAGGTGCCGCGCGCGGCAATCTGCTGATCGCCGGGCTCGCCATGGCGCAGAGTGTGTACGGGGTGGAGGGCGTCGCGCTGGCCTCGCTGCCGATGGCGGTGTTCATCATCTTCGGCAACGTGTTTTCGATCCTGATGCTGCGCCGCTACGGTGACGCCCAGGCCGACGGAAACATGGGCGTTTCGGTGCTGCGCAATCCGGTGATCGTCGGCATCGTGCTGGGCGTGGTGGCTGGCGCGATCGATCTCCCGCTGCCGGGTTTGCTGGTCGAGACCGGGCATATCGTCGGGCAGCTTACCGTGCCCCTGGTGCTGTTCATGCTGGGCTCTTCACTGGATCTGCGCCAGCTGCGCAAGCCGGCGCCGGCAAGCTGGAACGCGGCGCTCTACAAGTGCGTGTGGATGCCGCTGATCGGCACCCTGCTGGGGTACGCGCTGGGGCTGCGCGGCATGGAGCTCGGCATCCTGTTTCTGGTGCTGGCGTCGCCGACGGCATCGATCAGCGTGATATTCGTGGAGATGTTCGGCAGCGACCGGCGGCTCGCGGCCAATATCGTGCTGATCAGCGGGGTGCTGTCCTTCGTGGTGAATTGCGGGGGGCTGATGCTGTTGCGGTTCTGGAATCTGATCTGAGGAAAAACGGGGCCGGCCGGCGGCCGACCCCATTGGACTTGCGGTCATCGAAAATCCTGCTTCCTTGCCAACGACTTGCTTGTCGTTGCCTTACTTGTCATTGCCCTACTGGTCATCGCCTTGCTTGTTGTCGGCGCACGCGTTGTCGCGTTACTTGTTGCCGACTCACTTGTTATCAAAAATGTAGTTGTCCATGCTGAACAGGCGGCTGGCGATCCAGTGAATCGGCCCCAGCGTGGGACGGATGGTGGGACTGTCGCCGTGGCGGTCGAAGTAGTAGCTGTTCGAGGTGGCGCAGTTGCCGGCCTTGAAGATGGTGTACTTGGTGCGCCCCTGGATCTTCTCGAAATCCCGATCCGCCGCCGATTTCTTCACCTCGATGTAGTTGGCGCCGCGGCGCTTGGCGGCCTTCAGGCAGCGCACCAGGTGCTTGGACTGGGTATCGATCATCCCGAACCAGGACGCGGTGCAGACGCTGTAGGGGCCGAACATCATGAAGAAGTTGGGGAAGTTGGGCACCGTGGCGCCCATGAACGCCTGGTAGCGGTTCTGTTCCCAGAACTCGCTGATGTCGAGGCCGTTCTTGCCCAGCAGCCGGTAGGTGGGCACGCTCCCTTTCTGAAATACCTCGAAGCCGGTGGCGCAGATGAGGGTATCGATCTCACGCACCGTGCCGTCCTGGGTGACGATGGCATTCTCGGTGATGTGGTCGATGGGGTTGGTCACCAGGGCCACGTTCTCGCGGTTGAACACCGGATAGAACTTGCTGGTGAAGCTCGGACGCTTGCAGCCGAAATCGTAGGTCGGCGTCAGCGCCTTCTGGATTTCCGGATCGTGCACCTGGTTGCGGATATGCTCGACGCAGATCTTCTCCAGCTTCCTCCCGGCGAAGGAAAAGTACTTGTTGAACACCAGCAGATTGATCATCACGATATCGGTGAAGAAGATGGTCGCCTGACGCGCCAGCCATTGCAGGCCGGGCACCTTGGCGAAGGCGCGCTGCAGGCGGGGGCTGAAGGGCATCTCCTTCTTGGGCAGCAGCCAGATCGCGGTGCGCTGGTAGACGTCGAGTGACTTCACCTTGTCGGCGATCTCCGGGACGGCCTGGATGGCGGTGGCGCCGGTGCCGATCAAGCCCACCCGCTTGCCAGCCATGTCGTAGCTGTGGTCCCAGCGTGAGGTGTGCATCACCTTGCCCTTGAAGTTCTCGATGCCCTTGATGGCGGGCAGCTTGGGCAGGGTCAGGAAGCCGGTGGCGCTGACCAGAAAGCGCGATTTGAACACCGCGCCACTCTTGGTGCGGGTGATCCAGATGTTGCGTTTCTCGTCGTAGATCGCTTCTTCCACTTCCATGCCATAGCGCATGTGCGGGCGCACGCCGTACTTGGTGGTGCAGTGGTCGACGTACGCCTTCATCTCCGCTCCGGGCGCGTACAGGCTGGACCAGTTGGGGTTCTGCTCGAAGGAGAACGAATAGCTCAGCGAGGGAATGTCCACCGCGAGGCCGGGGTAGGTGTTGTCGCGCCAGGTACCGCCCACATCGTTGGCCTTTTCCAGCACCACGAAATCACCCAGTCCTTCCTGAATCAGGCGAATGGCGGCGCCGATCCCGGACAGGCCCGAACCGATGACGACGGTCTCGTAGTCGATATCGCGGGTGACCTGGGGTTCTGGGTAATCGAGTACGTTGTCGAGTGCAGTTGCTGTCATGGTTGTCCCCTGAATATTTTTTTAATCAGTGAATTGAAGCGAGTTGTTGATCAGTTTTCTGCGCCTTCACCGCCGCCCGCAGACGGCGGTGAAGCCCCGTAGATCATTTTCCGAAAATGAAGTTCTTCTCCATGTTGGCCTGCACTTCCAGCGATTTCTCGATATAGCGCTTGAAGCCACCGTTGTAGGTGCCGTCCTGGCGGCGATTGAACTCGCCCTCGAAGTTGTAATAGCCGGGCGTGCACTCCTTGTTGCGGTCGGTCTTGCCGCGGAAATCGATGACCTCGTTCACCCACCAGTCCTCCATGTCGTGGGTCACGTCGATGGTCCTGTAGCCGTGCTCGCGGGTGTACTTGATGCAGGCGGCGATGTGGTCGCCCTGGATCTGGAGCACGTCGGTGATATTGAACTGGAACGACGCTTGGTAGCCGGCCATCACGAACAGGTTCGGATAGTTGTGGGAATGGATCCCGAGCAGGGTGCGGATGCCGTTCTCGGCGTACTTGGCGTTCAGCTCGACGCCGTTGTCGCCGATGATCTGGTTGTAGATGCCGGTCTTCTGCACCTCGAAGCCGGTGGCGTAGACGATCAGGTCCACCTCGTACACCTTGCCGTCGAACACCGGCCCCTTCTCTGTCACCTCGGTCACCCCTTGGCCGTGGGTGTCGATCAGGTGCACGTTGGACCGGTTGAAGGTCTCGAGGAATTCGTCGTGGAAGGTCGGCCGCTTGCACATGTACATGTACCAGGGCTTCAGGGCTTCCGCGGTCGCCTGGTCGTGGACGGTCTCCTCGATGCGCTTGTGCAGGCGCATCACGTAGTCGATGTTGGCGTTTTCCTGGCGGCGAATCTTGTCCTCGCGGCTGATGTTGGGATCGCGGGCCTTGTCGCTCAGGTGTGGGTCCGAACCGGAGATGGCGCGCTCGCGCCGCACCTTCTGCCAGCCCGGCTGGAGCTTGCGCGCCCAGTTGGGGTCGGTGGCCCAGTCGTTGCGCACGTCGATGCAGGAGGGCGTGCGCTGGAAGATGTAGAGCTCCTTGGCGGTCTTGGCGACCTCGGGAATGATCTGCACCGCGGTGGCTCCGGTGCCGATGATGGCAACCCGCTTGTCGCGCAGTTTTTCGAGTTTTTCGCCGCTGTAGTCGTAGTCCCAGCGCGAGCTGTGGAAGGAGTGACCCTTGAACGAGGGGATGCCGCTGATCTTCGACAGCTTGGGCTTGGCCATGGGGCCGTTGGCGCAGATCACGAAGCGCGCCTTCATGTGATCACCGCGGTCGGTCTTCACGTGCCACAGCTTTTCTTCGTTGTCCCAGACGGTGGAGGTCACCGTGGTCTGGAACACCGCGAGGCCGTACAGATCGTAGTACTTGGCGATGCGCTTGCAGTGCTCGTAGATCTCCGGCGCGCGCGCGTAGCGGCGGCTGGGCACGTAGTCGAGTTCTTCCAGCAGCGGCAGATAGTCGTAGGAGGGCACGTCGCAGGCGGCGCCGGGGTAGCGATTCCAGTACCAGGTGCCGCCCACGTCGGCACCACGCTCGACGATGCGGATGCTCTGGATGCCGTATTCGCGCAGCCGGGCGCTGGCCAGCAGCGCCGAAAAGCCGCCGCCGGTGAACAGCACTTCGACGGTGTCGGTGAGTGCCGCGCGCGGCTTGAAGTCGCCACCGTAAGGGTCGTCGCCAAAGCGCGCCAGCTCACCTTCGAAGTCGGAGGTGTACTGGCTGGTGCCCTCGGGACGGTATTTCAGGCGCAGGTCGCGCTCTTCCGCGAACCGGCGCTTGATTTCGTCGTAATAGGACTGGGGCTTATCGGTCTTGTAGTCCGGATCGAAGGCGCTGAGCCGGGCGACACTCTGCGAGGTTTTTACGGCGGCCTGGGTTTCTGTCATGGAGGTTACCTCTCGATGTGGATGCGCAGACAAGGTGGATGCTAGGTCAAGATCAAGATCGATGAATGGATCCGCGGCAAAGTTGGGCGGCTGTTCGCTGCATCGCTAATGCGACGCAACGGTCGGCCGAGTGGCGGCAGTAATCGGGCTTGGGTCGAGTATAAGGCCGACCAACGGAGTTTCCCAACCGGTAACGCCGGTGACCGCGCGTTCAAGACGGCCGCCGAACGACGCCCAAGGTAGTGATGGCCTGGCGTCAGGCTTTCGCCAGGTCGGTGGTAAGTGCCCTGAGTGCCGCCGCATCCAGGGTCTCCAGGCGTTGCAGGTCGGCCGCCGCGCGACCCAGGAGCGGCCGGTTGGCGGTGAGGATCGCGGTGGCGCGCGCAAGGCCGGTGGTCACCAGTTCGCGCACCGCGGCGTCGATGCACTCCAGGGTGGCCTCGCTGACCCGGCTGCCGGCGGGTTGGTCGCCCCGCGAGCCGTCGAGAAAGCGGGTGGTTGGTGCGGCATAGACCACCGGCCCCAACGTCGTGTCCATGCCATGGCGGGTGACCATGTCGCGGGCGATGTCGGTGGCCTTGGCCAGGTCGTCGGCGGCGCCGGTGGAGAGTTCGCCGAAGATCAGTTGTTCGGCTGCGCGACCGCCGAGCAAGACTGCGATCCTGTTCTCCAGTTCGGCGCGGCTCATCAGGTAGCGATCTTCGGTGGGCCGCTGAATGGTGTAGCCCAGCGCGCCGATGCCACGCGGGATGATCGAGACCTTGTGTACCGCGTCGCTGCCCGGGAGCGCCAGCGCCACCAGGGCATGGCCCAGCTCGTGATGGGCGACCACGGCGCGTTCGTGGGCATTGAGCACGCGGTTCTTCTTTTCCAGCCCGGCGACGATGCGTTCGATCGCGGTGGTGAAGTCGGCCAGCGTCACTTCGCTGCCGCCGCGCCGGGTCGCGGCCAGTGCGGCCTCGTTCACCAGATTGGCCAGATCGGCACCAGAGAAGCCGGTGGTCAGCCCCGCCACCTGCTCGAGATCCAGGTTTGGCGCCAAGGTGATCCTGCGGACATGCACGCGCAGAATCTGGAGTCGGCCGGCCTTGTCGGGGCGGTCCACGAGCACCTGACGGTCGAAGCGCCCGGCGCGCAACAGTGCCGGATCGAGAATTTCCGGGCGGTTGGTGGCGGCCAGCAGCACCAGCCCCGAAGTGGTATCGAAGCCATCCATTTCCGCAAGCAGCTGATTGAGCGTCTGCTCGCGCTCGTCGTGGCCGCCGAAGCCGGGAAAGGCGCCGCGCGCCCGACCCAGCGCATCCAGCTCGTCGATGAAGATGATCGCCGGGGCGCGCTGGCGGGCCTGTTCGAACAGATCGCGGACTCGCGCCGCGCCGACGCCGACGAACATCTCCACGAATTCCGACCCGGAGATGGAGAAGAAGGGTACGCCGGCCTCGCCGGCCACCGCGCGCGCCAGCAGGGTCTTGCCGGTGCCGGGCGGCCCCACCAGCAGCACCCCCTTGGGAATTCTGGCGCCCAGGCGGCCGTAATCGGCGGGATGCTTGAGAAAGCCGACCACCTCCTGCAGCTCCTGCTTGGCTTCATCGACCCCGGCCACGTCGGCGAAGGTGACTCCGGTGTCGGTCTCGACATAGACCTTGGCTCGGCTCTTGCCGACGCTCATGAAACCGCCCATGCCCTGCTGGCGCTCCGCCAGGCGGCGGAACACGAACAGCCAGACCGCCGCCAATACCAGCACCGGCAGGGTCCAGGACAGCAGGTCGCGGACCAGGGTGGTCTCGACGACGCGCACATAGGGCAGGTTGTAGCGCTCCAGCCGTGCCGCGAGATCGGGCTCGACGCGGTTGGTCACCAGGGCTGTCTTGCCGCTGGCGTCGGGCGTGGCGAGGTGGCCGGTGAGGGTGCGATCGGCGATGGTGACTTCGGCGATGCGGCCATCGGCCAGCGCTTTTTCGAATTCGTTGTAGGGCACCAGCTCGATCTGGTGTTGCCTTTGCAGCCAGTGTTGACCGATCAGCAGCAACAGCGCCGCGAACAGCCAGTAGGCAGTGTGCCAGCGCAGTCGGGGTTCCATGGCGAATTCCTCAGGTTCCCGCTTCCAGGGTGACGGGAATGTCCCGGGGCTCGTCATCGCGAACCACGGTGATGCTGATGGTGGCGCCGACTTCCTGGTCATCGAGGCGGCCCAGAAATTCGGCCACGGCAGTCACCGGATGCCCGGCTACGGCGACCACGATGTCGCCGGCAGCCACGCTGCCATCGCGGCCGACACGCACGCCGCGCAGTCCGGCGCGTGCCGCGGCGCTGCCCGGCGCCACCGACAGGATCACTACCCCGCGCACGCCGAAGGCGTGTTGCAGCCTGCGGTTCCAGTCCTCGTCCACCTCGACGCCGAGGGTCGGGCGCTGGTAGCGGCCAAAGGCGATGAGTTGCGGCACCACTCGATTCAGGGTATCGACCGGCACCGCGAAGCCAATGCCGGCACTGGCGCCGCTGGGGCTGTAGATGGCGGTGTTGATGCCGATCAGACGTCCGGCGGAATCGAGCAGCGGGCCGCCGGAATTGCCCGGATTGATGGCGGCGTCGGTCTGAATCAGGTGTTGCACCAGCGCCTCGCCCTGGCCGGGCAGCGAGCGATCCAGCGCCGAGACGATGCCCGTGGTCAGCGTCCAGTCGAGCCCGAAGGGGTTGCCGATGGCGAACACCTTCTGGCCCACGCGCAGATCGGCACTGCTGCCCAGCGGCAGCGCCGGCGGCCGGCGCTGCCCGAAGTCGATGCGCAGCACGGCGAGGTCGTGCGCGGGGCTGGCGCCGACCAGGGCGGAGCGATGGTCGCTGCCGTCGGCCAGCCGTACCCAGGCCTCGGCGGCACCGCTGACGACGTGGAAATTGGTGACGACGTGACCGGCTTCATCCCAGACGAACCCCGAACCGGTGCCGCGCGGTACGGAGAACACATTGCGGGTCCAGAAATCCTGTACCTGCTCGCGGGTGGTGATGTAGGTCACCGCGCCGCGCGCGCGCTCGAACAGGGCAATGGTGGCCGCCTCCTCGCTGCTGAATGCGCCTCTGGCCACTACCGGCCGCGGCTCCGGCACGCTGCTCCGCCCGTGGGAAAACTCGACGGCAAACCCGGCACCGAGCGCCAGCGCTGCGCCGAGGATGGTGGCGAGAAGAGTGGCGAGAAGGGTGGCGAGGCGGGCACTGCGGACGCGCGGCATCGGTCTGCGCTCAATCGACGGAGAGACCAGCGCTTCGCAACCGCACGCGCAGGCGATCGAGTTCTTCGAGCAGGTCGGCGACCAGGGCCGCCAGTTCGGGAACGGCGTCGAAATCGCGCTCCAGGGTGCGGATGCGACGCAGGCGGAGCAGATCGGTGCCGCTGAACCGCCAATGCCGGGGGTCGGCGCCCGGCAGCTCCGGTGCCAGGACGTCGCGCACGCGGGCCACCACCCAGTCGACATCGGTTCGGCAGCCGGCGGCCATTTCTTCCAGCGTCAGCCGGGCGTCCTCCAGCAGTTGCGCAACGATGGGGTCGGTCATGGCTCAGCTCCCGGTGTGCTTGCGGGGGTCGAAGGCCAACTCCCGCGCCATGGTTTCATAGAGTTCACGGGCGCGCGGCGTGTCGGCCGGCGGCAGCTGGATCTCCAGCACCAGATAGAGGTCGCCCGGCGGTTTGCCGGGCAGGCCGCGGCCGCGCAGGCGCAGCTTGCGCCCGCCGCTGGAGCCTGGGGGTATCCGCACTTCCACGCTGCCGTCGGGCACGCGCGTCTGGACGGTGGCGCCCAGCGCCGCCTCCCAGGGCGTGACCGGCAGGCTGGTGTAGACGTCGCCGCCTTCCACCCGATAGCGCGGGTCGGGTTCGAACTGCACTTCCAGATACAGGTCACCCGCCGGCGCGCCGCCGCTTCCCGGGGCGCCCTGGCCGGCGAGCCGGATCACCTGACCCTCGCGCACGCCCCTGGGCACGCGCACGGCGAGGCTGTGGTCGGCGAGCACCACCCGGCCGGAGCGATCCTGGCGCGGGGTGCGCAGGGTGATGGCGCGGGTGCCGCCGGCAAAGGCGACCGCAAGATCGAGCAGGATTCTGGCGTGGTGATCCTCGCCGCGGGCGCTGAATCCGCGCCGGCCACCGCCCATGTGGCCGAACAGCTCGGCGAAAAAATCGCTGAACCCGGCCGCTTCCGCGGTGGAAAAGCCACTGCCGCTGAATTCGAAGCCGGTGTCCCAGTCGGGCGGCGGGTGAAATTCCTGCCCGGGCTGGTAGCCGCGGCCGAGCTGATCGTAGGCCGCGCGCTTCTCCGTGTCCGATAGCACCGCGTAGGCCTCGTTGACTTCCTTCATCCGTGCTTCGGCGTCGGGCTCCCTGGAAACGTCGGGATGGTACTTGCGCGCCAGCTTGCGGAATGCCTTCTTGATGGCGTCCGCGTTGGCATCCCGGGCCACGCCCAGTATCTGGTAGTAGTCCTTGAATTCCACCGCCGGCCAACCTCTCGTGAGCGGTCGTGAATGGGGCCGGACGAAGCCGGCGTCGCGACTGTAACCAATGGGGTCCGCCGGCGGGAAGTCAAGTTCTTGAAATTTTTTAGGCGTACACAATATCTGTCTGCGATGACGCAACGTTGCGTCACCTGCGAATACCAGGCTTCATATGGAGGATCTGCTATGAGCTTTTCGTTTCTGTCCCGCGACATTTTTTCCGATCTCGAACGGTTGCACCGGGAACTGCAGCAGGCGTTCGAGGGCGGCCCCAGCATTCGCGGTGCCGGCCGCGGCGGCTTCCCCGCGGTGAATGTCGGCAGCACCCCACAGAGCATCGAATTGTACGTCTATGCCCCGGGGCTCGACCCCGCCGCCATCGAGGTCAACCTCGAACGCGGCACGCTCACCATCTCCGGGGAGCGCGCGGCTTCGGTGCCGGCCGCCGGCGACAAGGCGGTGATCCACATCAACGAGCGCTTCGCCGGCCGCTTCCGGCGCGCGGTGGGTCTGCCCGAGGACATCGATCCGGAGGGGGTCAGCGCCGATTACCGCGACGGCGTGCTGCACGTTTCCGTCAAGCGTCGCGCCGAGGCCCTGCCGCGCCGCATCGCGGTGCAGTGAGCTGTACGAATCGATCATCCGAACCGAGGAGGAAACCGCCATGACTGAACAAACCAATGTAGCGACCCGCGACACCGGGAACCCGGCCGCCGGCCAGACGCCGGCGCTGCTGCCGGCCGTGGATGTGGTCGAAGACGCCGCCGGCATCACCCTGTATGCCGATCTGCCGGGGGTGCCGCGCGACCGGCTCGACCTGCAAATCGATGCCGATACCCTGGTGATCCAGGGCGAGGCGCGGGTCGAACTGCCCGAAGGGTTGGAGGCCAAGCACGCGGAAATCACCGTGCCGCGCTTTCGGCGGGCGTTCACGTTGTCCCGTGAGCTGGATACCGCGAAGATTACCGCGCAGCTCCACCAGGGCGTGCTGACGCTGCGCATTCCCAAGGCCGAGCACGCCCAGCCGCGCAAGATCGAGGTGCGCGGCTGATTGTCCGGGGCCCCGCGCCGCGGGGCTCCGTTTTCTGCAGAGGAGATGGGTCATGAAGCTCGACGATCTCAAGCACGGTTTCAGCAATATCTGGGATTCGATGGCGGAGGGCTGGCAGCGCCTGCGCGAGGGCGCCGTCGGCGCCCTGACGCGGTTCCGGCCCGGCGAGCGCAGCGCCATGCCCGCCCGGAGCGAGGTGGACGACAGCTTCTACTGGCCCTCGCACGGCTGGTCACTGCTCGGCGGCGATCTGTTCGAAGACGACCAGCGGCTGGTGGTTCGGCTGGAGATTCCCGGCATGGACAAGGGGGATTTCGACATCGAGGTGCAGCACGATCTGCTCATCGTCCAGGGCGAGAAGCGCTTCGAGAATGAAAGCACGCAGGGCCGCTACCGGCTGTTGCAGTGTGCCTACGGCAGCTTCCGCCGCGCGGTGCCCTTGCCCACCCAGGTGCTGGCCGATCAGGCCAAGGCCAGCTACCGCGACGGGGTATTGCGCATCGAACTGCCGAAGGCGGAGAAGAGCACGCCGCGCAAGATTGCGCTGGCGGTGGATTGAGGGCTCAGGGGTTGCCGCCGGTTACGGCCAGCACCGGCTGGACCGGCGGCGGCTCGTCCGCGCCCAGCCGGGCGGCGAACTCGGGGTAGCGGAACAGGCTGCTGGTCGAACGCGGATCGAGCAGCAGCACCGCCTGGCGACCGCGGCGCTGGGCGAGTTCGATGACCAGGCTGCCCGCGGGCGCCTCCCGAGTGACGGCGATGCTGTGCACTAGGGTGACGCGTCCGCCGGCCGCGGTGGGCAGCTTGAAATGTTCTTCCAGCACACGGTAGCCGCGGGGGGAGTCCAGCTGTCGGTAGGTGATGCCCTGGGCGTCGAGCACCGGGCGGATCAGATCCTGGGCCGCGGTCACCAGGTAGGCGGGGGGCGGCGCCACGGCGTCTGCCAGGGCCACGCGGCGGTGGTCGGCGAAGTGGTGCGTCACCAACTCGCCGGTATCCCGGCGGCGCAGGCCGATGGCTACCTGGGGATGATCCAGGGCAGGCTGGTAGCTCGCATGGAGCGCGAAACCGCCGCGCACGGGCTGCGCGGTTGCCGCCCGGATCGCGGCCCGTCGGTTGTGGACAACCGCCAGAAAGGTACGCAGACAGTGCAACTGCCGGGCTTCGCGCACCGCGATGTTGCGCCAGGTCGGATAGGAAAGCTCGCGGGAATCGAGTCGGGTTTCCACCAGCATCGACACCCGGTTCTGCACGCCAGCGGCATTGCGGAAATTACGCAGGGTCAGGCCGCCGTTGGTGATCGGCTGGCGGGTGCTGGTGATCTCGCCGATGTAGCGGTGCGCCTTGGCGCCCTCGGTGGAGGTCGCGGCGAGCAGGGCGGGCAGCAATTCGCGCTCGCTGAACTCGCGCACGGCGCCGGGCACGCCG
>DASUDS010000125.1:0-5223 GCA_036275455.1 Porticoccaceae bacterium
GACCATCATCGACGAGCAGCACCGCTTCGGCGTCCACCAGCGCCTCGCCTTGCGCGACAAGGGCCGCGCCGGCCTCACCCCGCACCAGCTCATCATGACCGCCACGCCCATCCCCCGCTCGCTGGCGATGATCGGCTACGCGGACCTCGACCATTCGGTGATCGACGCGCTGCCGCCGGGCCGCTCCCCGGTCAACACGCTGGTGGTCGCCGACCGACGGCGCGCCGACGTGATCGCGCGCATCCACAACGCCTGCCGTGCCGGTCGGCAGGCCTACTGGGTGTGCACCTTGATCGAGGAATCCGAGCAGCTCCAGGCCCAAGCCGCCGAGACCGCGGCCGCCGAACTGCAAGGCGCCCTGCCCGACCTGCGCATCGGCCTGGTCCACGGCCGCCTCACGCCCGCCGCCAAGGCTGCGGTGATGGCCGCCTTCAAGGCCGGCGACCTCGACCTGCTGGTGGCGACCACGGTCATCGAAGTGGGTGTGGACGTACCCAACGCCAGCCTGATGGTGATCGAAAATCCCGAACGCCTCGGTCTCGCCCAGCTCCACCAGCTGCGCGGCCGGGTGGGGCGTGGCAGCGCCGAGAGCCACTGCGTGCTGCTCTACGCGCACCCGCTCTCGCGGCTGGCCAGCGAGCGCCTCGGCATCCTGCGCCAGACCAACGACGGCTTCGCGATCGCCGAGCGCGACCTCGAGCTGCGCGGCCCCGGCGAGGTGCTGGGGACGCGGCAGACCGGCGACATCCAGCTGCGCATCGCCGACCTGTGCCGCGATGCCGGCCTGCTGCCCGCCGTCACCCGCGCCGCGGCCACGCTCGCCGCCCAGTGGCCCGAAGCCGTGCCCCCCCTCATCCGTCGCTGGCTCGGTCGCGCCGAGCGTTATGGCGAGGTGTGAACTCCGCGCCGCCTGCCATTGGCGAAGCGGGATTCTGGACGGGTTAGCTTGACGACGCACCGTCGGTGGTGGCGATGCCCCGGATACCCCGCGGTGCTACTCGATATTGCTCGGCACTACGCGGTATTGCTCGGCAGTACGCGGTATCGCTCGGCACTACTCGGCACTACTCGGGACTACTCGGCTCAGCAATCCCGCCCCATGCGGTAGAACTCGTCGTTGGGACGAATGCCGATCAGGTTCGCCAGCCGGTTCGAAAGGCAGAAGAAGGCGCTGATCGCGCCGATGTCCCAGATGTCCTCGTCATCGAACCCGTGCTCGCGCAGGCGGGCGTAGTCGGCGTCCTCGATGGCCTGTGACTGCTGGCTGACCTTGACCGCGAAATCCAGCATGGCGCGCTGGCGTGGGCTGATGTCCGCCTTGCGGTAGTTGATGGCGAGCTGGTCGGCGAGCTGCGAATGCTTCGCCAGGATGCGCAGGATGGCGCCATGGGCTATCACGCAGTAGTGGCACTCGTTGCCACCACTGACGGTGACCACGATCATTTCCTTCTCCGCCTTGGTCAGCCGGCTGTCGTGCTTCATCACCGCGTCATGGAGCGAAAAGAAACCGCGCCAGGCCTCGGGGCGATGAGCGAGCGCGAGAAACACGTTGGGGATGAACCCCGTCTTTTCCTGCACCGCCAGGATCTGCGCGCGGATGTCCTCGGGCAGGGTGGCGAGATCGGGAATCGGAAAGCGGCTGATTGCGGCGGAAGTCATGCAACTTGCGGCGGAAGTCATGCAACGCTCCTTCAGAACAGATGGCCGCGGGCGGAGAGTCCGCCATCGAGGGTGACCAGCGTGCCGCTGATGTAGGCCGCGCGGTCGGAGACCAGAAAGGCGGCGAGGTCGGCGACTTCCGCCGGTTCGGCGGGACGGCCGAAGGGCAGATCGCCGGTGAGTTCGCGCCAGCGCTCGGCGGCCAAACCCTTGGCGACGGCATTCTGCTCCATCAGCCGCACCAGGCGATCGGTGGCGGTCAGCCCTGGATTGATGCCCAGCACGCGAACATTGTCCGCCGGGCTGATGCCGCCCAGGGCGCGGGTGAAGGTCGCCAGCGCGGCATTGCCGGTGGTGCCCGCGATGTAGTTGCCCTCGGTGACTTCGCCGCCGGCCACGCCGACCACATTGAGGATGACGCCCCGCCGCCGGGCCGCCATGGCCGGGTAGAGCGCGCGGCTCAGGTTGATGTAGCCGAAGACCTTGAGCTCCCAGGCCTGGCGCCAGGTCGCCTCGTCGATGCGTGCGAGGGTGCCGGCGGGAATGGCGCCGGCGTTGTTCACCAGAATATCGACCGCGGCGCAGGCATCCGCCAGCGTCGCGACGCTGCGGCTGTCACCCAGATCCAGGGCGTGACCGGTGACGCGCACGCCGTGGCGCCCGAGCTGGGCGCAGGCGGCATCGAGATCGGCGGCAGAGCGCGCCGCCAGGTGCAGGTGGCAGCCGGCGGCTGCCAGGGTTTCGGCAATCGCCCAGCCGATGCCGCGCGAACCTCCGGTGATCAGGGCCGTGCGGCCCGCCAGTCCCAAATCCATCGCTGATCCTCCGCCCCCCGATTGTCGGGGCTGCGGCGGTCGGCGGCAAGCCGGCCTCAGCGCGGCGTCAAGGTAATCGGCTCAGGCGTAGGTGCAGAAATAGGCGGTGGCGGTGGTGAGCTTGGCCTTGAACGAGGTGCCGGCCGGCACCTCGAAGGTCTCACCCGTATTGTAGGTCTGCCACTCGTCGCTGCCCGGCAACTGGATGCGCATGGCGCCGTTGATGATCGTCATGGTCTCGTGGCGGCTGGCACCGAATTCGTATTCGCCGGGCTCCATGACCCCGATGGTGGCGGGCAGGGTGCGGGTCTGGAACCCGATCGATTTGACCTTCCCGTCAAAGTATTCATTGACTTCCAACATCGACTGCTCCTGTAGCAATACCTGGCTTCGTCCGTGAACTCGGCAAATGAATCGCAAAAACCCGGAAATTCAGTGCTGGTGACCGCCGACGCCATGCACGTGGCCATGGGCAAGTTCTTCGGCACTGGCATCGCGCACGGCGACGACTTCGATTTCGTAGATCAGCGTCTTGCCGGCGAGCGGATGATTGAGATCCACATCCACATTGAACTTGCCCACCTTCTCGACCACGACCCGGCGCACGCCCTTGTCGGTACGGACCGCCACCACCTGTCCGGGCACGAGCTTGCCCTGGGTCGCCAGGTGCTTGATCGGCACCCGGGTGGTGGCGCCCTCGCGACGCTCGCCGTAGGCCTGTTCGGGGGGCAGCGTCACCGTCAGGGTATCGCCTGCGGTGCGCCCGGCGAGCTGCGCCTCCAGGGCAGGCAGCAGGTTGCGGTGCCCGTGCAGATAGGCGTGGGGCTCCCGGTCGCGGGTGGAATCGAGCTGCACACCCACCCCGTCGCTCAGGGTGTAGTGGATGGTGACGGCCTTGTTGGGTGCGATCTGCATGGCATGCGCCGTAATGGCCGGCGTCGAACAAGAGTGAGGGCGCGCATTCTAGTACAGCCTATCCAGCCGCGGAATGATCCGAGGAGAGGATTTTCCGACGCTCCTTCGACTCCCGGGTATTCCGTTGCCGCGCGCTCAGCGTGGGCCGCCAAACAGCCGCTGCACGCTGGAGAA
The DNA here is from genome assembly GCA_036275455.1 of Porticoccaceae bacterium. Classification (GTDB taxonomy): domain Bacteria; phylum Pseudomonadota; class Gammaproteobacteria; order Pseudomonadales; family Porticoccaceae; genus JAGPUQ01. The sequence goes on from DASUDS010000125.1 coordinate 3,564, forward strand.
ATCCAGCCCGGCGTTGTCCTCGCCACCCCAGTGGCTGTAGAGCTCGTACAGGTTGTGGGCGAGCGCGCCCATCGGCGTGCTCGAATGGCTGGCCAGTGCCGCCGCCATCGCGAGACCGAGATCCTTCTGCATCAGCCGCACCATGAAGCCACCCTGATAGCCCCGGCTCGCGGGCGCGGTTTCCATCACCCCCGGCCAGGGGTTGTACTTTTCCAGCGACCAGTTGCAGCCGGAACTCTTGAGCATGATGCTCGACAGCACCGCCGGATCCAGACCGTTGTCGGCGCCGAGCTGCAACGCCTCGGCGGTGCCGATCATGTGCACCGCAAGCAGCATGTTGTTGCAGATCTTGGCGATCTGGCCAGCGCCGCTCGCGCCGGCGTGGAAGATGTTCGCGCCCATGTGTTGCAGCACTGCGCGCGCCGTCTCGACGGCGGCGGCCTCACCGCCGCAGATGAACGACAGGGTGCCCGCCTGGGCACCGGCGACACCGCCGGACACGGGCGCGTCGACGACCGCGATGCCTCGCTCGGCGCCGGCCGCGGCCACGCGCCTGGAGGTCTCCGCGGCGATCGTCGAGCAATCGATGACGAGCGTGCTGGGCGAGAGTCGCTCCAGCAGCCGGGTCTGGTGCAGGAACAGCGCCTCGACCAGCTCGCCGTTGGGCAGCATGGAGATCACGACATCGGCATCCTGAACCGCCGCGATTTCATCGCTGGCCGCGCTGCAACCGGCCGCCACCGCAGCGGCCACCGAAGCCGGCACCGGATCGAAGGCGCGCACCCGATAACCCGCCTTGACCAGATTCGCAGCCATGGGGCCACCCATGTTGCCCAACCCGAAAAACGCTACCGTCTTGGCCATGCCGTTCCCCTCCCCTCAGAGATCTGCCAGCGGATGGGGTGCGTCACCCCAGGGCGGCGTCAGATATTGTCGTTGCAGTGCCGGCGTCAGTTCGGCGAGCGTGGCCGGATCGAAACGCGGCGCATTGTCCTTGGCGATGATCTGGGCGCGCACGCCCTCGCGGAACACGCCGTACTTGGCGCAGTTGAGCGCGGCCACCAGCTCCAGGCGCAGGGCATCGGCGAGCGACAACCCGCGGCCGCGCCGGTGGAGTTCGTGGGCGAGGAAGATCGACACCGGGCACCCGCGCCGGTGCGTGGCCACCGCGCGCTGGGCCCAGGCGTCGTCGCCGGCATAGGCGGTGATTGCCGCCGAGGCCTCGGCGAGATTCCCGGCACTGGTGACCCGCGCGATCCACTCGGCATGGGCGGGAACCTGCGCGGCGGGCAGGCGCTCGCGGCCATCGTGTTCCAGCTCGCGCAGCAGCGCCGCGATCTGCGCCTTGCGTGCCGCGGCAGCGTCGGCCCAGGCGAGTGCCGCCAGGCGCTCGACCATCCGCGCCTTCTCCGCATGGGGAATGAACACATCCGCGAGCCCGACATGAAGCGCATCGGCGGCGTTGATCTGGGCGCCGGTGAGGCCGAGGAACAGCCCGCTGTGGTCGCGGGTGCGGTTCAGGAACCAGGTGCCGCCGACATCGGGAAACAGGCCGATGGTGATCTCCGGCATCGCCAGCTTGCTGTGTTCGGTGACGATGCGGAAATCGCCGCCCTGGTAGACGCCCATGCCGCCGCCCATCACGAAGCCGTTGCCCCAG
>DASUDS010000126.1:0-3616 GCA_036275455.1 Porticoccaceae bacterium
AGTCCGTGCATTCCTCGCCGAGGAGCGTGCCAGCGGCGGCTACACGCCCATGGCCGACTGCTGGGCCTCGGGATTTTCCGCCGAGTTCAGCCGCAAGCTCGGCCGCCGTGGCTGGCTGGGGATGACCTGGCCCAAGGAATATGGCGGCCACGAGCGCACCTTCCTCGAGCGCTATGTGGTCACCGAGGAGATGCTCGCCGCCGGGGCGCCGGTGATGGCGCACTGGATCGCCGATCGCCAGAGTGGCACCCAGATGCTGCGCCACGCCGGTGAGGAGGTGAAGGCACGCGCATTGCCCCGAATGGCGGCGGGCGAAACCTTCTGTGCCATTGGCATGAGTGAGCCCAACACGGGTTCCGATCTGGCGTCGGTCAGCACCAGGGCCGACCGTGTCGAAGGTGGCTGGAAGGTGAATGGCCGCAAGATCTGGTCGACCGGGGCCCACGGCGAAGGCTGCGACTACATGATCGCGCTGGTCAGAACTTCACCCGCAGACCCCAAAGAACGCCACAAGGGCTTGTCGCAGCTCATCATCGACCTCAAGGCCCCGGGCGTCAGCGTGCGCGGCATCGAGGACATCGGTGGTCAGGTGCACTTCAATGAAACCCTTCTCGAAGACGTGTTCGTGCCCGAGCCCCAGTTGCTCGGCGAGGAGGGCAAGGGCTGGAGCCTGGTGGTCGGAGAGCTCGCCCTGGAGCGTTCTGGTCCGGAGCGTTTTTTGAGTAATTTCATTGCATTGTGTGAGGCAATGCATGTTCTTTCCAAGAATCCCGACGACCGCACCCGCGAAGTGCTGGGGCACCTGGTGGCGCGCATCAAGACCTTCCGGCGGATGTCGCTCGGCATTGCCGGGCTGCTCCAGGAGGGCCGCTCGCCCGAGACCGAGGCCGCGCTGGTCAAGGACATGGCGACCCGTTTCGAGCGCGAGCTCATAGAACAGCTGCGCGTGGTGCTGCCCGATGAGGTGCTGCTGGATTCCAGCGGCGTACTGCCGCGGCTGGTGCGCGAAGCCATCCTCCGGGTGCCATCCTCGACCTTGCGCGGCGGCACCAACGAGGTGCTGAAGGGCATGATCGTCCGCCAGCTGGGCCTGCGTTAGGCCACCGCAAGCGTTACCCGCCGCCAGCGGCGGATTCCCGAACCGCACGGAATCGACCCATGAGTGAAACCGATAACGTCATTCTGGATACAGCGACCCGCATCTTCGCGGATCTGAGCACCCAGGAAGTGATCAATGCCGCGGAAAAGGGCGTCTGGCCCACGGCGCTGTGGCAGGCCATCGAGGAATCCGGGCTGCACCTGACCTGGGTGCCGGAAGCCTCTGGGGGCGCCGGCGCCGATCTGCTCGATGGTTTCGCGGTGCTGAAGGCCGCGGGTGCTGCCGCGTTGCCGGTGCCGCTCGCCGAAACCTTGTTGGCTGGCTGGCTGCTCGGTCGAGCCGGGCTGGAGGTGCCGGAAGGTCCGTTGACCGTCGCCCGCGGCCGCCACCGTCTGGCCGATGGCCGGGTGAGCGGCGCCGCGGTTGCGGTGCCCCATGCGCGCCATGCCGTGCAGATCCTGGTGCTGGCCGAAGCCGAAAACGGTCTGCATGTTGCGTGTCTGCCGCGTGCCGCCTGCACCTTGCGCGAGGATCGGAACCTGGCGGGAGAGCCCTGGGACAGCGTCGAATTCAACGCCGTGAAGCCGACGCTGTGCGCGCCGGCGGCCGATGTCGATGAGTGCGCGCTGGAGGCGATGGGCGCGCTAATCCGCGTCACCCAGGCCGCCGGGGCGCTCGCCACGGCGCTGGAGCTGGCCATCCAGTATGCCGGCGAGCGCGTCCAGTTCGGCCGGGCGATCGGCAAGTTCCAGGCGATCCAGAACATGATCGCGGATTTCGCCGGCGAGGTTGCCGCGGTCAATGCCGCCGCCGATGCTGCAGCGGAAGCGGTGGCCGCGGCGGGCGGTGCCATCGACGCCGACGCCTGGGTCGAGATCGCCACCGCCAAGGTGCGCCTCGGCCAGGCAGCGAGCAATGGTCCCGCTGTCGCCCACCAGGTACACGGTGCCATGGGCTTCACCTACGAACACCGGCTGCACCACTTCACCCGCCGTACCTGGGCGTGGCGCGACGAATTCGGCACCGAGACGCGCTGGGCGCGTGCCCTCGGCGATGCGGTGCTGAACTGGGGGCCGGACCAGTTGTGGCCGAAAATCACTGCGGTTACCGACAGATAATCAATCGGATAGCAATCGGATAGCAATCGGATAGCAACCAGATAGCAACCAGATAGCAACCAGACTTCGAGGGGAATGTAGCGTGGATTTCACCATCAATTCAGAGCAGCAGGCGATCATCGACAGCATCCGCGCACTGATGAGCGATTTCGGCGACGACTTCTGGTTGGAGCGCGATGACAGTGGGGTATTCCCCGAGGAGTTCTATCAGGCCATGGCCAGGGGCGGCTGGCTCGGGATCGCCATGCCGGAAGCCTACGGCGGCTCAGGCCTCGGAGTGCAGGAGGCGGCGCTGATGATGATGACCGTGGCCGAGGGCGGCGGCATGTCGGCGGCCTCATCGGTGCACATCAACCTGTTCGGCCCCATGCCCATCGTGGTCTACGGCACCGAGGAGCAGAAACAGCGCTGGCTGCCGCCGCTGATCGCCGGTGAACAGAAGACCTGCTTCGGCGTCACCGAGGCCAACGCCGGGCTCGATACCACCCGAATCGAGACCTTCGCCCGGCGCGAGGGCGACAAGTACATCGTCAACGGGCAGAAGATCTGGACCACCACCGCGCAGCAGGCCAACAAGATCCTGCTGCTGACCCGTACCACGCCGCGCGATCAGTGCCAGAAGCCCCACGAGGGCATGACCCTGTTCTACGCCGACATGGACCCGGCCCATGTGGAGATCAAGGAGATCCACAAGATGGGCCGCAAGGCGGTCAACTCCAACATGACTTTCTACGACAACCTGGAAGTGCCGGTGACCGACCGCATCGGCGAGGAGGGCAAGGGCTTCCAGTACATCCTCCACGGCCTCAATCCCGAACGCATTCTGCTGGCCGCGGAGTCGGTGGGCATGGGGCGCAGCGCGCTGCGCCGCGCGGTGCAGTACGCCAAGGACCGCAACGTGTTCGGCCGTCCCATCGGCATGAACCAGTCGGTGCAGCATCCGCTGGCCGAGAACTGGATCCAACTCGAAGCGGCCTATCTCAGCGTGATGCGCGCCGCCTGGCTGTACGACAACAAGCAGCCCTGTGGCGCCGAGGCCAACGCCGCCAAGTATCTGGCCGCGGAAGTGGGCTTCAAGGCCTGCCAGCAGGCGGTGCTCACGCACGGCGGCATGGGCTACGCCAAGGAGTACCACGTCGAGCGGCTGATGCGCGAGGCGATGCTCCCACGCCTGGCGCCAGTGAGCCAGAACATGGTGCTCAACTTCATCTGCCAGAACGTGCTGGAGCTGCCGCGCTCCTATTGATGATCCACGGCTCCCGGTCCGTGCCGACCGGGGGCCGCTTCCTCGCCTGCCCCAGGGGCGGGCCGCCGCGCTGGTGGCGGGTTGCGCGACTGCCATCGTTCAAGCTTAAATCCGGCGCGATGCCGGGTGTCGGGTACCCGTTGCGGAGTCCGC
>DASUDS010000127.1:0-6509 GCA_036275455.1 Porticoccaceae bacterium
CATGGCGATCATCGAGCCGGGCAAGCCGTGGCAGAATGGCTGCACCGAAAGTTTCAACGGCAAATTCCGCGACGAATGCCTCAGCCTGGAATGGTTCCGCAGCCGCGCCGAGGCAAAGGTCGTGATCGAGATCTGGCGCAAGCACTACAACGAGGTCAGGCCGCATTCCAGCCTTGGCTACCTGACCCCGAATGAGTTCAAGGCTGGGCAATCAACCACTACGCCACCGAAGGTCGTTCTCCAGTAATCGGTGGTCCGAAGAATGCCGGCAGGTCAGGCCATCTGCGGCGTTGCGCGGTGCTCGCTCCCTCGCCTATCTATTTGATGTGTCTCGGTCGCTGCGCGCCGTGCGCTTGGCAGCTGGCCATCCTCGCGACGTTTTTCAACAAGCTGATAGTGGAGGTTGTCGATGTCGCCGCTCGAAGTCTTCCTGCATCGCCCCAGGGTCGCGTATTTCTCCATGGAAATCGCCCTGGAGAGTGAGATCCCCACTTACGCCGGCGGCTTGGGCGTGCTCGCCGGCGACACGGTGCGCGCCGCCGTCGACCTTGAGCTGCCGCTGGTGGCGGTGAGCCTGGTATCGCGCGGGGGGCATTTCCGGCAGAGCTTCGACGCGGCCGGAAGGCAGGTGGAACAGCCGGCGCCCTGGGAGCCGCGCACGCATGCGGTCCCGGTGTCCGCCAAGGTGGCGTTGACGCTGGGCGACCGAGAGGTCTGGATCGGCGCCTGGCTGTACCTGCTGCGCGGCCACCTCGGCGGCCAGCAGCCGGTGCTGCTGCTCGACACCGACCTCGAGGAGAACCATCCCGAGGACCGGCGCATCACCCACGAGCTGTATGGCGACGGCGCGCCCTACCGGCTGCGCCAGGAGGCGGTGCTGGGTATTGGCGGGGTGCGCCTGTTGCAGGCGCTGGGCTTCGAGATTCGTCGGTATCACATGAACGAAGGCCATTCGGCGCTGCTCGCGGTCGAACTGCTGCGCCGCCATGCCCGCCGGGCCGAGGAATTGCGTCCCGGAGAATCGCCCTACGACGTGCCCCGGGTGCGCGGCCTGTGTTGCTTCACCACGCACACCCCGGTGGAAGCTGGCCACGATCGCTTCGGCTACGATCTGGTGCAGCAGGTGCTCGACGACTTCATCCCGCTCGCGGTGCTCAAGCAGCTGGGTGGCGAGGGCGCGCTCAACATGACGCGCCTGGCGCTGAATCTGAGCGAGTACGTCAACGGTGTAGCGGAGCGCCACGCCGAGGTGTCGCGGCGCATGTTTCCCGGTTACCGGGTGCATGCGGTGACCAATGGCGTGCATCCGCACACCTGGACCGCGCCGCCGCTGCGCGCGTTGTACGATCGTTATCTGCCCGGTTGGTGTCATGAACCGGAGCTGCTGGTGCGTGCCGACTGTTCCATTCCGGACGCCGCGTTGCTGGAAGCTCGCGCCGCCGCCAAACAGGCGCTGATCGCACGCGTGGCCGAGCGCACTGGCGCGACGCTGAGTCCGGACCTGCCGATTCTCGGCTTCGCCCGCCGCATGACGGCCTATAAACGGCCGGACCTGCTGTTCACCGACCTCGAGCGGCTGAAGGCGATCGCCAGGGCACGGCCGTTTCAGGTGGTGCTGGCCGGCAAGGCGCACCCTCGCGACGAGGGCGGCAAGCACCTGATCGAACTGCTGCACCGCCATGTTCGCGAGCTGGCCGACGTGATCCCGATGGCCTATCTGCCCGATTACGATCTCGACACGGCATTGCTGATGGTGTCCGGCAGCGACCTGTGGCTGAACACCCCGCTGCCGCCGCTGGAGGCTTCCGGTACCAGCGGCATGAAGGCGGCCTTCAACGGTGTGCCCTCGCTGTCGGTACTGGACGGCTGGTGGGTGGAGGGCTGCATCGAGGGTGTCACCGGCTGGGCGGTGGGCACGCCCGCCGAGACCGGTGACGATGGCCATGCCGCCGCGCTCTACGCAAAGCTCGAGCGCACGGTGCTGCCCCTCTACTACGGCCGCGAAGGCGCTCCTGGCGGCTGGGTGCGGGTGATGCAGGGTGCCATCGCCAAGAATGCCTCGTTCTTCAACAGCCACCGGATGATGCGTCGCTACGCCACCGAGGCCTACGTCGGTGGTTGATTCCCGGCCAGCCGGGCCACCCGGCCGAGGGCGGATTGGACAGGGTCCGCTCAAGTCCTGCCGGTTGCGGCCGCTATAAGTGCGGGCGCCTCGACCTTGATCCGGGTGCGCGTTGGTTGCAGTCGCTGCTTGGCCTTTGCCGGATGTATCGAATGCCGGATGTATCGAATGCCGGATGTATCGAATGCCGGGTGTATCGAATGCCGGGTGTATCGAAGGAATGTTATCGAGTCATGCGAACCATCTACCTCGGGCGTCAGCCCATCTTCAATCGTGAGCTGGATCCCGTCGCCTATGAACTGCTGTACCGGGCGGGGGCAACCGACAGCTCTGACCGGAATGATGCGCGGGCTTCCGCCAGCGTGCTGGTCAACGCTTTCCTGGAAATGGGTGTGGAGCGCGTCCTGGGTCGGGCCAAGGGATTCATCCATGTGACCCCGGAGCTGCTCGACGACGAATTGCTGCGCTTGTTCGCACCGGGGCAGCTGGTGTTGCAGTTGATGCCGGATGTGGCCTACGACGACGAGCTGCTGGCCAAGGTCGACAAGCTGCGTGAAGCCGGTTACGGCATTTCCGTTGACGATCTCCTGATTCACGAGGGTACCCTGCCGCTGCTCAGGCGGGCCCAGTACGTCAAGGTAGATCTGAATGCGGTGCCGCTGGAGGAGCTGAGCGAATACGCTGCCGAACTGCGGCGCTATCCGGTGGCCCTGGTGGCGGAAAAAGTCGAGACCCACGAGCAGTTTGCCCGTTGCCGCGAGCTGGGTTTCGATTTCTATCAGGGCTATTTCTTTGCCAGGCCCAAGTTGGTGTCCGGTCGGGCAATGGCCGGAGATCGTCTCGGTGTGATCCAGCTGCTGTCCATCCTGCACAACCCCGAAGCCGAGCTGAAGGAAGTGCAGGAGGCGATTCAGCGCAGCGTCTCGCTCAGCTATCGGGTGCTGCGCTATGCCAATTCGGCGGCCTACAACCTGCCGCGCAAGATCGAGTCCATTGCCCAGGCAGCGGTGGTGCTTGGCCAGCGGCGGTTGCGCGACATGGCTACCCTGCTGGCCTTGACCGGCATCGACGACAAGCCCGAGGCACTGACCCACACCCTGCTCACCCGTGCCCGTGCCTGCGCGCTGATGGCGCCCGCGGGTCGGGGCAACGAAGAAACGGCATTCACCGTGGGCCTGTTTTCCGGGCTGGACGCATTGATGGATCAGCCACTCGACAAATTGCTGCGCCAATTGCCCCTGGCCGATGAGACGCGGTTCGCCATCCTCGATCAGGCCGGTCCCTTCGGGCAGGTGCTGGCGGCCGCGATGGCGCTCGAGCAAGGCGATCAGGACAGCGCCGCGCTGGCCGCGCTGAATCCATCGCCACGGATTTATCTGGAGGCCGCCGATTGGGCGGCCGACGCACTCGGCGCCATCGGGTCCGGCTGATCCAGGGCATTCCGCGCGCCGTAAAGTCGCTTATGATCGGACCGGCTGATGGGTCCGGCCGACACCCGACGGGTGCCGACGTCATCGAACGGCTCAGGCAGGCGCCGGACGCTGCCCGCGGCGGAGTGAAGGTCACCGACCTTCCGGGAGAGCAGACATGAAAACGCGCGCATGGTTACTGATCGCGATCACGGCACTGGGGCCGTCCAGCACTGCCTTGGCCCAGGGTGGCATGGGCATGCAGGCTGACGCGGGCATGCCTGGCCCGCACCGAACGCATGGCCCGCACGGAATGCAGGGAATGCACGGTGGCCAGGGTGGCTGCATGATGATGGGCGGTGGCAACCTCACCAGGGCGCAGTTTCTCGAGCGCGCCGAGGCGCACTTCACCGCGATGGATACCAACAAGGACGGCGTGCTGGATGCTGCCGAGCATCAACAGATGCATGCGCACATGCAGGGCTGCATGGGCATGATGGGCGGTGCCAAGACCAGCGGCGGACATGCTCATGGGCCGGCTGAAGCAGCATCACCAACCAAACCCTGACGGGATCCCGTTCGCTCACCGTGCGGCGGTTGCCGTGACGCCTGGCGCATGACCACCGACCCGGTCTGCGGCATGAGGGTGGACGAAGCGCACGCGGCGGCCACCGCCGTGCATGCCGGAAAGACCTGGTACTTCTGCTCTACGCGCTGCCACGATCGCTTTGCCGCCGATCCGGCGGCGTTTCCGCAGCCGGTAGCGCAGGCCGGGTGCAGCGGGCAGCATGGGGATCACCCCGCGGCGGCGGCACCACCCGACCGTGACGCGCGCTACACCTGCCCCATGCACCCGGAGGTACAGCAACGCGGCCCCGGCGACTGCCCCATCTGCGGCATGGCCCTGGAGCCGCTGGCGATCACCGCGGAACCGGAACACAACCCCGAACTGCGGAACATGGCCCGCCGCCTGTGGGTTGCCGGGGTTCTCGCGCTGCCGCTATTGGTGCTGGCCATGGGCGGCATGCTGCCCGGGCTGGCCGCGCTCCTGCCGCACGGGCCGGGGGCGCGCTGGCTCGAACTGGCGCTGGCCACGCCCGCGGTGCTGTGGGGTGGCTGGCCGTTTTTCGTGCGCGGGGTGAAATCGCTCGTCACCCGCCACCTCAACATGTTCACGCTGATCGGGCTCGGCGTCGGCGTGGCCTATGGCTACAGCCTGGTCGCCGTGGTCGCGCCGGGCGTGTTTCCGGACTCGTTCCGCGACCACGGCGGCCAGATCGGGGTGTATTTCGAGGCGGCGGCGGTGATCGTCGCACTGGTGCAGCTCGGCCAGGTCATGGAGCTGCGTGCGCGCAGCGCCACCAACGCCGCGATCCGCGCCCTGCTCGGCCTCGCACCCAAGACCGCGCGGCGCATTGCCGCCGACGGCACCGAGGCCGACGTCCCGCTCGCAGCGGTTCAAGTCGGCGACCGCCTGCGCGTGCGACCGGGCGAAAAAGTGCCGGTGGACGGCGTGGTGCTCGAAGGGCGCAGCGCGGTGGACGAAGCCATGATCTCCGGCGAACCGATTCCGGTGGAGAAGGCGGCCGGCGATGCGGTGATCGGCGCCACCGTGAACGGCACCGGCGCGCTGGTGATCGCGGCGCGGCGGGTGGGCGCCGACACCTTGCTGGCGCAGATCGTACAGATGGTCGCCGAGGCCGGCCGCAGCCGGGCGCCGATCCAGAACCTGGTGGACGTGGTCGCGGGCTGGTTCGTGCAGGCGGTGATCGGCATCGCCATCCTCACCTTCGTCGTCTGGAGTCTCTGGGGGCCGCCGCCCGCGCTCGCCTATGCGCTGATCAACGCGGTGGCGGTGCTGATCATCGCCTGTCCCTGCGCGCTCGGACTCGCCACGCCCATGTCGATCATGGTGGCGAGCGGCAAGGGCGCGGCCATGGGCGTGCTGTTCAAGAACGCCGAGGCCATCCAGCTCTTGCGCCAGGTGGACACGTTGGTGGTCGACAAGACCGGCACCCTCACCGAGGGCCGGCCGCGGCTGCAGGACGTGATCGCCGCCGAGGGTTTCACCGAGGATGAGGTGCTGCGCCTGGCAGCGACGCTCGAGCGCGGCAGTGAGCATCCGCTGGCGGCGGCCATCGTCGCCGGCGCCGTCGAGCGCGGCCTCGCCCCGGGCCGCTACGAGGATTTCGAGTCCATCACCGGGCAGGGCGTGCGCGGGCGGAGCGAAGGTCGGGCCGTGGCGTTCGGCAACCCTGCGCTGCTCGCTGCATTGGGCATCGATCCGGGCACCCTGACCGAGCGCGCCGAGGCGCTGCGCGGCGCCGGCAAGACCGTCATGTTCCTGGCCGTGGACGGTCGCGCCGCCGGCCTCATCGCGGTCGCCGACCCGGTCAAGGCCAGCGCCATCGCGGCGCTCCGCGCCCTGCACGGCGAGGGCATCCGCATCGTCATGCTCACCGGCGACAGCGCCACCACCGCCCGGGCGGTGGCGGATACCCTGGGCATCGACGTGGTGGTCGCCGAGGTTCAGCCGGCGCAGAAGGCGCAGCACATTCAGAAATTGCAGGCCGAGGGCCGGTTCGTGGCCATGGCCGGGGACGGCATCAACGACGCCCCGGCGCTGGCCCAGGCCCAGGTCGGCATCGCCATGGGTACCGGCACGGACGTCGCCATGGAAAGCGCCGGCGTCACCCTGGTGAAGGGCGACCTCACCGGCATCCTGCGCGCCATCCGCCTGTCGCGGGCGACCATGGCGAACATCCGCCAGAACCTGTGGTTCGCGTTCGGCTACAACAGCCTCGGCGTGCCCATCGCCGCCGGCGTGCTGTATCCGCTCTTCGGCATTCTGCTATCGCCGATGATCGCCGCCGCGGCCATGTCGCTCAGCTCGGTGTCGGTGATCGGCAACGCGCTGCGGCTGCGGCGGGTGCGGGTGTAGCCGGCGCGCGGCGTGAACTCAGGAAATCTCTTCGTCG
>DASUDS010000128.1:0-18311 GCA_036275455.1 Porticoccaceae bacterium
TGGCCTGGGATGCCTTACTTGATCTTGGCTTCCCGGTAGACCACGTGCTGGCGAACGACGGGGTCGTACTTCTTCAGCTCGATCTTCTCGGGCTTGGTGCGCTTGTTTTTCGAGGTGGTGTAGTAATGCCCGGTGCCGGCACTGGAGACCAGCTTGATCAGATCGCGGTTCGACTTGGCCATGACGGACTCCCCTAGATTTTGGTGCCACGGGTACGCAGGTCGGCGACCACCTTTTCGATTCCCAGGCGGTCGATGATCCGCAACCCTTTGGTGGACACGCGGAGCTTGACGAAGCGGCGCTCGGAATCGACCCAGAACCGATGGGTGTGGAGGTTCGGCTCGAACCGGCGCTTGGTTCTGTTGTTGGCGTGGGAGACGTTGTTGCCCACCATGGGCCGCTTCCCGGTCACCTGACACACTCTGGACATCGGATAGCCTCTATTCCATCTTCAAATTCGGGACCGGCGAGGCAATCGCCCCGCAGAGAGCCGCGCTTTATAGCAAAGGCGGGCGACCAACGCAATTGCCCCGACGGTCCTTGCCGCGATAGCCCTTGTGCCGCGACAGGCCTTAGTCGCGACATGCCTTGGTCGCGACAGCAGCCCCCGATGGTCACAACAGGCCGCGTTCCGCCAGGGATACGCTGTGGCCGGCCCCGACCACCAGATGGTCGAGCAGGCGCACGTCCACCAGGGCCAGGGCATCGCGCAGGCGCGTGGTGATGCGCTGGTCGTCGCTGCTCGGCTCGGCCACCCCCGAGGGGTGATTGTGAGCCACGATCAGGGCTGCGGCATTGTGGTGCAGGGCCCGGCGCACCACCTCGCGCGGATGCACGCTGGCGCCATCGATGGTGCCGTGAAAGAGATCCTCGGTGGCGATCAGCCGATGGCGAGTGTCGAGAAACAGCGCCACGAACACCTCGCGCTGCCGCCCCTGCAAGTGGCTTTGCAGATAGCGGGCGACCGCATCCGGCGCGGTGAAGGCAGCGCCACGCTCCAGACCGGCGGCGAGATGGCGGCGGGCGAGCTCCAGCGCCGCCTGCAACTGGACGTACTTGGCCGGACCGATGCCCCTGGTCGCGCAAAACTGTTGCTGGTCGGCGGCCAACAGCGGGGCAAGGCCGCCGAACTCGCCCAGGATTTCGCGTGCCAGGGTCACCGCGCTCTTGCCGGCGAGACCGGTGCGCAGAAAGATGGCCAGGAGTTCGGCGTCGGACAGGGCCGCGGGGCCGCGCGCGAGGAGTTTTTCCCGCGGCCGCTCGCCGGCGGGCCAGTTGCGGATCGTCATGTGGACCTCCTTGTCCGGTGGCAACTTCTTGACCGGTAACTTCTTGACCGGCAACTTCTTGACCAGCAACACCATCTCGTCCGGTAACATGACGGACAGTGACATCATATCCACTCGGCGGACGAGATATAGAGACCGGCATGGCTACCCTTGCCAACAAGCGCGTGCTGTTGGGCGTTACCGGTGGCATTGCCGCCTACAAGAGCGCCGAACTGCTGCGGCGGCTGCAGCAAGCCGGTGCCGAGGTGCGCGTGGCGATGACCGCGGCGGCCACTGAATTCGTCGCTCCGCTGACCTTTCAGGCCCTGTCCGGGCATCCCGTGCATCTCGATCTGCTCGATCCGGCGGCCGAAGCGGCGATGGGTCACATCGAACTCGCGCGTTGGGCGGACGTTATTCTGGTCGCCCCGGCGAGCGCGGATTTCCTTGCCCGTCTGGTCCATGGCGAGGCTCCCGATCTGCTCGCCGCCACCTGTCTGGCCAGTCGCTGCCCGGTGGCGGTGGCGCCGGCCATGAACCAGGGCATGTGGGGCAAGCCGGTGACCGCCGAGAATCTCGACCAGCTGCGTGCCCGCGGCATCCGGGTGTTCGGCCCCGCTTCGGGTTATCAGGCCTGTGGCGATGTCGGCGCGGGGCGCATGGAGGAACCCGAGACCCTCGCCGCGAACCTGACCGAACTCTTCGCCAGCGGCGCGCTGGACGGCCGCAAGCTGGTGATCACTGCCGGGCCGACCCGCGAAGCCATCGACCCGGTGCGCTATCTGTCGAATCACAGCTCCGGAAAGATGGGCTATGCCCTCGCCGCGGCCGCGGTCGATGCTGGCGCCGAGGTGGTCCTGGTCAGCGGCCCCGTGGCATTGGCGGTGCCGGAGCGGGTGCGGCACATCGCGGTGACCAGTGCGCTGGAGATGCTCGACGCCTGCCTTGCGGAGGTCGCCGATGCCGATGTCTTCATCGCCGCTGCTGCGGTGGCCGACTATCGGCCGCGCGTCGCCGCCGGACAGAAGATCAAGAAATCGAACGCGCCCCTGACCATCGAGCTCGAGCTCAACCCCGATATCGTGGCCACGGTGGCAGCGCTGCCGCAGCGCCCGTTCGTGGTCGGGTTCGCAGCCGAGACCGAGAATCTGCTCGACAATGCCCGCGGCAAACTGTCACGCAAAGGACTCGATCTGGTGATCGCCAATGACGTGTCCGATCCCGGCATCGGGTTTGGGAGCGACGACAATCAGGTGCTGGTGGTAGCGTCCCGGGGCACCCGGCGCCCGCCGCGGCTGCCCAAGGCACAGCTCGCCCGATTGCTGATCGAGCAGGTCGCCCAGGCATTAGCCGGGGATTACACGAATCTGCCGCCGGAACCGGGACAACTGGCATGAATCTGCCGGGGCTGTCGCGCGTTCCCGAGCTGGTGCGCAACCCGCTGGTGGTGGGGGCGTTGCTGGTGCTGCTGGCGGTTCCGGGGCCCCTGGGTTCCTGGCTGCACCAACACCTGATTGCCGGTCCCCAGGGCGAAGCGGCGGCCACTGCCGCCCGTACCGCCGCGGATGCCGCCGCGGCGACCGTTGCCGATGCGCTGGCGCGCTGGCGCATCCGGCTGTCCGGATTCGCCGCCGATCCCGAGGCGCGCGCCGGCCTGTCCGCGCCACCCGGGCCGGCGGAGACCGCGTTGCGGGAAGGCTTTCCCCAGGCCCGGGATGCCCGGGTCATCACCGCTGCCGGGCAGTTGGCGGCGACCGATTTCGTTGGCCAGCAGCTGGTGCGCGCCGTGCTGGGCGGCCAGCCCTTCGCGGCCGCCGCACGCCGGGATGGTGGCGCCCAGGACGAATGGGAGGTGCTGCTGGCGGTGCCGATCCTGATCGCCGGCAAGCCGGGCGGCGCAGCACTGGTGTCCGTCGCTGCGCAGGCGCTGGCCGAAGAAATGAAATTCGATCCCGCCCAGGGGCGACTGACCTTGTTCCAGCAGGTGCCGGGGATGCCGCAACAGGCGTTCCTGGCGCTGGGCACGGCGAGCAACGCGCCGCCGGTCAACGCTCCCGTTGCCAATGTGCCGGACTGGCAGGCAAGCCTGCGGGTAGCGCCGGCCCTGACCGCCGCGCAGCAGCCCGCAACGGCGCTGGCGGCGCTGGTGCGACTCGGCCCCTGGCTGCTGGCGCTTGGCTTGCTGGCACTGGCTTGCCGGCGGGCGTGGGCGCGCTTGCCGCCGCCCGCGCCGGCTGCACCGCGTACCGAGCCGGCGCGGCGTACGGCGCTGGTGGTTGAACGCGAGAGCGCGATAGCGGCGGCCAACCCCGCCCCGGCGGCGCCCAGAGCGTCCGAGCCAGCGGCAGCATCTCCCGCACCGGCTGGGCCCACGGAAGCCGACGCGCGCTTCCCGCGCTCGGTGTTCCGGGGCTATGACATTCGCGGCGCCGCGGACAGCGAAATCACCGTGGAATTTGCCGGCGCCCTGGGCCGGACGCTGGGCACCCTGGTGCGCGAGCGCGGTGCATCCCGGGTGGTGGTGGCGCGCGATGGCCGCGTCAGCAGTCCGCCGCTGGCCGAGGCGCTGGTGGATGGCCTGATGGCCAGTGGCTGCGTGGTGGTGAATATCGGCCTGGTACCGACCCCGCTGCTCGGTTTTGCCGCCCAGCGACTCCCCGACATCGGCGCCGCGGTGATGGTGACGGCGAGCCACAACCCGGCGGGCGACAATGGCTTCAAGATCACCCTGGGTGGCACGCCCCTGCAAGGTGGCCCATTGTTCGAAGTCCACCGGCGGATGGCGGCGCAGCGCTGGCAGGAGGGCACCGGAACGGGGGAGGCGCTGGACATCCAGGACGACTATCTGCGCGCGGTGGTCGCGAACATCGCCGGGCCGCTGAGCCAGAAGGTGGTAGTCGATTGCGGCAATGGGGCGGCCGGCGAGATCGCGCCCCGAGTACTCGATGCGCTCGGCTGTACGCCCATCCCGCTCTACTGTGACATCGACGGCACCTTTCCCAACCATCCGCCGGACCCGGTCTGTGCCGCCAACCTCCGGGATCTGCGCAAGGCCGTGATCGCCACCGGCGCGGATCTCGGCATCGCCCTCGATGGCGATGGCGATCGTCTGGTTGCGGTGAGCGGCAGTGGCCGCATCGTCTGGCCGGATGAGCTGATGCTGCTCTTCGTCCGCGATGTGCTCACCACGCATCCCGGGGCGGCGATCGTCTACGACGTCAAGTCGACGCGGCGCCTGGCCACCCTGATCGGCAACTACGGCGGGCATCCGGTGATGCACCGCACCGGTCACTCCCACATCCGCACCAAGACCGCGGAGCTCGATGCTCCGCTCGGTGGCGAATTCAGCGGCCACCTCTTTTTTCGCGATCGCTGGCTCGGCACTGACGACGCCCTCTACGCGGCAGCGCGGCTGCTGGAGCTACTGGCGCGGCGCGAACAGAGCCTCGACGCCGTGCTCGCGACCCTGGAAACCACTGTGGCCAGCGATGAAATGCGGCTGCCCGTGCCCGAGCACGACAAGTTCGCACTGATCGAGCGGGCGCGGACCGCGGCCATGTTCGCGGATGCCCGGATCATCGACATCGACGGCCTGCGCGTCGAGTTCGCCGAGGGCTGGGGATTGCTGCGCGCCTCCAACACCGAATCCGTGATCACCCTGCGTTTCGAGGCCGTTGACCAGACGCAGCTCGATGCCATTCGCGCACGCTTCCAGGCGCTGCTCGATACCGTGGCGCCCGATTACGGCTTGACCGTTTGATTCCACCCCCACTTGCCGGTGTTCATTACATGCCCTTGACTCATGCGCGTTCCGGGGAAATCGCCCGGGTACTCACCGAGGCCCTGCCCTACATACAGAAATTCACCGGCAAGACCGTCGTGGTCAAGTTCGGCGGCAACGCCATGGTCGACGAACGCCTCAAACGCAGCTTCGCGCGGGACATCGTGCTGATGCGGCTGGTGGGCATGAACCCGGTGGTGGTCCACGGTGGCGGCCCGCAGATCGGCAACCTGCTCGCCCAGCTCGGCATCGAATCCCGCTTCGTGGACGGCATGCGTGTCACCGACAGTGCCACCATGAACGTGGTGGAGATGGTGCTGGGCGCGGCGGTCAACAAGGAAATCGTCGGCCTGATCAACGATGCCGGCGGCCGCGCGGTGGGCATCACCGGCAAGGACGGCGGACTGATCCAGGCCACCAAGCTGGTGGTCTCGCGCAAGACGCCGGAGATGGAGGCACCCGAGATCATCGACATCGGCCACGTCGGCGAGGTGTCGGCGATCAATACCGACGTCATCGACATGCTGACCCGGGGCGGCTTCATTCCGGTCATCGCACCGATCGGCGCGGGCGCCGGCGGCGAGTCCTACAACATCAACGCCGATCTGGTAGCGGGCAAGCTCGCGGAAGTGCTGGGCGCCGAAAAGCTGATGCTGCTGACCAATGTGCCCGGCCTGCTGGGCGCCGACGGCGAGGTACTGACCGGGCTGTCGCCGGCCGCGGTCGAGCGGCTGATCGACAGCGGCGTGATCCACGGCGGCATGCTCCCCAAGATCCGTACCGCGCTGGCCGCGGTGGCCAACTCGGTGACCAGCGCGCACATCATCGATGGCCGCGTCGAGCACGCCGTGCTGCTGGAGATCTTCACTGACATCGGCGTGGGCACGCTGATCTCGCAGCAGTCGGACTGAGCCGGTGTCGAGGGTCAACAGTAATTCGGGCCGGCGCCGGGAGATCCTCGAAGCCCTGGCCAAGCTGTTCGAAGCCCAGCCCTTCGGCCGGGTGACCACCGCCGCGCTGGCGCGCGAGCTGGGCATTTCGGAGGCGGCGCTCTATCGCCACTTCCCCAGCAAGGCACGCATGATCGAGGCCTTGATCGAGTTCACCGAGGATGCGCTGTTCGGCCGCATCCGCATCATTCTCCAGGAAACCCCGGCGACCGGTGAGCGCCTCTATCAGATCTGCGCACTGGTGCTGATGTTCGCCGAGCGCAATCCGGGCCTGGTGCCGCTGCTGACCGGGGATGCGCTGGCGGGTGAAACCGAGCGGCTGCGCCGCCGCATCGGCCAGCTCTACGAGCGGCTGGAAACCCAGCTCCGGCAGGTGTTGCGCGAGGGCGAGGCGCGGGAACGGCTGGCCGCGGGAGCCACGCCCTCGGCGGTCACCGCGCTGCTGATCGCGTTGATCGAGGGCAAGCTGCGGCGCTTTGCGCGCGCGGGCTTCGCCGATCGCCCTACGGCGCAGTGGCCGGAGCAGTGGGCGCTGCTGGCGCCGGCACTGCTGGTGGCATCGGTGCCAGCGGCGGCGGCGTCTTCAGCGCCGTGAAGCGGCGGATGTAGCCGTCGTAGCGTGCCCCCAGTTCGGCGCGCTGGAGATAGCGGCCCTCGATCTGCTCATGCGCGGCGGCCATCTGCGCCTTCATGTCCTCCAGTTCCTGCAGCAATTGCCCGGGCACCGGTTTGCCGCCGCGCTGGGCATTCGCCGCGCGCTCTTCCAGTGTCAACCGCTTGCGGCCGAGTTCGTCGAAACGCGCCTTGGCAATACCGGTCTCCCGATCGATTTCCTGGAGCTTGCGCGCCTTCACTGCCTCGATATCCGCGCTCGAGCTGAAGCTGGTGAGCAGGTAGCGGTCGAGTTTCTCCTGGTCGGCCTGCTGTCGCGCGTCAGCTTTGGCGTTGCCACCCTGGGTGTCCGTGGACTTGGCGCTGGCGGGCGCCACCGTCTCGATCACCTTGCCATTGGCGCCAATGATCTCGTAGCCCCGAGCCGCGGCGCCCGCCGGGATCGAGTGGTCGATGACCAATACGCCCTGGTCATTGTGGTAGCGGTACAGATTGGCGGCTCGCGCAGCGGACATGCCGCCACACCACAGGAGCAGGGCGGCCAGTGTGCCGCTGGCGAGTTTTCTGGGCGGATTCACGGGAGCGGCTCCTTATGGAGAATCGTTAGGGAGAATCGTTAGGGAGAATCGTTGCGGGATCGAGGTTCGTTGCGGTTGCACGCGCCGACACCATACTGGGCGCGGTAGGCGCGCACCGCTACGGCCCGCTCCGGTGCATCTGCGTCCAGGTATTCGATGACGCTGTCGATGTCGACGATGCTGAGCACCGGAACGTTCAGCGCGCGGGTCAGCTCCTGGGTGGCCGATTCGCCGCCCTGCCCGCGCTCGCTGCGATCCAGGCCCAGCACCACGCCGGCCACCGAAGCGCCCGCGGAATCCAGCAGACGCACGGATTCGCGGATCGCGGTGCCTGCTGTGATCACGTCATCGATGATCAGCGCGCGGCCGCTGGCCGGGGCGCCGACCAGCAGGCCGCCCTCGCCATGGTCTTTGGCCTCCTTGCGGTTGAAACACCAGGGCAGGTTGCGGCCGTGGTGTTCGGCCAGCGCGATCGCGGTGGCCGCAGCGAGCGGAATGCCCTTGTACGCGGGGCCGAACAGAAAATCGAAGGCGACCCCGGAGGCGACGATCGCGGCCGCATAACACTGACCCAGCACCGCCAGGCTGCCACCGTCGCAAAAGCGGCCCGCGTTGAAGAAATAAGGGCTGATGCGGCCCGACTTCAGCACAAACTCCCCGAACGTCAGGGCATTCTTGGCAATTGCCAAGTCGATGAAACGCCGCTGAAACTCCCGCAAGGCAGGTCTCCTGTCGCCACATCACTTCGGAACCGCGCCGGATGCGGCGCGGCATAGCCGTCAGGTATGATACAGGGCGGCACCACAAGGGGCGATCATGAGGGTCATCAGCCTATCCTGCGACGGCATTTTCCAGGCTGCCGCATGCGGCCTGTTCGAATGGCTGGCGGGTCAGGACGCGGAAATCATCTGCCTCCAGGATCTGCGCGCCCGCATTCCCGAGGTCGAAGCGCGCCCCGAATTCGAGCTGGAAGGCTTCACCGCCTACTATCTCGATGGCGCCGATCCACACCGCGACGGCGTCGCGATCTACACCCGCGCCCTGCCCAAGGCGATCATGTACGGTTTTGGCATGGCCGACGGCGAGGATACCAACGGCCGCTATCTGCAAGCCGATTTCGAATCCCTGAGCGTCGTTTCGCTGCTCGCGCCGCGCGGCCTGGAGCCGGAGCAGCCAGAGGTAAAGGAGCGCTTCTTCGGCGCCCTGCAGGCCCATCTCGACAAGATCACCCGCAAGCGTCGGCGCTACGTCCTTTGTGGTGGCTGGGGCATGGTGGCGAACATCAACGACGTGCAAAACCCCGCCGCGCACCGCGGCCAGCCCGGCTTTCGCCCCGAGGACGAGCAGTGGTGGCGCCAGGTGCGCGAGCAGATCGGCTATGCCGATGCCTTTCGCCTGGGCAATGGCGATGCCGACGAATTCAGCTGGTGGCCCTCGGGCACCCAGGGCAAGGGCGATGGCTGGCGCACCGACACCCAGCTGGTGTCGCGGGATCTGGCGCGCACGGTGGAATACGCAGTCATCTACAAGGCCAAGGCGTTCTCCAGCCACGCACCAGTGATCGTCGATTACGACATTCTCGACCTCTGATCGGGCCTTGACCTCTGATCTGGCCGATCTCCGCCGGCGGCGAGATTTCGCTGCCGGGCCTTCCCACCCGGCAGCGCCCTACTGGGCCAGCGCCATCTGCTGCACCCGCACCAGATCGGCAACGCCGCGCCGCGCCAGGGTCAACATGGCGTCGAGCTCCTCGCCCGAGAAGGGCGCGCCTTCCGCGGTGCCCTGTACCTCGACGAAGCCGCCCTGAGCGGTCATCACCACGTTGAGATCGGTCTCGGCGCTGGCATCTTCCGCGTAGTCGAGATCCAGCACCGGATGTCCCTTGTGGATGCCGACGGAGACCGAGGCGATCAGGCAGCGCAGCGGATCCTCGGTGATGCGCTTGCGGCGCTGGAGGTGACGCAGCGCATCCACTACCGCCACGCAGGCGCCGGTGATCGCGGCAGTCCGGGTGCCACCGTCGGCCTGAATCACGTCGCAATCCACGGTGATGGTGTTCTCTCCGAGCTTCTTCAGATCCAGCGCCGCGCGCAGCGAACGCCCGATCAGGCGCTGGATCTCCTGGGTGCGACCGCCCTGGCCGCCGCGCGCCGCCTCGCGGCCCATGCGCTCGTTGGTGGAGCGCGGCAGCATGCCGTACTCGGCGGTGAGCCAACCCTGATTCTTGCCACGCAGAAAGCGCGGCACCCCGGCCTCGACGCTGGCCGTACAGATCACCCGGGTATCACCGAAGCACACCAGTACCGAGCCTTCCGCGTGCTTGGTGAAGTCGCGCTCGATCTTCACCGGGCGCAACTGCTCCGGCCGCCGGCCACTGGGTCTGGTCATGGTGATTCCTCGACGAAGTACGCCTGTGCGGCGGGAGTGCGGATCGCAGGGCGCCATTGTAGTGCATGGAAGAGAGCGCCTCGGCGCTTTTGCTAAGATGCGCGGAGCCGTATCTCGAGCCAGCTCGATGCCCAACAGCATGACCGCCTTTGCCCGCGCCAGCGCGCAATTGCCCGACTGCACCCTGACCTGGGAGCTGCGCTCGGTAAACCAGCGCTTTCTGGAGCCCCATTTTCGCCTTCCCGAATTGCTTCGCGAACTGGAGATGCCGCTGCGCGAAGTGCTGCGGTCGCGCCTCGCGCGCGGCAAGGTCGATGCCGTCCTGACCATGACCGAGTCCGGCGCGCACACCGAAGTGGTCATCGACCGCCGCCGCCTCGATGCCTATCTGCAAACCTGCTCCGCGATCGCCGCACAGCTGCCGGACAGCGCGCCGCTATCGCCGGTGGCGCTGCTGGGGCTGCCGGGCGTGGTGCTTGCCGCAACGCCGGACGCCCAGGCCCGCGTTGGCGCCGCGCACGCGCTGTTCGCGTCTGCGCTCGACATCCTGGCAGAGGGCCGCGCCCGCGAGGGCGCCCAGCTGGCACGCCTGATCGACGACCGCCTGGAGCGCCTCGGCGAGGAAGTGGCGCAAGTGCGCAAGGCGCTCCCCGAGCTGCTCGCCACCCAGCGGCGCAAGCTGCGCGAGCGGCTCGACGAACTCGCCGCGGAAATCGACCAGGGCCGCCTGGAACAGGAGCTGGTCTACCTCGCCCAGCGCGCCGACGTCGACGAGGAACTCGACCGCCTCGTCACCCATTGCGCCGAATTTCGCCGCGTGCTGAACCAGGCCGGGCCGGCCGGGCGGCAGCTCGATTTCCTCGCCCAGGAACTGAATCGCGAAGCCAATACGCTGGGGTCGAAATCGCTCGGCGCAGCCACGACTCGGGCGGCGGTCGAAATGAAGGTATTGATCGAACAGATTCGCGAACAAGTGCAGAATCTCGAATGAACTCCGCACCGCTCAGCGGTGCGCACATCGGCTCAGGAGCACAACAGAGATGGCCGGCAGGGGAACCCTGTTTACCGTATCCGCACCCTCGGGCGCGGGCAAGACCAGCCTGCTCGCGGCGCTGGTGCGCAAGCTGCCCGATGTCCAGGTGTCGATCTCCTACACCACCCGCGCCATGCGCCCAGGCGAACAGGACGGCGTCGATTACCACTTCGTCGGCGAGGAAGAATTTCTCGCCATGATCGGGCGCGGCGAATTTCTGGAGCACGCGCGGGTGTTCGGCAACCTCTACGGCACCGCCGAGCGGTGGGTCGAGGAGCGGCTCCAGGCCGGCGTCGACATCGTGCTCGAGATCGACTGGCAGGGCTCGGCGCAGGTGCATCGGCTGCGGCCGGACTGCGTGCGCATCTTCATTCTGCCGCCGTCGCTGGACTGCCTGCTGAACCGGTTGACCGGCCGGCGCCAGGACGACGAATCCGTGATCCAGCGCCGGGTCTCCCAGGCGCGCGAGGAGATCTCGCACTACGTCGAGGCGGACTATCTGATCGTCAACGACCAGTTCGATACCGCACTGGATGAGCTGTGCGCAGTAGTGCGCGCGGAGCGCCTGCGGGTCGAAGCGCAGCAGCGCCGCCACGGGGCGCTGCTGGCCGAGCTGCTGTCTTGATCGCCCACTTGCAGTACACTACACGGCCCTGCTGCCCTTGCGGGGCAGCCAGCCAAACCTCCGAGACCGATCATGGCCCGAATCACCGTCGAAGATTGTCTGGAAAACGTCGACAACCGTTTCGATCTGGTGCTGGTCGCGAGCAAGCGCGCCCGGCAGATCGCGACCGGCGGCAAGGAGCCACTGGTGCCCTGGGAGAACGACAAGGCCACCGTGGTCGCACTGCGCGAGATCGCCGACGGCCTGGTGAGCAACAGCATTCTCGACGAAGTGGACGAGGTTGAAGATTTCCTGACTCTCGACCTCTCGCGCGTCACCGAGCCGCCGCCCTACATTTTCGAGGACGATGCTTCCCTGGCCGGCGACGACTGACCCCGGCGCGGCTTGCCAGGAGGCGATTCACGCACTCGAAAGCAAGCTCGCCACCTATCTGCCGGCACCCCATGTCCGGCGTGTGACCCGCGCCTTCGAATACGCCCGCAGCGGTCACGAAGGCCAGTTTCGCCACAGCGGCGAGCCCTACATCTCCCATCCACTCGCCGTCGCCTTCATCCTCGCCGACATGCGCATGGACAGCGAGGGCCTGATGGCAGCGCTGCTCCACGACGTCATCGAGGACACCTCGGCCACGCGGCTACAGCTCTCCCGGCGCTTTGGCCGCACCGTATCGGCCCTGGTCGACGGCGTCAGCAAGTTGTCCGAGATCGAGTTTTCCTCCCGCGCCGAGCAGCAGGCGGAAAACTTCCAGAAGATGGTGCTGGCGATGTCCAAGGACATCCGCGTGGTGCTGGTCAAACTCGCCGATCGTCTCCACAACATGCGCACCCTGGGCGTGCTGCCTCCGGAGAAGCGCCGCCGCATCGCCCGCGAGACCCTCGAAATCTACGCCCCACTCGCACAGCGCCTGGGCATGAACGGCATGCGCGTGGAGTTCGAGGAGCTGGGCTTTGCCGCCCTCCACCCATTGCGTCACCGGCGCATTCGCGAGGCGCTGATCCAGGCGCGCGGCCGCCGCCTGGGCGTGGTCGCGGAAATCGGCGCGGCGATCGAAAACCGGCTGGCGCGGGAGGGCATCAGCGCTACCGTCAACGGTCGCGAGAAACATCTCTGGAGCATCTACCAGAAGATGAAAAACAAGCGGCGCTCGTTCAAGTCGCTGATGGACGTGTTCGCCTTCCGCATCGTGGTGGATTCGGTGGACGAGTGCTACCGGGTGCTGGGGGTGGTCCACAACCTGTACAAGCCGGTGGTGGGGGAGTTCGAGGACTACATCGCCATTCCCAAGGCCAACGGCTATCAGTCCCTGCACACGGTCCTGGTCGGCATGCACGGCCTGCCCATCGAAGTGCAGATCCGCACCCGCGAGATGGACGATCTTGCCAACTACGGCATCGCCTCGCACTGGCTCTACAAGCGCGGCGCGGAGCCGGTCGACGGCAGCCACGGGCGCGCCAACCGCTGGGTGAAAAGCCTGCTCGAACTGCAACGCCAGGCGGGCAATTCACTGGAGTTCATCGAGCACGTCAAGACCGACCTGTTTCCCGACGAGGTCTATGTCTTCACCCCCGAAGGCAAGATCATTCGGCTGCCCGCGGGTGCCACCCCGGTGGACTTCGCCTATGCCGTGCATACCCGGATCGGCGACACCTGTGTAGCCTGCGAGATCAACGGCCAGTTGAGCCCGCTGTCACAGGCCATCGAGAGCGGTCAGCGCGTGCGCATCGTTACTGCGCCCGGCGCGCAGCCCAACCCGGCCTGGCTGAATTTCGTGGTCACCGCCAAGGCGCGCAGCGCCATCCGCCACTTTCTCAAACACCAGCAGCACGAGCAGTCGGTGGAGCTGGGCAAACGCCTGCTCGACCAGGCCCTGGCCCGGTTCGGCACCAGCTACAAGCAGATCCGTAAGTCCCAGATCAAGCACCTGCTCCAGGAGACCGGCGCCGCCAGCTTCGAGGGCGTGCTGCAGCAGATCGGCCTGGGCAGCCGGGTCGCCTACGCGGTAGCCAACATCCTGGTGCCGCAGCAGCAGCGCGAGCAGGCCGAACCGAACCTGGATTCACCGATCCTGATCGATAACCGCCAGCGCCAGGTGACCAGCTTCGCGCGCTGCTGCTACCCGCTGCCCGGGGATCCCATCGTCGGCCACATCAGTCCCGGGCGGGGGCTGGTGATCCATCGCGAATCCTGCAAGAACCTCAGCGGCATCCGCGCCAATCGCGAGAAATGCATGCCGCTGCAGTGGTCGTCCACGGTGAAGGGCGAATTCCCGGTGGAGCTCAAGCTGGTGGTGGTATCCGAGCGCGGCATCATCGCCACCCTGGCGAGCCGGGTCAGCGAGCAGGAGGCCACCATCCTGCGCATCAACGTCGGCGACCGCGATACCCAGGCCAGCGTGGTCAACATGGTGATCGCGGCGCGCAACCGGGTGCATCTCGCCAACGTCCTGCGCCGCATCCGCGCCCTGAAGCAAGTCTGCTCCGTCCATCGCATCAAGAACTGAGGTATCCCTTGGCCAAGAAGATCGTGATTCACAGTGACCAGGCCCCCGCCGCCATCGGCACCTATTCCCAGGCGATCCGGGTCGGCGATACCGTCTACCTGTCGGGGCAGATTCCGCTGGACCCCGCCACCATGGCCCTGGTCGAGGGCGGCATCGAAGCCCAGATCGCGCGCGTGTTCGACAACCTCGCCGCGGTCGCCGCGGTCGCCGGCGGCACGCTCGCCGACGTGGTCAAGCTCAACGTCTACCTGATCGATCTCGGCCACTTTCCCGTCGTCAACGAGGTGATGGCCCGCTATTTTTCCGCGCCCTATCCGGCCCGCGCCGCGCTCGGCGTCGCCGCCCTGCCGCGCGGTGCGCAGGTGGAGATGGACGCGGTGATGGTTCTGTAAAAGCAAGCTGGAGTCCGCCATGCAAATAGACATCATCTCCGACGTGGTCTGCCCCTGGTGCTACGTCGCCAAGCGGCAGCTGGAGCAGGCCCTGGCCCAGCGCCCAGGACTAAACGTGCAGATCCGCTGGTTTCCCTACCAGCTGCATCCCGAGGCACCTGCCGAAGGCTATCCCTACCGCGAGACCATCGAGCGCAAGTACGGCCGCCAGATGATCGAGGTGATGTTCGGGCGGATCACAGCGGCAGGCGCCGCCGTGGGCCTGGAGCTGCACCTCGACCGCATCGCCCGCGGCGCCAATACGCTGGATGCCCACCGCCTGATCGAATGGGCGCGCGAAGCGGGCCTGGAGGACGCCATGGTCGAGGCCCTGTTCCAGGCCTATTTCCGCGACGGGCGGGATGTCGGCGACCGCGCCACGCTGGCGGCCATCGCCGGCGAGGTGGGCCTGGACGGCACCGCGATCGCCACCCGCCTGGCGAGTGCCGAGGGCCGCGCGGAAGTGCTCGAGCGCATTCGCTATTCCCGTGACCAGGGCGTCACCGGCGTGCCATTCTTCGTCTTCGACGGCAAACTCTCGCTGTCCGGCGCGCAAGGGGAGGAAACCTTCCTGCAGGTGCTGGATCGGGTCGCCGCAGAGCGCGACACCGGGGCCTACTGCACACCCGACGGCTGCCTGTAGGCCGGGATCGGCAGGGCCCGCGAAAAAACCAACCACCCGCTGACCTGAGCGCGCGCACGGTTGCCGCAGCTCCGCCGATCAGCGGTCATTACAGGGATCCCCCATGAAATTCACCTGGTTCAACCTGATGCCCTGGCCGCATCTGCCGGAAGATTTCCGCAAGAAGCACCGCTCGGTGTGGGTGGACATCGACCCCAAGCTCTACGATCCGGTCAAGGGCCACGACGTCTACAACGACTACCTGGACATGCTGGAGTACGCCGACTCGCTCGGCTATGACGGCATCGGCGTCAACGAGCACCACCAGAACGCCTACGGCCTGATGCCCTCGCCCAACATCATGGCGGCCGCCATCTCGCGGCGCGCGCTCAACGCCGCCATCGTGGTGCTGGGCAACTCGCTGTCGCTGTACAACCCGCCGATCCGGGTCGCCGAGGAGTTCGCCATGCTCGACGTGATCAGCGGCGGACGCCTGGTGGCGGGCTTCCCGGTGGGCACCTCCATGGACACCAACTACTGCTACGGCGACATCCCGGCGCTGACCCGGGAGCGCTACCAGGAGGCCCACGATCTGGTCCGCAAGGCCTGGCGCGAGACCGAGCCCTTCGCCTGGAATGGCCGCTACACCAAGCTGCGCTACGTGAACCCCTGGCCCAAGCCGATCCAGAGCCCGCCGCCCATCCACATCCCCGGCGGCGGCTCGGTGGAGACCTACGACTTCTGTCTCGACAACGTCTATTCCTATTCGTACCTGAGCGTCTCCGGCTATATCCGTGCCAAGGCGCTGTTGCAGGGCTACTGGGACCGGCTCACCGAGCGCAACGAACCGGACGAGTCGCCCTACCGCGCCGGTTTTGCCCAGACCATCTGCGTGGCCGAGACCGACGCCGAGGCCGAGCGCCTGTACGCTCCTCACGTCAACTATTTCTTCAACCGCTGCCTGCACATCGCCCCCGGCTTTGCCGATGCGCCGGGCTACCGCACCATCAAGACCATCAAGTCCGGCGCCCTGTCGCAGTTCTCGCCGAACTTCGAGGAGGCCGCACACATGTCCTGGGGTGATCTGGTGGAAGGCGGCTTCATCATCGCCGGCAGCCCCGACACCGTGCGCGAGCGCATGGAGGACATGATCAAGGGTCTGCACGTGGGCAACATCTTCTGCCTCATCCATGTCGGTGACATGCCGGTGGACAAGACCAAGCACTCGACCCGGCTGTTTGCCGAGAAGGTGATGCCGAAGCTGCGCAACCAGTGGCCCGAATACCAGAACGACCACCGCTTCTGGTGCAAACCCCTGGATCGACGCGCCGTGCCAGGCCCAGTCTCCGAGCGCAACGGTTGCGCAGGCAAGGGAGGTGCCCAATGATCCGCCTCGAGACCCTCCGCACCCACAAGGTTCCGGTCCAGGTGCTGACCGGCGGCGACGGGCCGGACCTTTTCTATCTGCACGGCGCCGGCGGCCTGGTGGCCGAGGATCCGCTGCTCAACGCACTGGCCGCGCGGTTTCGCGTCCACGCCCCGCTGCTGCCCGGCTACGGCGACTCCGAGGAGTGCCACGAAATCCGCGACATGCTGGATTTCACCCTGCACACCCACGACGTGATGACCGCGCTCGGGCTGGTCAAACCCATCGTGGTCGGCCATTCCATGGGTGGCATGATGGCGGCCGAGCTGGCCGCGGTGATGCCCAATGACATCGATCGCCTGGCGTTGATCTGCCCGGCAGGGCTGTGGCTCGACGCGCACCCCATGCCCGACATCTTCGCCATGGTGCCGTACGAACTGCCGGCGGTGCTGTTCCACGACGTCGAAGCCGGCGCTGCCATGATGACCGCGGGCGCGGATTTCTCCGACCTCGACTTCCTGCAACGCTTCCTGGTGCAGAACGCCCGTCAACTGGGCATGGCCGGCAAGATCCTGTTCCCGATCCCCGAGCGCGGACTCGCCGAGCGCCTGTACCGGATCAAGGCCAGGACCGTGCTGATCTGGGGCGCCTCGGACAAGCTCACGCCCCTGCCCTATGCCGAGGCTTTCCGCCGCGGCATCGCCCACAGCGAGCTGGTGGTGATCCCCGAGGCCGGCCACATGGTGCCGCTGGAACAGACCGCGCGCGTGGCCGAGGCCATCGGCCGGCTGGCCTGAGCAAGGTCGCACCACCCGATCCCGGCGCACCGGAGCAGGCTCCGGTGCCCGGGGCTCCCGATCTCACCGCACTGCGCGGCGTCGGCCCCCAGCTCGCCGCGCGGCTGGCGCGGATCGGCATCCACAGCGTGCAGGACCTGCTGTTCCACCTGCCGCTGCGCTACCAGGACCGCACCCGCATCACCCCCATCGCCGCGCTGCGCCCCGGCACCGAAGCGGTGATCGAGGGCGAGGTACTGGGCGCCGACATCGTGCTCGGCCGGCGCCGCAGCCTGCTATGCAAGCTCGCCGACCGCTCCGGCGTGGCGACCCTGCGCTTCTTCCACTTCTCCGCCGCCCAGCAGCGCGCGCTGATCCGCGGCCTGCGCCTGCGCTGCTTTGGCGAGGCGCGGGTCGGCCCCGCGGGGATCGAGCTGGTCCACCCCGAATACGGCGTGCTCGATCCCGCCGCGCCACCCGTGCTGGAGGACTCGCTGACCCCGATCTATCCCGCCGGCGAAGGGGTGACCCAATCGCGCCTGCGCCAGCTGATCGGCCAGGCGCTGGCGCTCGCCGCGACCCGCCACCCCGAGCTGCTGCACGACTGGCTGCCGGCGAATCTGCTCCCCGCACTGCCCCCGCTCGCCGCGGCAGTGCGCTACCTGCACGCGCCACCGGCTGCCGCGCCCGTCGCCCAACTGCTCGGTGGTGAACACCCGGCCCAGCAGCGCCTCGCCTTCGAGGAACTGCTCGCCCACCATCTCAGCCTGCGCCAGCTGCGCGCCCGAGTGCAACAGCGCGGTGCGCCGGAATTGGCAGCCCCGGCGGAACTGGAACGGCGCTTCTTCTCCGCGCTGCCCTTCGCCTTCACCGCCGCCCAGCAACGGGTGAGCCGCGAGATTGCCGCCGACCTAGCCCGTACCCGGCCGATGCTGCGCCTGCTCCAGGGCGACGTCGGCTCCGGCAAGACCGCGGTTGCCGCCCACGCCATTCTTCAGGCGGCCGGTGCCGGCCGTCAGGCGGCGCTGATGGCGCCCACCGAGATCCTCGCCGAGCAGCACCGCGCCACCCTGGGGGCTTGGCTGGAGCCGCTCGGCATCCGCATCGCCTGGCTCACCGGCAAGCTCAAGGGCAGCGCCCGCGCCGCCGCGCTCGAGGCCCTGGCCAGCGGCGCAGCCGGCCTCGCCGTCGGCACCCACGCCCTGTTCCAGGACGATGTCCGCTACCACGACCTGGGTCTGACCATCATCGACGAGCAGCACCGCTTCGGCGTCCACCAGCGCCTCGCCTTGCGCGACAAGGGCCGCGCCGGCCTCACCCCGCACCAGCTCATCATGACCGCCACGCCCATCCCCCGCTCGCTGGCGATGATCGGCTACGC
>DASUDS010000129.1:0-4157 GCA_036275455.1 Porticoccaceae bacterium
CAGGTCGGCGCCCTGCGCCTTGGCGAATTCGATCTTCTCGTCGCTGGAACAGACCGCGATCACTCGCGCGCCGATGGCCTTGCCGATCTGCACCGCGCCGATGCCGGTGCCGCCGGCGGCACCCAGCACCACCAGGGTTTCGCCGGCCTGGAGGCGGCCGCGCTGGCGCAGCGCATGGTGGGCGGTGCCGGTGGCGCACAGCAGCGCCGCGCCCTCGGCCACCGACAGCGAAGCCGGCAGCCGATGGATTTCGGCGGTGAGCGCCGCAACGCGCTCGGCGTAGGCGCCGCTGCCCATGTGCCAGCCGAACACCCGATCGCCCACCGCGAAGCCCTTGGCGCCGGGGCCCAGGGCCGCAACCTTGCCGGCGAACTCGCTGCCGGGCACGAACGGACATTGCGGGCGCGCCTGGTATTTGCCCTCCACCAGCAGGCCGTCGGGAAAGTTCACCCCGATCGCCTCGACATCGACCAGCACCTCGTTGTCCGCCGGAACGGGATCGGGAAACTCGCGATAGACCAGGTTCTCGACCGGGCCGTAGGCTTCGCAGACCAGTGCTTTCATGGGTTTGCCCCCTGAGTTGATTGAAGTTCTTGCACGCGGCTTCAGAGCTCGCCCTGTGCGCGCAGGAAGTCGACCGCCATTTCCGCCATCGGCCGCGTCATCCGGCCATAGGTCAGCGCCTGGGTACTGGAGGCGGTGCCGTCCTGGTAGCGCTTCATGATGCCCTGCAGGATGGCGGCGAAGCGGAAGAAGCTGAAGCCCAGATAGAACGACCAGTCGGGAATCCCGGGCAGGCCCATGCGTTCGCAGTAGCGGGCCACATATTCCTCTTCGGTGGGAATGCCCAGCGCGCGGCGGTCGAGGCCGCCCAGGCCGCCGAGATTGCCGAGGTTCGGATCGGCCGGAATGCGCAGTTGCATGCACTGGTAGGCGATGTCGGAGAACGGGTGGCCGAGGGTGGACAGCTCCCAGTCCAGGATGGCGATGATCTCGGGCCGGTCCTTGGCAAACATGAGATTGTCGAGCCGGTAGTCGCCGTGGATGAGTGCCACTCGGCCATCGTCGGCGGGCATCCGCCCCGGCAGCCAAGCCATCAGGGTCTCCATCGCCTCGATGCGTTCGGTCTCGGAGGCGCGGTATTGCTTGACCCAGCGGTTGCACTGGCGCTCGAAGTAATTGCCCGGCTTGCCGAAATCGGCGAGCCCGACGGCCGCGACATCGACCTGATGCAGATCGGCGAGCACCGCGTTCATGCGGTCGTACATGGCGGTGCGATCGGCATTGGCGAAGCCCTGCAGGGGCGCGTCCCAGTAGACGTTGCCGTCGAGGAAATCCATCACGTAGAACATGCTGCCGATGACGTCGTCGTCCTCGCACAGCACCCGCATCCGGGGCACCGGCACGCGGGTGCCGGCAAGCGCCTTCATCACCCGGTATTCGCGGTCCACGGCGTGGGCCGAGGGCAACACCTCGCCCGGCGGCTTGCGCCGCAGCACGTAGCGGCCGCTGCTCGCGGTGAGTAGGAAGGTGGGATTGGACTGGCCGCCTTCGAACTTCTCGGCCTGCTGCAGGCTGCCGAAGCCCGCGATCTGGGCGGTCAGGTACGCGCCCAGACGGTCTACGGGCAGTTGATCGATCGGTTGTGCCATGGTGAATTTCCCCGTCAGGCGTACTGTTTCACCAGCGAGCGGCCGAGCTGCATCATGTGCACCTGGTCGGGGCCGTCGGCGAAGCGGATCTGGCGCGCGTAGGTGAAGGCCTCGGCGAGGAAGTAGTCGTCGGTGAGGCCACCGGCGCCGTGCACCTGGATGGCGCGGTCGATGACCCGCTGGGCCATGGCCGGGGTGACGATCTTGATCGCCGCGATCAGGTCGCGAGCCTCCTTGGTGCCCGCGCGGTCGATCTTCTCCGCCGCGCGCAGGGTCAGCAGGCGGGCCTGCTCGATGTCGCAGTACGATTGGGCGATGTCCTCGCGCACCGACTGGTGCTCGCTCAGCTTGCGGCCGAAGGTGCTGCGCCGCTCGACGCGCTGGCACATCAGCTCCAGGGCGCGCTGCGCGCAGCCGATCAGGCGCATGCAGTGGTGGATGCGCCCCGGGCCGAGCCGGCCCTGGGCAATCTCGAAGCCGCGGCCCTCGCCGAGCAGCACGTTCTCCACCGGCACGCGCACGTTCTCGAACACCATTTCGCCGTGGCCCAGCGGCGGATCGGCATAACCGAGCGTGGTGAGCGCGCGGGTCACCCGGACACCCGGGGTGTCGCGGGGCACCAGGATCTGCGACTGCTGGATGTGGCGGTTGGGATTGTCGGGATCGGTCTTGCCCATCAGGATGATGATCTTGCAGTTCTCGTGCAGGATCCCGGTGATGAACCACTTGCGGCCATTGATGACGTATTCGTCACCGTCGCGGACGATCGAACACTGCACGTTGGTGGCATCCGAACAGGCCACGTCGGGCTCGGTCATGGCGAATGCGGAGCGGATGTCGCCGGCCAGCAGCGGCTCCAGCCAGCGCGCCTTCTGCGCTTCGGTGCCGTACTTGATGAACACTTCCATGTTGCCGGTATCGGGGGCGTTGCAGTTGAACACTTCCGGCGCCCACAGCACCCGGCCCATGATCTCGGCCAGCGGCGCGTAATCGAGGTTGGTGAGTCCGTCCGGGTGGTGGCGCGCGGGCAGAAACAGATTCCACAGCCCGGCTCGCTTGGCTTTGGCCTTCAATTCCACCATCAGCGGCGGACTGGCCCAGGGATTGGCGGCGGTCTTGAGGTACTCCTGATAGGCGTGCTCGACCGGGTAGATCTCTTCATCCATGAACTGCTGCAGGCGCAGCTGGAGATCGCGGGCCGTGTCGGAATAGTCGAAGTTCATCGGTAGCCAGTCCTCTGGTGGGTCAACATCTGGTGGATCAACCTCTGGTGGATCAATCTCTGGTGGATCAACATCATCTGGGTGAAGGGTAACCAGTCCGGGCAAGAGTCCCCGGCGCGCATCAGGCCATGGTGATCGAATGTTCGCGATCCGGGCGTTCCATGTGCGCGAGGCCGTTGAACGCGTGCAATGCCAGGCGCTGTCCATCGTGCAGGAAGCGGGTCAGCGCGGTATTGCGGATCTGCATCATCAGTTCTACGGCCGCGGCGTCGGACAGCCCCATCGCATGCTTGATCGCCAGCGACTTGGGGCCGCCGGAGGACACCACCAGGATGCGCTGCCCCTGGGGCCCGGCACTCATCTCCCTCATGCTCGCCACCACGCGCTGGTTGAAAGCCGTCCAGCTCTCCACCTTGTGGCCTTCGGCGTCTGCGGCCTGATGGCCTTCGGTATCTGCAACCTGGCGGCCTTCGGCATCTGCGGCCAACTCGGCATCGAGGTCACCGGCGATCCAGGCCGCCATCACTGCGCGCAGGATGCCGAAGAATTCCGCGGCGGTGGTGGGCTCCGGCAGTCCGGGCCGATGCCGGCGGCAGTACAGACGCATGACCGGGTGAAAGCGGAATTCGTTGAGGCGCGCATCGACCTCGGGCGTGAATTGCGTGCCCATGCCGGTGGCGATGCTTGCCAGCGTCTCGCGGTGACGGCGCATGTCGCCGACGATCACCCGATCGAAGCCGAGATTGCGGCTGCGAAAGTATTCCCCGAGCCAGCGCGCCTGTTCCCAGCCGAGCGGCGACAACTGATCGTAATTGCGCGCGCCGAGCGAAGCCTGGCCGTGGCGGACAAAGTAGATTTCGGTCATCGGCAAGCCGTTCGCAGGGATCCGGAGCCCGGCCGGCGCCGCGCAGCGGGAGGATGGGAGATCGTTGCCAGGTCAAGGGTTCCCGGCCCCGGGAATGGTACACGCCACCACCGGTGGCTGTCAGCCGCGGCCGGCGCTCGTGTGCTGCTGGCGCTCGTGTGCTGCTGCTGATGACGATCGTGTTCCGTCGATGATCGTGTGCGCTGCTGGAGGCGGCCACCCGATGGCGGGCTGCCGCTCGACAGCCCAGGCGCTCGGGAACGGAAAAAAATTTTCCGCGCAATGAACTTTGCCGAAGTGGTCCGGGTCTCATGCCGTGCAAGGCAGATCTCTTGTCGTGTTGAGCGACCGGCGACCCTCCCCCTCTAGGCTAGCCGGTCAGACCCTTGAGCGGCGTCATCCGACGCCGCTTTTTTT